>DASZGY010000088.1:0-13939 GCA_035938395.1 Acidimicrobiia bacterium
GCTCAGTCGGCAGAGCACTTCCATGGTAAGGAAGGGGTCTACGGTTCGAGTCCGTAAGGGGGCTCGGCGGTGTAGCTCAGTTGGCAGAGCACGCGGCTCATAATCGCGGCGTCGCGGGTTCGAGTCCCGCCACCGCTACTACCGACCCGATCGACACAGGAATCCACAGGAATCAAAGACAAAGAGAGCGAGTAACGACGTGAGCAAGCCGAAGTTCGAGCGGACCAAGCCGCACCTCAATGTCGGAACGATGGGTCACATCGACCACGGCAAGACGACCCTGACTGCCGCCATCACCAAGGTCCTCCACGACCAGGATCCGTCGACGACGTACACGAGCTTCGACGAGATCGACAAGGCGCCGGAGGAGAAGGAGCGTGGGATCACGATCAACATCGCCCACGTGGAGTACGAGACCCCGAACCGGCACTACGCGCACGTCGACATGCCCGGGCACGCCGACTACATCAAGAACATGATCACGGGCGCGGCCCAGATCGACGGAGCGATCCTCGTCGTGGCCGCCACCGACGGCCCGATGCCCCAGACGCGCGAGCACGTGCTGCTCGCCCGCCAGGTGGGCGTGCCGTCGATCGTGGTCGCCCTCAACAAGGTGGACGCCGTCGACGACGAGGAGCTCCTCGACCTCGTCGAGCTCGAGGTGCGGGAGCTGCTCACGGAGTACGAGTTCCCGGGCGACGACGTGCCGGTCGTCCGCGTGAGCGCGCTCAAGGCCCTCGACGGCGACCCCGGTGCCGTCGAGCAGGTCGTCGAGCTGATGAACGCCGTCGACACCTACGTGCCCGAGCCCGTCCGCGACCTCGACAAGCCCTACCTCATGCCGATCGAGGACGTGTTCTCCATCACGGGCCGCGGCACCGTCGTCACCGGCAAGGTCGAGCAGGGTGTCATCCACACCGGCGACGACGTCGAGATCATCGGCATCAAGGACACCACCAAGACCGTCGTCACCGGTGTCGAGATGTTCCGCAAGCTCCTCGACGAGGGGCGGGCGGGCGACAACATCGGCGTGCTGTTGCGCGGCACCAAGAAGGAGGACGTCGAGCGGGGTCAGGTGCTGGCCAAGCCGGGCAGCATCACGCCCCACACGAACTTCCTGGCCCAGGTGTACGTCCTGAACAAGGACGAAGGCGGCCGCCACACGCCCTTCTTCGCGAACTACCGCCCGCAGTTCTACTTCCGCACGACGGACATCACCGGGTCCATCGCCCTGCCGGAAGGGGTCGAGATGGTGATGCCGGGCGACAACACCGAGATGACCGTCGAGCTCATCGCCCCGATCGCGATGGAGGAAGGCCTCCGCTTCGCGATCCGCGAGGGGGGCCGCACGGTCGGCGCCGGCCGCGTCACCAAGATCATCAAGTAGGGGAGCCCCGTGGCGAGCGACAAGCGAGTGAAGGTGACGCTGGCGTGCGACGTCTGCAAACGGCGGAACTACATCACGATGAAGAACCGGACCAACGATCGGGAGCGCATCGAGATGAAGAAGTACTGCCGCTGGGACCGCCGCCACACGCTCCACAAAGAGACCCGGTAGCCGGTGGCTCGTAACCCGACGCGTGCGTCAGGGGTCTGAATGGCCACGGACCCAACCGCAGAGCTGAGGGCGGAGGTCGACCGTCTGGTCGCCGCTGCCCGAGAAGGTGACCGGGCGGCGTTCGACGAGCTGGTGCGGCGCACCTACGTCGATACGTACACCCTCGCGATGCGGCTCACGGCCAACGAGGAGGACGCACGCGACGTGGTCCAGGAGTCGTATCTCCGGGCTTGGAAGGGCATCAAGCGCTTCCGCGGCGACGCGCAGTTCTCCACGTGGTTGTACCGCATCACCGCCAACGCGGCGGCGACGCTGGTGCAGAAGCGGCGCCGCCGGCGCACCGAGTCCCTCGACATGCTCGAGGAGCCGGTCGACACGTCCATCGAGGGACATCCCGAAGCGGCCGCGGAGTCGGCGATCGGCCTCGAGGATCTCGCCCGCGCGGTCGCGGCGCTGCCTCCGAAGCTGCGGAGCGTTGTGGTCCTGAAGGACGTGTACGGCTTGTCGCACGAGGCCATCGCCGAGGACCTCGGCATCTCGGTAGCGGCGGCGAAGGTGAGGCTGCACCGGGGGCGGAAGCGCCTTCGTGACGTGGTGTTCGAAGAAGGCGGGAGGTCCGCCCATGCGGTGTGAAGACGTAGCGCGAATGCTGCCGGAGACCGTCGAGGGGACACCGGTCGACCTGGCGATGCAGACGCACATCGAGTCGTGCCTGCGGTGCCAGGCCGAGCTGGCCCGGTACCGGCGGATGCTGCGGGCGCTCCAGCAGCTGCGCACGCGCTTCCTCGAGCCGTCGCCCAGCCTGCTCGCCCAGACTCTCGCCGCGCTCGAAGAGGCCGGTGAGCGCCACGCCGTCCGGTCGCTGCTGTCGGGCCGGCGGCTCGCGTACGCCGGCGCCATCGGCGGCGCCGCGCTCGCCACCGCGGGCACGGCTGCCGCCCTGATCCTCGCCCGCTCCCGCCGCCGGACCGCGGTCGCATAGCCAGACCCGGCTGACGTACTTCGGAGGGCCGCTGCTACTCTGGCGTTCGGGCCCCCGCGCGCCCGGAGGGCAGTAGCTCAATTTGGCAGAGCACCGGTCTCCAAAACCGGCGGTTGGGGGTTCGAGTCCCTCCTGCCCTGCTGCCACCACGAACCCGACAGCGAGATCGCCCGCACCGAGGCGGTGACGTGAACCGACAGACCAAGCGACTGATGCAACGCCAGCAGGCCGACCGGCCGCGCGCGCCCGAGCGCAAGGCCCGCCCCCAGGCGGCGCCGCAACGCGAGCGCACCGGCCCCCGCCAGTACCTCAGCGAGGTCCGGGGCGAGCTCCGGAAGGTCGCGTGGCCCACGCGGCACGAGGTCGTCAACTCCACGATCATCGTGCTCATCGCGGTGATCTTCATGACGTCGCTCATCTTCGGGTACGACTATCTCTCGGCGAAGCTCGTCCTGTTCCTCTTCAACTGACGATGACGACCTTTCCCCCCGAAGATCCCGGCCGCGACCGCGAGGACGAGACCCCGGCCGAAGAGCGCGCCGAAGACGAGCAGAGCTCGGTCGACGAGTCGATTCCCGAGACCCCGGCGGAGGATCCACTCGCCGCGGACGACGAGCTCGCGGACGAGACGCCGGACGACGCCGAGACGACGCCACTCGAGGGCGCCCGGGCGGTCGAGGCGGAGGACGAAGCCGTCGAGGAGGAGACCGAGGAGCGGGCCGACCTGGCCAGCGCGTCCGAGAGCGACATCGTCGCCGAGGCCGAGGCCATCCTCTCGGTCGGGCGCGATCAGAGCCAAGAGGCCGACGCCGACGCGGCCGAGCCCATGTCGGTCCTCGAGTCGCCGGGGGTGCCGGCAGAGGAGATCGTCGAGGTCACGCCCGAGCCGTCACTCGAGGACGCCGAGCTCGTCGACGTCACCGAGGTCGAGGAGGAGGAGCCCGCGGCACCGGCCGAGCCGAGCCCGTACGACCGACCGGGCAACTGGTTCGTCGTCCACACCTACGCCGGCTACGAGAACAAGGTGAAGCAGAACCTTGCGAGCCGCGTCCGCTCGATGAACGTCGAGGACCGCATCTACGAGGTCGTCATCCCGATGGAGGATGTCATCGAGTTCAAGGGCGGCCGGAAGGTCGTCGTGCAGAAGAAGGTCTTCCCCGGTTATCTCCTCGTCCGCCAGGAGCTCGACGACGACTCCTGGTACGTCGTGCGCAACACGCCGGGAGTCACGGGGTTCGTGGGGAGCGGGGCCAAGCCGACGCCGCTGTCCCGCCGCGAGGTCGAGGACATCCTGGGCGTCGGGAAGGTCGAGGGCGCCGAGGTGGCGCAGAAGAAGGCCCGACCGAGGCTGGAGTTCGAGACCGGCGAGCAGGTGCGGGTGGTGGCCGGGCCGTTCGCCGACTTCAACGGCGCGATCAGCGAGATCGACGTCGACCGCTCGAAGCTCAAGGTGCTCGTGAACATCTTCGGACGTGAGACCCCGGTCGAGCTCGAGTTCGGCCAGGTCTCGAAGCTGTAATCGGGACGAGAGCGGAGCGCAGGTAGTGGCGAAGAAGAGGCTGGCCGCAGTGGTCAAGATTCAGATCCCCGCGGGGCAGGCGACGCCGGCCCCGCCCGTGGGCACTGCGCTCGGGCCGCACGGCATCAACATCATGGACTTCTGCAAGGCGTACAACGCGCAGACCGAGTCGCAGCGCGGGATGATCATCCCGGCCGAGATCTCGATCTTCGAGGACCGGTCGTTCACGTTCGTCACCAAGACCCCGCCCACGACCTTCCTGCTCAAGCAGGCGGCCGGCGTCGAGAAGGGCGCCGCCAACGCGCGCATGGAGAAGGTCGGCTCGGTCACGCGGGCGCAGGTCCGCCAGATCGCCGAGACGAAGATGCCCGACCTCAACGCCGTCGACCCCGAAGGTGCGATGCGCCAGGTGGAGGGCACCGCCCGGTCCGCCGGCATCGAAGTGAGGGACTCGTGAGCCGCACCGGCAAGAAGTACGTCGACGCGACTCGAAAGTTCGACCGCGATCGGCTCTACACCCCGGACGAGGCGTTCGATCTCGTGAAGTCGCTGGCGAAGCGCAACTTCGACGAGACCGTCGAGATCACGTTCCGGCTCGGCATCGACCCCCGCAAGGCCGACCAGATGATCCGCGGCACCGTGTCGCTGCCGCATGGCACGGGCAAGGCGGTCCGGGTGGCGGTGTTCGCCACCGGCGACGCCGCCCGCGAGGCGGAGGAGGCCGGTGCCGACGTCGTGGGCGCGGACGATCTCGTCGCGCGGGTCCAGGAGGGCTTCCTCGACTTCGACGTGGCCATCGCCACGCCTGATCTGATGTCCCAGGTCGGGCGGCTCGGCCGCGTCCTCGGGCCTCGGGGCGTGATGCCGAACCCGAAGACGGGCACGGTCACGACCGATGTCGGCACCACGGTGGCCGAGTTCAAAGCGGGCAAGGTGGAGTACCGCACCGACCGGAACGGCAATGTGCACGTCCCGATCGGCAAGGTCAGCTTCGAGCGGGACGCCCTGCTCGAGAATTTCCAGGCCGTCCTCGACGAGATCCTCCGCAACAAGCCGGCGGCGGCCAAGGGCCGCTACACCAAGTCGATCGCGACGTCGTCGACGATGGGACCCGGCATCCGCATCGACCCCGCGGTGGTCGAGGCGGCACGTACCACCGCGGCGTAGCCGTGGCGAAGGGCGGGGCCTTCACCGACCGCGACTCCAGCGAGGTGGAGGAGTTCATCGAACGGAAGCTGCTCCATCGCGGCGTGCTCGGAAGGTTCAGCCGCGTGGACGGCGTCTCGATCCGACCCGTCGTGAGCGGCCTCGAAGGCCTCGGACGCAAGGAGCGGAAGGCCCGGCGCCAGGACGTCCCCGGCACGTGGATCGGCCGGGCGGGTTCCATCCGCCGGTCGGTGCCCGTGCACGTCCGCCCGCCGGGGCCGGCCGGAAGCGAAGACGCCGTGCCCGGCCGGCTGGCAGCGGCGGGCGTCACCGCTCCCGACGCCCGCATGTCGCTCGGGCAATGCACCTTCGACTTCCCCCGAGACGCCTCGGCGGCCGACGTCGTGCGCTTCTCGCTCGACGCCATGCGCGCGCTCGGCGCCGACCCCGCCGACGGTCGCTGGGAGTGGGCCGCCACGGTCGAGATCGACACGACGGGTCCGGCCGGCTCGTAGTAATCTCGATTCCACAACACAACGCGCCCCAGACCTCCGGTCGCGCAGCGGTAATGGGTCGGCACCATCTCGGCCCGCCGGACGAGGCGACACCGTTTTCGAATGACGACGGGACGTCCTCGCAGGTCTGGGCGTCCCGTTTCTCGTTGTCGAGAACAAGTCGGAAAGAGACATGCCGAAGCCGGAGAAGACCGCAGTCGTCGAGGAGATCCGCTCCAAGCTCGACGACGCCGATGCCGCCGTGCTCACCGAGTACCGCGGCCTCAGCGTGCGCGCCCTCGCCGAGCTGCGCGGCTCACTCCGGCCGGCCAACACCGAGTACAAGGTGTTCAAGAACCGCCTCGCCCGCCGGGCGGCGGAAGCGGCGGGCCTCGACGGTCTTCTCCCCCTGTTGGAAGGGCCGGTCGCGATCGCCTTCGTGCACGGCGATGCCGTACCGGCGGCCAAGGCGCTGCGCGACTTCGGCCGGACCAATCCCGAGCTCGTCGTCAAGGGCGGCCTGCTCGGGCCCCGGCTCATCACTGCGGCCGAGCTGACCGCCCTCGCCGACATCCCGCCCCGCGAGCAGTTGCTCGCCATGCTCGCCGGCGGCTTCCAGGCGCCGATGACCAAGGCGGCCGGCCTGTTCCAGGCGTTCACGCGCAACTTCGCCTACGGCGTGCGCGCGCTGATCGATCAACGAGCGGCTTCCGAGCCCGCCGCCTCGACCGAGTCTTCCGAGTCCTCCGAGTCTTCCGAGCAAGAGGAGTAATCACCGTGGCAACCAAGCTCAGCACCGAAGAGCTGCTGGACGTCTTCAAGAGCATGAGCGTCCTGGAGCTCAACGAGTTCCTCAAGGCGTTCGAGGAGGAGTTCGACGTGACCGCCGCTGCGCCCGTCGCAGTCGCGGGTCCCGCTGCCGGCGCGCCCGCAGCAGAGGCCGCCGAGGAGCAGGACGAGTTCGACGTCGTCCTCGCCGAGGCCGGGAGCGAGAAGATCAAGGTCATCAAGGAGGTCCGGTCCCTCACGAGCCTCGGGCTCAAGGAGGCGAAGGAGCTCGTCGAGTCGGCCCCCAAGCCGGTCCTCGAGAAGGTGTCCAAGGAGGACGCCGACAAGGCCAAGGAGCAGCTCGAAGGCGCCGGCGCCAAGGTGGAGCTGAAGTAGACCCACCCGCCCCCCGGTCGGCGACCGCTCCCGGCACGGCACCTGCTCTGTCCTTACGCGGCTTTTGTCGGGAGCGGGTCTTGACCCCCTTGGGGGGTCGTCGTATCCTCCGCAGCACAGCGTCGCCGGGGGCGGCGTATTTCGGGCACGTTTGTTGCAGGAAATCGTCGACGCGCGCTAATATTTCTTTAGCCGTGTCTGCCCGTTCGTGCATTTGCTGACCAATCTGGCGCTGGTCGGCGCGCGCCTTCCCTCAGAGGAGTGACGTTGGCTCGTCTCGCGTCCCGGGAACGTCTGTCCTTCGCCAAGCTTCGGGAGGTCCTCGAGCTTCCCGATCTCATCGCCGTCCAGCGGGAATCGTTCCAGTGGTTCCTCGACGAGGGTGTCGCCGAGGTCCTGCGCGACATCTCGCCGATCGAGGACTTCACCGGCCAGCTCAAGCTCGAGCTCGCCGACCACGTCTTCGACCCGCCGAAGCACTCCGAGCAGGAGTGCCGCGAGCGCGACATGACCTACGCGCGGCCGCTCTTCGTCACCGCCCGCTTCATGAACGCCGCCACCGGCGAGATCAAGGAGCAGACGGTCTTCATGGGCGACTTCCCGATGATGACCGACCGCGGCACGTTCATCATCAATGGCACCGAGCGCATCGTCGTCTCGCAGCTGGTGCGGTCGCCGGGCGTGTACTTCGGGATCAGCCCCGACAAGACCTCGCCCGAGAAGGACCTCGTCGACGCCAAGATCATCCCCGGTCGCGGCGCCTGGCTCGAGTTCGAGGTCGACAAGAAGGACATCGTCTACGTCCGCATCGACCGCAAGCGCAAGCAGCCCGTCACCGTCCTCCTCAAGGCGCTCGGCTTCGGCGAGACGCCCGAGGAGCTGCTCAACCTCATCCTCGACGCCCAGGGCAACCCGTACGAGTCGATTCGCAACACCCTCGAGAAGGACCACACCGAGAACGCCGAGGCGGCGTTCATCGACATCTACCGGAAGCTCCGCCCCGGCGAGCCGCCGACACCCGACTCGGCGCGCGGCCTGCTCGAGAACCTCTTCTTCAACCCGAAGCGCTACGACATGGCCAAGGTCGGCCGGCACAAGGTCTCGAAGAAGCTCCTCGACGAGTACCCGAAGCTCGGCCTCGAGCGCTTCGACCTCAAGCCGCCCGGCGGCAAGGAGTTCACGCTCTCCCGGGCCGACATCCTCGCCACGGTCTCGTACCTGGTGAAGCTGCACAACAACGACCCCGACTACTACCCCGACGACATCGACCACTTCGGCAACCGTCGGGTGCGGTCGGTCGGCGAGCTGATCCAGAACCAGGTCCGAGTCGGCCTGTCGCGCATGGAGCGTGTCGTCCGCGAGCGCATGACCACTCAGGACGTCGAGGCGATCACGCCGCAGACGCTCATCAACATCCGGCCCGTCGTCGCCGCCATCAAGGAGTTCTTCGGCTCGAGCCAGCTCAGCCAGTTCATGGACCAGACGAACCCCCTCGCCGGGCTCACCCACAAGCGGCGTCTGTCGGCGCTCGGCCCGGGCGGCCTCTCGCGTGAGCGCGCCGGGTTCGAGGTCCGTGACGTCCACCCCAGCCACTACGGCCGCATGTGCCCGATCGAGACGCCGGAAGGCCCGAACATCGGCCTCATCGGCTACCTGTCGACGTACGCCCGCATCAACCGGTTCGGCTTCATCGAGACGCCGTACCGGAAGGTGCGCGAGGGCGTCGCCACCGAGGAGATCGAGTACCTCGCCGCCGACGACGAGGACCGCTACGTCATCGCCCAGGCCAATGCCCGGGTGGACGACCGCGGCCGGTTCCTCGACGAGAAGGTGCTGGTGCGGGCGCGCCGCAGCGAGGTCGCGTACGTCGATCCGGGCGAGGTCGACTACATGGACGTGTCGCCGAAGCAGATCGTCTCGGTGGCGACGAGCCTCATCCCGTTCCTCGAGCACGACGACGCCAACCGGGCGCTCATGGGCGCCAACATGCAGCGCCAGGCGGTGCCGCTGTTGCGCTCGACCGCGCCGTTCATCGGCACGGGCGTCGAGAGCCGCGCCGCCCGCGACGCCGGCGACCTCGTGGTCGCCGACGACAACGGCACCGTGGCCGAGGTCTCGGGCGACTCGATCGTCGTCGACTACCAGAAGAACGGCCGCACCACGCACCGGCTGTCCAAGTTCCGCCGCTCCAACCAGGGCACCTGCATCAACCAGAAGCCTCTGGTCGAGTCGGGCGACCAGGTCCGCAAGGGGAACGTCCTGGCGGACGGGCCGTCCACGCACAACGGCGAGCTGGCGCTGGGCAAGAACCTGCTCGTGGCGTTCATGCCCTGGAAGGGTCACAACTACGAGGACGCGATCGTGATCTCCGAGCGTCTCGTGCGCGACGACGTGCTGACGTCGATCCACATCGAGGAGCACGAGATCGACGCCCGCGACACGAAGCTCGGCGCCGAGGAGATCACCCGCGACATCCCGAACCTGTCCGAGGACATCCTCAAGGACCTCGACGAGCGCGGGATCATCCGCGTCGGCGCCGAGGTCGGCCCCGGCGACATCCTCGTCGGGAAGGTGACGCCGAAGGGCGAGACCGAGCTCACGCCCGAGGAGCGGCTCCTGCGGGCGATCTTTGGCGAGAAGGCCCGCGAGGTCCGCGACACGTCTCTGAAGGTGCCGCACGGCGAGACCGGCAAGGTCATCGACGTGCGCAAGTTCTCTCGCGACAACGGCGACGAGCTGCCCCCGGGCGTGAACGAGCTCGTCCGGGTCTACGTCGCGCAGCGACGCAAGATCTCGGAGGGCGACAAGCTCGCCGGGCGCCACGGCAACAAGGGCGTGATCGCCAAGATCCTGCCGATCGAGGACATGCCCTACCTCGCCGACGGCACCCCGATCGACATCATCCTCAACCCGCTCGGCGTCCCCTCCCGCATGAACGTCGGCCAGGTGCTCGAGGCCCACCTCGGGTACGCCGCCCGGCACGGTTGGGAGGGTGAGGCCGCCGCGCCCAAGAACGGACGCAAGACGAGCCCGGTCACCCAGCCCGCGCTGTGGGTGTCGAGCCCGGTGTTCGACGGCGCCCACTGGGACGAGGAGGGCGGTGCCGGCCAGAGCCCCGAGGGGACGATCGAGGACCTGTTCAAGCGGATGCACAGCGACGGCGCCGACGGACAGCGTCTCGTCGGCCTCGACGGGAAGGCATTCCTGTACGACGGCCGGACGGGCGAGCGGTACGACAAGGCTGTCACGGTCGGATGGATCTACATCCTGAAGCTTGCACACCTCGTCGACGACAAGATCCACGCCCGGTCGACCGGCCCCTACTCGATGATCACCCAGCAGCCGCTGGGTGGGAAGGCGCAGTTCGGCGGGCAGCGCTTCGGCGAGATGGAGGTGTGGGCGCTCGAGGCGTACGGCGCGGCGTACGCGCTCCAGGAGATCCTCACGATCAAGTCCGACGACGTCCTCGGTCGCGTGAAGGTGTACGAAGCCATCGTCAAGGGCGAGAACATCCCCGAGCCGGGCATCCCCGAGAGCTTCAAGGTGCTCATCAAGGAGATGCAGGCCCTGTGCCTCAACGTCCGCGTCGTCAACGAGGCGGGCGAAGAGGTGGAGATCCGGGAGCTCGACGAGGACGCCTTCCGCACCACCGAGTCGCTCGGCATCGACCTGTCCCGACCCGAGCGCGGGACCGACGAAGAGGACGAGCGCCGTCGCGAGCCGGCGTTCTGACGACGACGATCAGCGACGAACGAGGAAGAACGAAGGAAGAGGTAGGACGCACATGAGCCCGGTGCTCGACGTCAACGACTCCGCCCAGCTGACCATCGCGCTCGCCACCGCGGAGCAGATCCGCATGTGGTCGAACGGCGAGGTGAAGAAGCCGGAGACGATCAACTACCGCACGCTCAAGCCCGAGAAGGACGGCCTGTTCTGCGAGAAGATCTTCGGGCCGACCAAGGACTGGGAGTGCTACTGCGGCAAGTACAAGCGCGTCCGGTTCAAGGGCATCATCTGTGAGCGCTGCGGCGTCGAGGTCACGCGCTCCAAGGTCCGGCGTGAGCGGATGGGCCACATCGAGCTCGCCGCCCCCGTCACCCACATCTGGTACTTCAAGGGCGTCCCGAGCCGTCTCGGCTACCTGCTCGACATCGCGCCCAAGAGCCTCGAGAAGGTCATCTACTTCGCGGCTCGACTGATCACCTGGGTCGACGAGGAGAAGCGTCAGAAGGACCTGCCGAAGCTCGAGGCCGACATCCGCGCCGAGATCGCCGAGGTCGAGAAGGAGCTCGAGCTCCGTCTGCGCGAGCGCGACGAGCAGTTCGAGAACGAGATCAAGGAGTACGAGAAGGCGTCGGCGAGCGGCAACGCCCGCAAGGCCGACAGCGAGCGGTCCCAGAAGGCCCGCGACAAGGACTTCGAGGAGCTGCGCACCCGCGCCGAGTCGGAGCGCGAGTTCCTCCAGAGCGTGTGGGACACGATCCGCGGCCTCGCACCCAAGCAGCTCGTCGACGACGAGCACGTGTGGCGCGAGATCGTCGACCGGTACCAGGAGTACTTCGCCGGCGGCATGGGCGCCGAGGCCGTCGAGGACCTCATCGACCGCCTCGACCTCGACCTCGAGGAGGTCAGCCTCAAGGAGGTCATCGCCGTCGCCAAGGGCCAGCGCAAGGCCAAGGCGATCAAGCGGCTGAAGGTGATCTCGGCGTTCAACCGCACCAACGAGGACGGCCGCCGGGTCAACTCGCCGATGGGGATGGTGCTGCGCGCGGTGCCGGTCATCCCGCCCGACCTGCGCCCGATGGTGCAGCTCGACGGCGGCCGCTTCGCGACGTCCGACCTCAACGACTTGTACCGGCGCGTCATCAACCGGAACAACCGGCTGAAGCGACTCCTCGACCTCGGCGCTCCCGAGATCATCATCAACAACGAGAAGCGCATGCTGCAGGAGGCCGTCGACGCCCTGTTCGACAACGGCCGCCGCGGCCGGCCCGTCACCGGGCCCGGCAACCGCGCGCTCAAGTCGCTGTCCGACATGCTCAAGGGCAAGCAGGGCCGGTTCCGCCAGAACCTGCTCGGCAAGCGCGTCGACTACTCGGGCCGCTCCGTGATCGTCGTCGGCCCGCAGTTGAAGCTGCAGCAGTGCGGTCTGCCGAAGCAGATGGCGCTCGAGCTGTTCAAGCCCTTCGTGATGAAGCGGCTCGTCGACCTCGAGTACGCCCAGAACATCAAGTCCGCCAAGCGGATGGTCGAGCGCGCCCGCCCGCAGGTGTGGGACGTGCTCGAAGAGGTCATCAAGGAGCACCCCGTGCTCCTCAACCGTGCGCCCACGCTCCACCGCCTCGGTATCCAGGCGTTCGAGCCGGTGCTCGTCGAGGGCAAGGCGATCCAGATCCACCCGCTCGTCTGCGCGGCGTTCAACGCCGACTTCGACGGCGACCAGATGGCGGTGCACCTGCCGCTCAGCTCCGAGGCGCAGGCCGAGGCGCGGATCCTGATGCTGTCGTCGCACAACATCCTGTCCCCCGCCCACGGCCGGCCCATCGCGGTGCCGAACCAGGACATCGTCATCGGCGAGTACTACGTCACCGAGATCGTCGACGACGCTCCCGGAGCGGGGCGGGCCTTCGCATCGCTCGACGAGGCGATCCTCGCCCACGAGCAGCGGTTCGCGCCGAACGGCGACGGCCAGGAGCACGGCCTGTCGGTCCACGCGCCGGTCAAGGTGCGGATGCCGGCGGCGCGCTTCCCCGAGGACCGGTTCCCCGTGCGCGACGACGAGCACTCCGACGCGATCGTGCTCAACCGCACCGGGTCCAACGGCGACGGCAAGGTGCTCGTCGAGACGACGCTGGGTCGCCTGCTCCTCAACGAGTGTTTCCCGCCCGACTTCCCGTACGTGAACCGCGTGCTGCGCAAGCGTGACGTCACCGAGCTCATCAGCGACCTGGTCGAGAACTACCCGAGAGCCGACGTGGCCGAGAGCCTCGACAAGCTCAAGGACCTCGGCTTCGCGTACTCGACGCAGGCAGGGCTGACGATCTCCATCTCCGACGTCCGGACCCCGGCCGAGAAGGGCCCGCTCCTGGAGCGGTTCGAGGCCGAGGCCGACAAGGTCGAGCAGCAGTTCGACCGCGGCGTCATCACCGACGACGAGCGTCGCCAGAAGGAGATCGAGATCTGGACCGAGGCCACCGACCGGGTGCGCGAGGCGATGCAGGTGGAGCTGCAGGCCGAGAAGTTCAACCCGATCGACATGATGGTCGGGTCGGGCGCACGTGGGAACGTCATGCAGGTCCGCCAGATCGCCGGTATGCGCGGCCTGGTGGCCAACCCGCGCGGCGAGATCATCCCGCGGCCGATCAAGTCGAACTTCCGTGAGGGCCTTTCGGTCCTCGAGTACTTCATCTCCACGCACGGCGCCCGCAAGGGCCTGGCCGACACCGCACTGCGGACGGCCGACTCGGGGTACCTCACGCGCCGGCTCGTCGACGTCGCGCAGGAGCTCATCGTGCGCGACGAGGACTGCGAGTCGAACCGGGGCATCTGGGTCGAGGACGTGAAGGGCGATCCCGAGAACCTGCGTCTCCTCGAGACGAAGCTGCTCGGGCGGTGCCTGGCCGAGGACGTGAAGCTCGCCGACGGGAGCAAGATCGCGCGCAACACCGAGATCGACGAGCCGGAGCTGCGCCAGCTCGCCACCGACCCGGACGTCGACCGGGTGCGGGTGCGGTCGGTGCTCACCTGCGAGTCGCTCCAGGGCGTGTGCTCGAGCTGTTACGGCACGATGCTCGCCACCGGCTCGATGGTCGACCTGGGCGAGGCGATCGGAATCATCGCCGCCCAGTCGATCGGTGAGCCGGGCACACAGCTGACCATGCGGACGTTCCACACCGGCGGCGTCGCCGGCGAGGACATCACCCACGGTCTGCCCCGCGTCGTCGAGTTCTTCGAGGCCCGCAAGCCCAAGGGCGCGGCCGTCATGGCCGAGAGCTCCGGCTTGGTCCGCATCGGCGACAGCGAGAAGGGCGAGCGGGTGATCACCGTGCTCGGCTCCGACGACGCCGAGGAGGAGC
>DASZGY010000089.1:0-4553 GCA_035938395.1 Acidimicrobiia bacterium
GCCGATGTTCCACGCCAACGCGTGGGGCCTGCCGTACGCGGCGTGGCTCGCCGGTGCCGACTTCGTGATGCCGGCGCGATTTCTCCAGGCCGAGCCGCTCGCGAAGCTCATCCAGGCGGAGCGGCCCACCGTCGCCGGCGCCGTACCGACGATCTGGTCCGACCTGCACCGCTACAGCGTCGAGCACCCCGTCGATTTGAGCTCGTTCCGGCTCGTCGTGTGCGGCGGGTCGGCGGTGCCGCGTACGTTGATCGAACGGTTCGAGCAGGACCACGACGTGCACATCGTCCAAGGCTGGGGGATGACCGAGACCAGCCCCCTCGCCGCGTTGGCGCGCTCACCGCGGGGTGTCGAGGCCGGCACGCCGGAGGAGATGGTCTGGCGCGCCCGGGCCGGCCGGGTGATCGGCGGCGTCGAGCTGCGCATCGTCGATGACGCAGGCGCGCCGCTGCCGTGGGACGGCGAGGCGGTCGGCGAGATCGAAGTACGCGGGCCGTGGGTCACCGGCAGCTACTACCGCGATCCCGCCGCCGACAAGTTCGACGGCGGCTGGTTGCGCACGGGCGACGTCGGTTGCGTGTACGAGAACGGCTTCATCCAGATCACCGACCGCGCCAAGGACGTCATCAAGTCGGGCGGCGAGTGGATCTCGTCGGTCGACCTCGAGAACCAGCTCATGGCGCATCCGCACGTCGTCGAGGCGGCGGTGATCGGCGTGCCCGACTCGAGGTGGGACGAGCGGCCGCTGGCGTGCGTCGTGTGCGACGAGGGTGCGGCCACCACCGCCGCCGACCTGCAGGCGTTCCTCGCCGACAAGGTGGCCAAGTGGCAGGTGCCCGAGCGGTGGGCGTTCATCGACGAGGTCCCGAAGACCAGCGTCGGCAAGTTCGACAAGAAGGTCCTGCGCGCCCGTCACAACGATCACGAGCTCACCGTCGAAGAGCTTGGCTGAGGCGACCCGCTCGCCTCGACGAAGGACCGCACCGTGATCCTCGCCGCCGAGCAACTGCGCGACCTCATCGACTTCGCGGTTCTGCTGTCGCTGCCGGGCGTGCTGGTCCTCGCCTGGCTCGTCGGCCGGCTGCTCGGCGTCCGCCGTTCGTGGACGACCACGCTGCTGTCGGGCCTGATCGGCTGGGTCGGCGGTGTCGCCTTGTCGCTCGCGATCGCGAGCCAGCGCAAGGACATGTCCGAAGGGTTCACGCGCAACGTGTGGCTGTTCTCGACTCTCGGGGTCATGTCGGCGTCGGTCTGGATCGAGCTGCTCGCGAAGCCGGGCACGCTCACGCGCGCCCAGTCCGGGCTGACGTCGATCCCGCACCCGATCAAGGCAGTGAAGCGCCGCGGTCGGCGGGTGAGCCGGTACGCGCAGATCACGCGCATCGCGATCCGCAACGGGCTCGGTCCCTCCCTCGGCCTCGGCCGGCACATCGAGGACGGCGAGGCGAGGCAGGTCCCGTTCGCTCGCCGGCTCCGCCACTCACTGGAGGAGTGCGGCGGCATGTTCGTGAAGGCGGGCCAGGTGGCGTCCACGCGCTCCGACCTCGTCTCGCCGCCGGTGGCAGAGGAGCTGTCGCACCTCCAGGACCAGGTCGCGCCGGCGCCGCCGGACGGCGTGCGGGAGCTACTCGAGGACGAACTGGGGTCGTCGGTCGACGAGGTCTTCGCCGAGTTCGATTCGCAGCCGCTGGCGGCGGCGTCGATCGGCCAGGTGCATCGAGCACGCCTCCACGGCGGGCAGCAGGTGGTCGTGAAGGTGCAGCGACCCGGCATCGCCGATTCCGTGAACCGCGACCTCGACGTGCTCAACCAGCTGGCCACCGTCGTCGAGCAGCGCACGACGTGGGGGGCGGAGTATCACGTGTGCGATCTCGCCGACGAGTTCGCTGAGCGCCTGCGCGAGGAGCTCGACTTCGAGATCGAAGCGCGCAACGCGTCCGACATCGCCGCCAACCTCCACGGTGCCAGCGACGTACGGATCCCTGCCGTATTCCACGATCTGACGACGAGGCGGGTGCTCGTCATGGAGTGGCTCGATGGCGTCAGCGTGCGCGACGCCGACGCGATCGACGAGCTCGGTGTCGACCGGCGCGAGCTCGCCGAGGACCTGCTGCGCTGCATGCTCCAGCAGATGCTCGTGGACGCGCAGTACCACGCCGACCCGCATCCCGGGAACGTGATGGTGCTGCGGAACGGCCGGCTCGCCCTCATCGACTTCGGCGCCGCCAGCCGGATCGATCCGCTGCAGCAGACCGCGATCCGCGACGTGATGGTGGCGGTGTCGCAGCGCGACGCCGACCTGCTCCGCCAGGCCGCGCTGCAAGTCGCGACGCTCCGGCGCGACGTCGACGACGAAGACCTCGAACGGGCGCTGTCACGCTTCATGACCCGCCATCTCGCGCCGGGCGTGGTGCCGAGCGCGGCGATGTTCAACGACCTGCTCCAGCTGTTCTTCACCTTCGGGATCAACCTGCCGCCCGAGCTGAGCACGTTCTTCCGCGCGCTGATCACCTTGGAAGGGACGCTGACGATCCTGTCGCCCGGGTATCCCGTGATCGACCGGGCCGAGGCCATCGCGACCGAGTGGGTGCGCGCGCGTATGGCCCCGTCGACGCTCGAGGAGCTCGCCCGCGAGGAGCTCCTTCGCATGGGGCCGCTGCTCCGGCGCCTCCCGCGGCGCCTCGACCGGATGGCGAACCAGATCGAGCGGGGCAACTTCCGCGCCCGGGTCAGCCTGTTCTCCGATCCTCACGACGAGCGCGTTGTCACGAAGCTCGTCAACCGCACGGTGCTCGCCCTCGTCGGCGGTGTCGTCGGGCTGATCGGCGCGATCCTCCTCGGGGTGAAGGGCGGGCCGCCCTTCGCCGGCGACACGACGCTGTACGAGTTCTTCGGCTACTTCAGCCTGTTCTGCAGCGTCGTGCTCATCATGCGGGTCATCGTCTCGGTTCTGCACGACGGCGTGAACTGAGCCGGCCGCCGTGGACCGCGACGATCAGCCCTATTACCGCGACGACCTCGCGCTGGTGCACCACCGAGGGTTCGGGTTCCACGCCGAGATGTGCGCTCCGGGCGTCGTCGCGCGGCTCGAGCCCGTGCGTGACCGAAGTGGCCTGGTCGTCGAGCTCGGCTGCGGGAGTGGGCTGCTCACCGGGTACCTCCTCGACGCCGGCCACCGCGTCGTCGCGACGGACGCGTCGCCGGCGATGCTCGAGCTCGCCCGAGCGGGGGTACCCGGCGCGGAGGACGTGCGACAGGTCAGGCTGCCGGATGACCCGATCCCGGACGCCGACGCGATCGTCGGCGTCGGCCACGCCCTGAACTACCTTCCCGACGAGGCGGCGATCGACCGGGCGTTCGTCGCGATCGCTCACGCGCTCCGTCCGGGAGGTGTGCTCGCGATCGACGTGTGCGACCTCGAGTGGGGTGCAGCTCGGCGGGACGTGGCCATCCACGGCCGGGTCGGGGAGGACTGGGCGATCATCACCGAGACCTCGACCCCGGCCGCGAACCGGTTCGTCCGCGAGATGACGATCTTCCTCAAGAACGACGACGGCTCGTGGCGCCGCGACGACGAACGGCACGACAACGTCCTGATCGACACCACCCTCGTGCCCGGGCTCCTCGCCCGACACGGCGTGGAGGCGCAGGTTCGACGGTCCTTCGGGACCGAGCGGCTCCCGACCGGGCTTCGAGCCATCATCGGCCACCGCCCCGCGTAGATCGAGGCGATCCCGAGGGGGAATGTCGAGAACCGGCGGCTTGCTCCGACGTACTGACGAGAGGCGCCCGGCGGCGGGCGCCGGGACCACGAGGAGTGCGCACGTGAAGTACATGTTGCTCATCTACCAGAACCCCTCGACGTGGGAGACCTTCTCGGAGGAGGAGCGCAACCGCGTCATGAACGAGGTCGGCGAGATCATGGAGGAGCTCACGCAATCCGGGGAATGGATCGGTGGGGAAGGGCTGGCCGATCCGTCGAACACCAAGACGGTCCGCGTGCGCGACAGGGTCCCGACGGTCACCGACGGGCCGTTCGTCGAATCCAAGGAGCAGTTGGCCGGCTACTGCATCGTCGAATGCGAGACGCCTGAGCGGGCGACGGCGATTGCCGCCCGGTGGCCGGACGCGCGGTACTGGGCGATGGAAGTACGGCCGATCATGGAGCCGGGCGGCGAGGAGATGTGAGCGCGGCGCCGGCCTCGACCTTCGAGGACCAGCTGCGCGAGCTCGCGCCGCAGGTGCTCGGTGCGCTGGTCCGTCGCTACGGGCACTTCGACGCGTGCGAGGACGCGGTGCAGGAGGCGTTGCTCGCCGCCGCCGTCCAGTGGCCCGACCAGGGTGTGCCGCAGAATCCACGCGCCTGGCTCGTGACGGTCGCGTCCCGACGCGTCACGGACCAGCTCCGAAGCGATCAGGCACGGCGCCGTCGCGAGGACACGAACGGGGCGCTCGGGCCGCGGGACGAGTTGGAGGTTCCCGACCGGGACGACACGTTGACGCTCCTGTTCCTGTGCTGCCACCCCGCGCTCTCTCCGGCGTCGCAGCTCGCG
>DASZGY010000090.1:0-1976 GCA_035938395.1 Acidimicrobiia bacterium
CTCCTCGGCCGCTGACGCACTCGCCCACTTCACCCGAAAGGAGCTCCAGATGGCCAGGGTCAAGCGCGCCGTCCACGGCAAGAAGCACCGGAGGACCGTCCTCGAGCGTGCGCAGGGCTACTACGGCAACAAGAGCCGCAGTTTCCGCTCCGCCAACGAGCAGGTCATGCACTCGCTGGCGTACGCCTACCGCGACCGTCGGGCGCGCAAGGGCGACTTCCGTCAGCTCTGGATCCAGCGCATCAATGCCGGCGCCCGTCAGCACGGTATGAGCTACAGCCGATTCGTCGCCGGCCTCAAGGCCGCCGGCGTCGAGCTCGACCGCAAGATCCTCGCCGACCTGGCGGTCCGCGATCCCGAAGCGTTCGCCGCGCTCGTGGCCACGGCATCGGCGGCGCTCGACGCGGCGCCCGCGCCGGCTGAGTAAGGCCGGTGCGGCACGGCACCGCTCGCCTACCGGCACGCCAAGGTCCAACGGCTGCGTCGCCTGATCGCTCGGGCCACGGCCCGGGAGGCTGAGCAGGCGTTCGTCCTGGAGGGCCCCACGTTGTTGCGCGAAGCGCTCGACGCGGGCGCTCCGATCGAGGCGGTCTACGTCGCGCCGCGGGCCGAGACAGACGCCGGTGCCGCGGAAGTCGGCGAGGCGTGGGAACGTGGCATCCGCGTCCACGACCTCGCACCCGGCGTGCTCGAGCGGATCGCGGGCACCGTGAGCCCTCAGCCCCTGCTCGCGGTCGTGCGGATGATCCACGTCACCCTGGACTCGCTTGAATTGGCGGGCGCCGATCCCCGCCCGCTGATCGTCTGTGCCGACGTCCGCGACCCCGGCAATCTCGGCACCGTTCTGCGCTCAGCCGAGGCCGCCGGAGCCGCCGGAGTAGTCTGCTGCGACGGTACCGTCGACGTGTACAACCCCAAGTGCGTGCGAGCGTCGGCCGGCGCGTTGTTCCACGTCCCCGTGGTCGTCGGTGGGGACGCGGTGACCGTCGTCGAGGCCGTCCGCGCTGGCGGTCGGCCGTGCCTCGGAACCGCGGTGGGGCGCGGCACCGACTACACCGAGGCCGATCTCGCCGCATCGGTCGCGCTGGTCGTCGGCAACGAGGCCAACGGACTTCCTGCCGGGCTGGAGTCGCACCTCGACGGTCTCGTGCACATCCCGATGGAGGGCAGGAGCGAATCGATCAACGTGGGCATGGCCTGCGCCGTGCTGTGTTTCGAGGCAGCTCGCCAGCGGCGCGCCCGGGCGGGGCATCCGACCGTGGCGGCGACCGCATGACCGGGGTCTCGTTCCCACGGACGCCGGCGACGACGCTGGAAGCTGCGCCCGGCCTTGCAGGTGGCGACCTTGCCGACGAGTATCCGGACGCCCTGATCCGTCTCGACGCCGCCGGGCGGATCCTCGACGCCAATCAGGCGGCGGTGGCGCTGACCGGCTACCCGCGTGACGCGCTGGTCGGCGCTTCGTGCGCCGCGATGCTGGCGCCTCAGACGCCCGACGGCGCCGCAGTCCTCGCGGACGGTTATCACCCCTCCGCTCGCCTGCGCTCCGTGTCCGGCGTGCCCGAGCAGCCGGTGCGGATCGTGCGCGCCGGTGGCGACGAGGTGCCGGTGTTCGTCACCGCGTCGTACCAGCGCGACGCGTCCGGTCGGGTGGTGGGCGCCCTGTTGGCGATGCGCAGCGCCGCCCGCCGGGCCCGACAGGCACCGACCGGGATCGAGATCGTGAGCACCGTGTCGCACGAGCTGCGCTCGCCCCTCACGTCGGTGAAGGGGTACACGGGGCTGCTCCTCAGTCGGTGGGACCGCCTCCAGGACGATCAGAAGCGCGAGATGCTCGAGCAGGTCAACCACGACGCGGACCGGGTCAAGCGGCTCATCGACGAGCTGCTCGACATCTCGCGCCTCGAGACCGGGCGCCTGCACCTGCACCGGCAGATGGTCGACCTCTCCGAAATCGTCGCGACCGTCGTCGGGAA
>DASZGY010000091.1:0-15858 GCA_035938395.1 Acidimicrobiia bacterium
GAGGCCCGCATGAATTGCGACTGCTGCGTCTACCGGATCGCGATCCCCGGGTACGAGGAGCAGGTCGGGCAACCGACGCCGCTGCACGCGCACCCGCACAGTCATGGTCACGACCATCCCCACAACGGTGGGGCACCGGTCCACGAGCACACGGGAGGAGGTGAGCACATTGGATGAGGCATTGGAGCTCGAGAAGGTCAAGGTCCCCGGGTGGACCTGGCTGGTCGTCGCGCTACTGATCTTCGCCGTGTACCTGATCACGTCGGAGAACGGCGCTGCGCTCGGAAGCATGGCGCACAGGCTGCACGAGTTCTTCCACGACTCACGCCATTTCCTCGGCGTGCCCTGTCATTGAGAAGACCCGGAGAGGAGGGCCCATGTTGGGCAGCTTCATCCGCCGGGGCGCGATTGCCGGCGTGGTGGGGGGAGCGGCCAGCGCGCTGTTCCTCCTGCTCGTCGGCGAGCGCGTGATCGGCGATGCCATCCGCCTGGAGGAGGCCAGGGGCGGGGGCGGCAACCAGATGTTCAGCCGCGGCGTTCAGACGTTCGGCGGCGCGTTGGGCGTGATCCTGGTCAGCGTGGCCCTGGGCGTGATGTTCGCGGCGACCTTCGCCGCCGTGCGTCATCGCCTTCCCGGCCGTGACGACTGGCAGCGCTCGATCGCGTGGGCGGCGACGGCGTTCGTCGTCGTCTACCTCGTGCCGTTCGCCAAGTACCCGCCCAACCCGCCGTCCGTCGGCGACCCGAACACGATCGACGAGCGGACGATTCTGTACTTCGCCATGCTTGCGTGGTCGGTCGGCGCGGCTTTCCTTGCCGTGCGACTCGGCGGCTGGCTGCGCGCCCGTCAACTGGCCGATCCGGCTCGCCTGACCGCGATTGCCGGCGCATGGATCGCCCTCGTCGCGGTCGGTTACATGGTGCTTCCGGGGCCCCCGGATGCGGTGTCCGCTCCGGCCACGCTCATCTGGCGGTTCCGGCTCGCGAGCGCGGGCGGCGCGCTCGCGCTGTGGGCGACGATAGGCACCGTGTTCGGCCTGCTGTCGCTTCCGGCGGGAACCCGGGCGCGCCGCGCCCGATCGGAGGTGCGAACCGGGGTGACAACAAAGCCGTGAGCCGTGCCGTGGTCGCGGCGGGCGCCGGGCTGGAGATCGGCCTCGTCGCGACCGCGTTCGCGCTCGGGTTCCGTCACGGGTTCGACTGGGACCATCTCGCGGCCCTGAGCGACATCGCCGCGTCGCAGCAGAGCCGTCGCCGCTCGATGATGCTCGCCACGCTCTATGCGTTGGGGCACGCCGCGGTCGCGTTCGCGATCGGGGCCGCCGTGATCCTCGCGTCCGCGCATCTGCCGGGCTCTGTCGGGGATGTGATGGAACGGCTGGTGGGTGTCACGCTCGTCGCGCTCGGCGTCTGGGTGATCGTCTCCACGCTCCGCCACGGGCGAAGCTCGCGCATGCCGAGCCGCGGTGCTCTGTTGGTCGCCGGCTTCCGGCGCCTGCGGCGGCGGCCGCCCGCCCCGGTCGTGATCGAGCACGAGCACGCGCACCCGGTCGGGGAGCACCACGACCACGAGCTCGAGCCCGTCGGCGCGGTTGGGCAAACCACGGTCATCCCGCGGCACAGTCACCGTCACCGGCACGTCGCATCGTTGCCCGACGACCCGCTCCCGACGTACGGCGGAGGCGTTGCCGTGAGCGTCGGGATGATTCACGGCATCGGCTTCGAGACGCCGACCCAGGCGCTCGTGTTCGTCACGGCAGCCGGGGCCGGGAGCCGGGCGGCGGGCTTGCTCGTGCTGGCGTGTTTCCTCGCCGGGCTGCTCGCCGCCAACACCGTCGTCGCGTTGGCGAGCACGTTCGGACTGACCGGCGCCGGCTCACGCGCCCGTCTCTACACCCTCGTCTCACTCGTCGCCGCTGCGGCCAGCCTCGCGCTCGGCCTGCTGTACGTGTTCGGCAAGGGCGACGCCATGCCCGGCTAGAACGCCCTTTCGGCGTCCGCCTCCGGTACCGTTCCGACATGGCGACCCGCACGCGATCGTTCGGCGCCGGCAATCGCGAGTCCCACGACGCCGCCCCGTTCTACGAGCGCTTCACCGCACCCGAGCTGTCGGACGACGACACCGTCAACCCGTGCCGCGCCGCCGACTCGATCATCTGCGGTGACGCTCGTGACATGGAGGCGATCGACGACTGCTCGGTCGCGTTGGTGGTCACTTCGCCGCCGTACTTCGCCGGCAAGGAGTACGAGGCCGCCCTCGGCGAGGGGGGCGTGCCCGGTTCGTATCTCGAGTACCTGGCGATGCTGCGCGACGTGTTCGCCGAATGCCGGCGGGTGCTCGAGCCCGGCGGGCGAATGGCGGTGAACGTGGCCAACCTCGGCCGCAAGCCATACCGTTCCCTGGCCGGCGACGTCGTCCGCGTGCTCCAGGACGACCTCGCCCTGCTCCTCCGGGGCGAGATCGTCTGGCAGAAGGCCCGCGGCGCGACCGGCTCCATCGCGGTCGGCTCCTACCTCTCGGCCGCGAACCCGGTCCTGCGCGACGTGACCGAGCGCGTCGTCGTCGCCAGCAAGGGCCGCTTCGACCGGGCCGTCACCCGGGCGGAGCGCGAGCAACGAGGGCTTCCCTTCGAGAACACCATCTCGAAGGAGGAGTTCTTCGCCTCGACGATCGACGTGTGGGAGATCCGGCCCGAGCACGCCCGCCGGGTCGGCCACCCGGCGCCGTTCCCCGTCGAGCTCCCGGAACGACTGATCCAGCTCTACACCTACCGGGGCGACGTCGTGCTCGACCCCTTCCTCGGCTCGGGGTCGACGGCGGTCGCGGCCGTCCGCACCGACCGGCGCTACGTCGGTTACGACACCGAGCCCGGGTACGTCGACCTCGCCGAAGGTCGCATCGCCGCCGAACACGCCGCCTGATCCCGGCGGATGGAGATCGCGCTCGGCGCACTCGTCGCGCTCACCTACGGCAGCGGCGATTTCCTCGGCGGGATCTCCAGCAAGCGTCTCCCGACCATCACCGTGTTGCTGGTGTCGCAGTCGTTCGGCCTCGCAGCAGCCACGCTGCTCGTCGTCACGCTCCGCGATTCGCCACCCCCCGCGCACATCTTTCTCCTGTCGGCGGCGTCCGGCGTCGTCCTTGTCATAGCTCTCGGATTGCTGTTCCGTGGCCTTGCGCTGGGCCGGATGAGCATCGTGGCGCCGCTCAGCGCGATCGGCGGCGGCGTGCTCCCCGTGGTGTGGGGTCTCCTGCGCGGCGAGCGCCCGTCCGCGCTCGCGCTGGCCGGCGTGGTGGTTGCGCTCGTCGCGGCCGCGATCGTCGGCGGGGGCGCGGAGCATGATCCCGCCGCGGCCATCTCGCCCCGGCTGGAGATGGCCCTCGGCGCCGGCGCCGGAGTGGGATTCGGTGTCGTCTTCATCTTGCTCGCCGAGAGCTCGAGCGGTTCGGGGATGTGGCCGGTGTTCATCGCCAGGTGCGTGTCGGTGCCGCTGCTCGCGGTCGTGGCTCTGCTGCTCGGCCGTTCGCCCCGCGTTCCACGCGCCGACATTGCACCTGTCGCCGGTGCAGGTTTGAGCGACGTAGGTGCGAACGCGCTCGTCATCCTCGCCGTGCGGCGCGGGCTCCTGTCGCTCGTCGCGCCGGTCGCGTCGCTGTATCCCGCGACCACCGTCGTGCTCGCCCGGTTCGTCCTGCACGAGCGGATCGGCCGGCAGCGAGCCGCCGGCCTTGCGTTGGGGCTCGTCGGGCTGGCACTGATCGCGACCCGCTAAGTCTTCCGCAGCCGCTCACCCGTAGCATGTGGCGCGTGTTCGGGGTGTCGCCGTCGAACGTCAACGTCCTCGTCGCCTTCGGCGGCGGGATCATCTCGTTCCTCTCACCGTGCGTGTTGCCGATCGTGCCCGGCTACCTGAGCCTCGTCACCGGGCTCACGATGGGAGAGCTCGAGGAACCGGACGCCCGTCGCCTGGCGCGCATCGCGATCAACACCGGCCTCTTCGTGCTCGGCTTCACGCTCGTGTTCGTCGCGCTGTTCCTGACGACGTGGTCGGTGAGCGACGTCGTGTTCCGCAATCAGGAGACGCTCACCCGGGTGTCGGGCGCGCTCGTATTGCTCATGGCGCTCTACCTGGCCGGGTCGCAGCTGCTCACGACACCGCGGCTGTACCAGGAGTTCCGCTTCCATCCGCACCTGGAGCGCTTCGGCCCGTTCGCCGCGCCCGTAGCCGGCGCCGCCTTCGGCCTCGGCTGGACGCCCTGCATCGGGCCCGTGCTCGCCGCCGTCCTGGCGGTGGCGTCGTCGCAGGGCGAGACGGCAAAGGGCGCGTCGCTGCTCATCGCCTATTCGCTCGGCCTCGGTCTCCCTTTCCTGCTCGTAGGGCTGGGCGTGGGCCGCTTCGCACCCGCGCTGAACTGGGTGAAGCGCCACTCGCGCGCGATCACCCTGGTGTCGGCGGCGTTGCTCGCCGTCTTCGGCGTGATCCTGCTCCTCGACCGGTTGCCGCTCGTGACCGCGCGCCTGCAGGACGCCTTGCGCGCGATCGGGCTCGCACGGCTCGTCAACATCGGGTAGACGAACGCGCATGGCCGGCACCGTTCTCTACGAGGTTGACAGGCACGTAGCCACGATCACCTACAACCGGCCCGACGCGCGCAACGCGATCAATGCCGAGCTGCGCCAGGACCTCAACGCAGCGTGGGAGCGGTTCCGCGACGACGAGGACGCCTGGGTCGGCGTCGTCACCGGCGCGGGCGACTCGTTCTGCGCCGGCGCCGACAAGAAAGACGCCGGCGGCTCCGCCGGCACCTGGCCGGGCTCGTTCTGGGAGATCCCCACCGTCAATTCCTATGAAAGTGGCCTCGAGGTCTGGAAGCCGACGATCGCAGCCGTAAACGGCTACTGCCTCGGGTACGGCCTCACGCTCGTCACGCGCTGCGACTTCGTCATCGCCGCCGACGACGCTCAGTTCGGCTTCCCCGAAGTCCGCCTCGGCGTGCCGACGATCGTCGGTGCCCTGCGACTGCCCGATCGCGTCGGGTGGTCGAACGCGATGGAGTTGCTGCTGACGGGCGACCGCGTCGACGCACTGCGCGCGCGGGAGATGGGTCTCGCGTGGAAGGTCGTGCCTCGCGCCGACCTCATGGGCGAGGCGCGTCGGCTGGCCGACCGACTCCTCCAGGCGGCGCCGCTCGCGGCCCGGGCCACGAAGGAGGTCGCAGCTCGCGGCCGGTACCTCCCGTGGGTAGAGGCCGTGCGCTTCGGCGAGACGATGCGCCGCGTCGCCGCCACCACCGACGATGCGACCGAAGGTTGGACGGCAGCGCGAGAACGCCGGCCGCCGAATTGGCAAGGTCGCTAGGGCCACGACCTAAGTGCGGTCGACGGGACCTTTCTCGGACGACCAGCGCCACGTGACCGAGATGCGCGGCCCGGCGCGTTTCACCTTGGGCACTCCGTGCTCCCATCCGACCTGCGTGCGGCCGCCCATGACGAGCAGGTCCCCCGATGCGGGGGAGATGTCCCGCGACTTTCCACCGCCGCGCGGCCGGAGCAGGAACGGCCGCCGGGCGCCGAGCGTGACGATCGCGATCAGCGTGTCGTCGAGATGGCGCAGCTCGCGGTCACGGTGGGGCGCGACGCTGTCGCGGCCGTCCCGGTAGTAGTTGAGGCCGATCCCGCCCAACGGGACGTCGTAGTGCTCTTCGAGCGCCGACCGCACCGGTGCGAGAGTCGGATGCGGCAGCGGCTCGTCGGTGGAGATCCAGCGCGACAGGCGCGGGTCGTCGACCATGCGCTCGTACATCCACCGCCGATGCTGTTGCCAGTCGACGGACTCGATGAGCGCGTCGAGCAGGGTGTCCGAGCCGTGGAGCCAGCCCCGCGCCACGTCGACCCACGACACGTCGTCGAGCCATAGCCGCTCGAACGGCGCGGTCGGGTCGACGGCCGGGTCGCCCGCGCCGAGCAGGGAAGTCTGGTAGGCGGTCACAGACAAGCCAGCGTACCGTGGGCGAACACGTGTTCGCCACGGGAGGAGGCGCCATGCCGGAGCCGCCTGCCAGCCGCCCGCACATGCCGGGGTACGGGATCGCGGGCCCGACCGAGGGCCGCGGCCTGTTGCCGTGGTCGTGGGCCGAGGAGCGCCTCACCAAATCCCGCGACTACTGGGTTGCCACCGTTCGGGCCGGCGGGCGGCCGCACCTGATGCCGGTCTGGGCCGCCTGGGACGGCGGCGCGCTGTGGTTCAGCAGCAGCCTGGGGTCGAGCAAGGCGCGCAACCTCGCCGCCGATCCTCGCTGCTCGATCGCGACCGACAACGCCTGGGAGCCCGTCGTGCTCGAGGGAACCGCCGAGGTCGTCACCGATCACGACGCGCTCGCCCATTTCATCGAAGTCGAGAACGAGAAGTACGACACCGACTACGGCGTCGAGTTCCTCGACCCGGCCCTGAACGCGACGTTCCGCGTTGCGCCGTCATGGGTGTTCAGCCTCACCGAGGACGACTTCACGAGCTCGCCAACCCGCTGGAGCTTCAACGGCTAGATGACGATGAGTTTCGCGGCGTGACGGAGTCTGACTGACTCATGACGTGCACAGACCCGCGCGACGTCCCGCGATGAAAGGAGGCCTGCGTGCCGCGTGAACTCATCATCACCGAGAACATCACGGTCGATTCGGTCATCGATGCGACCGGCGACTGGTTCGTCCCTGCCGGCGCTGAGGACCCTGCCCACGTCGCCGAGATGCGAGAGGTTGAGGAACGACTTCGCGCCAACGCCGACGCGCTTCTGATCGGCAGGGCGACCTTCGAAGCATTTCGCGGCTACTGGCCCGACCAGACCGACGATCAGACCGGCGTCAGCGAGTACCTGAACCGTGTCGACAAGTACGTCATCTCCTCCACGCTCACGGACCCCGACTGGAGCGGAACCACCATCCTGCGCGGTGACCTGGCCGACGAGGTCGCCGAGCTCAAGGACCGGGCGGGCGGCGACATCGTGGCAACCGGCAGCATCACGATGGTGCATGCCTTGAACCGGACGCGGCTTGTCGACGAGTACCGATTGTTCGTCTATCCGGTCGCGATGGGCAGCGGCCGTCGGCTCTTCGAGCAGCCGGTCGATCAGACCGACCTGAAGCTCGTCGAGGCGCATCCGTTCAGTTCGGGTGTGGTCCTGCTGCGTTATCGCACGAACTGAGCCCGCGACGCCTCTCGCGGAGCGCGCGCTAGAGCCGCGGCGGCAGCACGGCGTCGACGAGGAACGGGCCGGGCTCGGCGAGGCCGCGCTCGAGCGCGGTGACGAGCTCGTCGGCGGTGGTCGCCCGGGCCGCCGGCACGCCCATCCCCTTCGCCAGCGCGGCGAAGTCGAGATCCGGGCGCGACAGGTCGAGCATGTCGAGCGCCTTGGGGCCGGGCGATTCGGCGCCAACCCGGCTCAGCTCGAGGTTGAGGATCGCGTACGACCGGTTGTTGAAGATCACGGTGGTGACGTCGAGGCCCTCGCGGGCCTGGGTCCACAGCGCCTGCAGCGTGTACATGGCGCTGCCGTCGGCTTCGAGGCACACCACCTTGCGATCCGGGCACGCAACCGCCGCGCCCGTCGCGACCGGGAGGCCCTGACCGATAGCCCCCCCGGTGAGCGTCAACGAATCGTGCGGCGGCGCGCCGGCAGTGGCGGCCGCAACCCACAAGCCCGCCGTGTTCGCCTCGTCGGAGACGATCGCGCCCTCGGGGAGCAGCGCGCCGACCGCGTTCGCGACCGCCTCGCCCGTGAGCTCGCCGGACGGCCGTTCCGGCCGCTGCGCCGGCTGGATCGTCGGATCGGCGCCGCCGACGACGTCGGCGAGGTGCTCGAGCGCGCCGACCGCGTCGTCGACGCCGGCCGCGAATACGTACACGTCACAGCCGTCGGGCACGAGATAGCTCGGCTTCTCCGGGTACGCGAAGAACGACACGGGCTCTTTGGCGTCGACGAGCACGAGATGACGCAGGCCGGCGAGCTGCGCAGTCATGAACTCGGCCAGGTATCCGAGGCGCTCCAGCGGCGGGCGTCCCGCACCGCGTTGCAGCCGGGCGGGGAACGTCTCTCCGAGGAGCTTGGCACCCGTCGCGTTGGCAACGCGGCTCGCGGCAACCAGGCCGCGTTCACTCGTCGCGCTGCCGCCCACCAGCAACCCGCACGGCTCGCCCGAAACGAGCACCTTGGCGATTGCGTCCACCAGGTCGTCGGGCACGACTGCGCGTTGCGCGGGGGGAATGGGCTCCGCCGGCTCGGCGCCTTCACCCCACGACACATCGGCGGGCAGGATGAGCGTAGCGACGTGCCCGGGCGGGCTCGCCGCCGCGGCGACGCCGTCGGCGGCATCGCGGGCGGCTGCGTCAGTGTGGAACGACGTCCGCACCCACCCCGAGACGGCCCGCGCCACGCCGTCGATCTCCGACTGGAGCGGCGCGTCGTACTGCTGGTGATACGTCGCGTGGTCGCCGACGATGTTGACGAGCGGCGTGCGGGCCCGGCGGGCGTTGTGCAGGTTTGCGAGCCCGTTGCCGAGCCCCGGTCCGAGGTGGAGGAGCGTCGCCGCCGGCTTGCCGGCCATGCGCCCGTACCCGTCGGCGGCTCCCGTGGCGACGCCCTCGAACAAGCCCAACGCAGCGCGCATCTCGGGAACCGAATCGAGCGCGGCCACGAAGTGCATCTCGGACGTGCCCGGGTTCGTGAAGCACACGTCGACACCCGCGTCGACGAGCGTCCGGATCAGTGCCTGCGCTCCGTTCATGATCGTGCCTCCGCGGCTCAGTCGAAGAGGGTGCCGGGATTGAGAATGCCGTTGGGGTCGAACGCGACCTTGATGCGGCGCATGAGCTCGACCTTGGTCGGGTCCTCGAGCTCGAGGTAGTAGCGCTTCTTCGCCTTGCCCACGCCGTGCTCGCCCGAGATGGCGCCACCGAGGGCCATGCCCGCCTCGAACAGCCCGCGCATCACCTTGTAGCGCTGCTCCGGATCGGGTTGGAACACCGAGAGGTGCACGTTGCCGTCGCCGGCGTGACCGCACCCGGCGATCAGCGACTGGTACGTCTGCCCGAGCTCAGCGACCTTGGCCATGAACTCGGGGACGGCCGACCGCGGGACGACCACGTCGACGATGTCGTCCGCGTTGTTCGCCTTCGCGACCCAGAACGCCTTCTCGCGGGCGTCGATGAGCTGCGTCGCGGCTTGCGAGGGCAGCACGTACACGTCGAGCGCGCCGAGCTCGGCGAGCTGTTCGCCGAGGGCTTGCACGTCCTCGTCGAGCCGGTCGGCGTGCGTGTTCTCCATCATCACGACGAGGTAGGCGAGGGCGCGGTCCTTGATGTCCGGTGGGACGCCGAGGTCGAGCCCGACGTGCGCCGTGATCGCGGCCATCGTCAGCGTGTCGATGTACTCGAGGATCAGCGGGCCGATCCCGCTGGCGACGATGGCGGGGACCGCGCGCGTCACATCCTCGAGCACCGGGAACGGCGCCAGCACCGTCGCCTGGTGCTCGGGACGCGGGTAGAGCTTGAGGATCGCCTCCGTGACGAGCGCGAGCGTGCCCTCGGACCCGATGACGAGCTGGGTGAGGTCGTAGCCGGTCGTCGCCTTGACGAACCGGCCCCCGGTGCGGATCACGTCGCCGTTGGCGAGGACGGCCTCGAGGCCGAGCACCTGGTGGCGGGTGACGCCGTATTTCACGGCGCGCATCCCGCCCGCGTTCGTGGCGACGTTGCCGCCGAGGCTCGAGCTGTACTCACCCGGGTACACCGGATAGACGAGCTTGTGCGCGGCGGTCGCGTCGTCGAGCTGGTCGAGGGTGACGCCGGGTTGCACGATTGCGACGTAGTTGCTCGTGTCGATCTCGAGGATCTCGTTCATGCGCTCGAACGAGACGACCATGCCGCCGGCGCGGGGGACGGCCGCGCCGGACAGCCCGGTGCCGCTGCCGCGCGCGGTGACCGGGATGCGCTGTTCGTTCGCGACCCGCAGCAAGGCGGAGACCTCGGCCGTGTTGCCGGGGCGCACCACGAACGCCGGCGTCTCGGGCGTGCCGGTGAGCGCTTCGTCGTGCCCGTAGTCGTCGCTGATCTCGTCGCCGGTCAGGACGTGCTCGGGCGACACCGCGTCGCCGAGGAGCGCGGCGACGTCGGCCATCTCAAGGCCGCCGGCCGAGGAAGCAGAGCAGCTCGACCTGCACGTCGGCGTCAGCCGGCGGTTCGACTTTCGGCCCGAAGCTGCCCGACTTGCGCAGCGCTTCGTCGTTCGGCTTCAGGCGCTCGAGCACGATGGCGGCGACTTCGGGGCTGAGTCTTTCGTCGCCGCCGGTGGCGCGGGCGAGGTCCCAGGTATGGACGTGGAGATCGGACAAGCGGGGGATGAGCGCCATCTCGACGGGCACCTCGTTGCCCCCGATGCCCCGCATCGTCCGCTCGAGGACGCCGGGCTCGCGCAAGACCGCGAGCGCGCCCTCGTGCACGGCCTTCCATGTCTCTCGCGGGTCGGCGCCGTCGTGGACCGTCACGCCCAGACCTTCGGGGATCTGACGCTGGATGGTGATCACGTGATCGACGAGCTGGCGCACGTCCCAGTCGGTGCAGGGTGTCGGGCTCGTCCACTGGTCGTCGGTCACGGCGACGAGGCGGGCGGTGAAGCCGGTGGCGGCTTCCTCGTACCGGTCGATGATGTCCACGGCTCCCATCATTCCAAAGCGGACCTCTATCCCGCGCCGGCCGCCCAGCTGCAGGTCAGACGGCCTCTGGTACCGTGTTGGTGCGGCGCGGGGTGGAGCAGTCTGGTAGCTCGTCGGGCTCATAACCCGAAGGTCGCAGGTTCAAATCCTGCCCCCGCCACCAAGCATGCGCAGGTCAGATGGGCCGGCCCCAAAGGGCCGGCCCGCTGCGCGTGCGCCATTGGCAGCGGATTGGCAGCAGGAGGGCCAAACGCACCAGGCCGGTAGGACTAGCTTTGGCCGATCGAGGCCGCGCCTCAACCAACGTTGACCGTGGGCGTACGCTCCCGTACAGAGCAGGCGGCAGGGTGGCGGAAAGCCCCGGGGGTTTCGACTCCCGGGGTTCTCTCGTTCTCCCGCAGTTACAACATCCTTGATCCCTTCCTTCCTCCTGATTGCAACTCAGAGGTCTGGGAGCGCTGAGGTCGCTCAGCTGGATTGCGTCATACCAAATTGCGTGTCGAGGAACGTCGACGCTCGGTCGAGCGCGGCGTCCCCCTCGTCCAGCACCGCCGCAAAGCCCTGGAACACGTGGGGCACGCCTGGTGTGACCTCGAGTGTGACCGGCACATCGTCGATCGCGGCCCGGCCGGCAAGCCGAAGAGCGTCGCTGAGCAAGATCTCGTTCGAACCCACTTGGATCAAGAGCGGTGGTAGTCCGCGGAGATCGCCGAACACCGGGCTGATCTGCGGGTTGGACGCGTCCGCGCGGCCGACGTAATCCGGCACTCGGAGACGGAGCCCTTCAGGCGTGAGGATCGGATCGATCGCCTGATTCTCGAGAAGGGTCTCGCCCGACAATGTCAGGTCTGCATACGGCGACATCAAGAACGCGCTGCTGGGCAGCGGCGTACCGGCGTCTCTCAGCGCGAGGAGTGTGGCCACAGCCAACCCGCCACCGGCCGACTCGCCGGCGAGAGCGATCTGGCCGGCGTCAACGCCCTGTGCGAGCAATCCCTCGTAGGCGGCGCGGGCGTCATCGACTGCCGCCGGGTACGGGTGCTCGGGCGCCAGCCGATAGTCGACCGTCACGGCCTTCGCGCGCGCTCGCCGGGCGAGATCGCTCACCAAGGGCACCGTTTGCGCCGCCGAACCAATGACGTACACGCCACCGTGGAAGTACAAGATCGTGTTGGCGGTGTCGATGCCCCGAATCGTGACGTCTACCGCGTTCACGCCGCCGATCGTCGTGGGAACGTGATTGACATCTCCGGCGACTGGGATGCGCGACATGAGGTCGTTCAACGCGACTCTCATCGTGGCGACGTCGGCTCTGAGGTCGACGCCCCCTTGTCGCAAGGTGGCGATCAAATCAAGCTGCTGTTGCTTGCTCATTGCTTTCTCCCTCTACCGCGCTCCCGCGCCTTGCGCGGCCAGCTTCTCGGCTTCTGCGACCCCCACCTCGGTGGTCAGCTGTGGGACCTCCCTGAAATACCAGTGGATGACCTCGAGGGCCGGGCCGGCCGGCGGCGTCGCCCAGTCGCGGAAGAGCTCGGTGACGACCGACAGCGCCGTGCTCGGCACCGCGCCGGCGTGCGCCAGCCGCTCGATCCCCGTGCGGTGCGCGATCTGGGATCGACCACCGACCGCGTCGGTGACGTACATCGCGTCGTACCCGTCCTTCAGAGCCTGGACCGTCGCGAAGGTGAGGCAGATCTCGGTGTGGAGCCCGGCAATGATCAGCCGGTTGCGCCCGGTCTGCTGCACGGCGTCCCGAAATTGGGCATCTTCGAACGCGTTCATCGACGATCGGTCGATGGGTTCGATGCCCTCCAGCTCGTCCAAGATCGTCGGCCGAGTCGGCCCGTTGAGCCCGTATCCGACGCCCACGGTCGAAAGCACGATCGGCATGTCGAACGCCTTCGCGGCCCTGGCGAGCAGCCGGACATTGAGCTCGACCAAGTCGGCGTCCGTCTCGGAGCGAATGACCTCGAACATCTCCTTCTGGTAGTCGATCAGCACCAGCGCGCAGTCTTCGTACGTCCAAACACCCAGATCGCTGTTCATCGCCGCTCTCCTTGGCATGGCCCATTCGTGGCCCCATCGTGAACGCACGGGCCGGTGAACGAATCCCTGACTTCCTCAGTCCGCGGCCCGAGCGTCGACCTGAGGCCGGCGAAGTTGCTCCCCAGGACGCGGGCCCGTGCGACTCGAGGACGTGGCGAGCGAGTTGCCTCCCCGACTTCACATCGAGCTTCCGGAAGACCTTGCGCAGGTGGTATTCGATCGATAGGACCGAGATCAACTCCTGGGGAACGTCGACTTCCGCCGGGCAGTTGAGGCAGCCGGGCGCAAGAAGTTGATCATGACGGCACTGTGGACCGAGGTGTGTCTGGCGTTTCCGTCGCTCGATGCGATGCGCGACGGATATGAGGTATATCCCGTCGTCGACGCGGTCGGAGGGACGTCGCGGGAAGCTCGCCGTGCCGGACTCGAGCGGATGCGGCAGGCAGGCGCGCAGCCCATCAGCTGGGTCTCGCTGGCGTGCGAACTCCAGCGCGAGTGGGCGCGCGAAGAAACCGTTGCCGACATCGTCGACATCGTTTTGACGACGCGGCTGCTCGCGACCGCCTAAGAGCTCCATCCCGCGGACGCACACGCGGGAACTGGCCGGCATGCCACTCTGTTCCGAAGCGCTGTAAAACTTTCAAGAGTGGTGACGTGAACCATCAGATCGTCACCGGGATGACAGGAGTGCGACATGAGCGACCCCCTCGACTGGAACGCGAAGATCATTGCGGAGTTCCGAGCGAACGAGGGCAGGGTTGGCGGGAACTTCGAGGGCGCTCCGATGGTCTTGGTGCATCACCGCGGCCGCAAAAGCGGGGGCGACTACGTCACCCCGATGATGTACCTCCCGCACGACACCGAGCAGGACATCATCTACGTCTTCGCAACCAAGGCGGGAGCACCGAGCAACCCCGACTGGTACCACAACCTGATCGCCGGTGACGGCAGTGTCGAACGAGGAACCGAGACCTACAAGGTGACCGTCCGCGAATTGACCGGTGCTGAACGCGACCGCATCTACGCCGAGCAAGCGCGGCGCTATCCGGGCTTTGCCGAGTATGCGCGCCGAACCGCCGGAGTCCGCACCATTCCTGTGCTCGAACTGACGCGGGCCTAGCCCGCGTCAGCCTCAGGGTGGCGGCGCGCGGGCGCGGCCCGGGCGAATTGCCGACCACCCTGATGGTGAAGTTCGATGAGTCGTCAGGCTTGCAGCCCGGCGAGGAGAAGCGGCCCACCTAGCTGCGCATGTCAAGGCATCACGGGGGTCACCGGTGAGCTACCTGGGGCTGGTCGTCGCCATAATGTTCGGCGCCGTCGTCGGACTCGTGGGCGGGATGGCCATGCTTCGCCGCGCCCGAGCCCGCTGGGCAGCGGACGCCGAACCGCATATCCCGGCCCTGCCCGCCGACCCGGGTCAGACTGCGCCGATGGCGCACGCGCACGGAGACGGGCGGGTCGCGATCCCGCGCCGGACGCGCCGACTGCTCACCTTCGTCTCCGTCGTGCTCGCGATCGCCACACTGATCGGAGTCGTGCTGCTGCGGTCGCCCGGAGACGTCGGGAAGCGCACCGGGCCCGACATCGGACTGATCAGCCGCGTCTACGACGCGACGGTCGTCTCGACCCGGAAGGGGCCGTGCGCCAACACCACGGCGGCCGACCGCGTCAGCTGCGTCAGGGTTCGCTTCCGGCTCAATCAGGGACCGGACAAGCACAAGACGACATCGATCGACTTCCCAGTTTCCCCGACGACCCCGAAGCTGACACAGGGCGATGGTGTCGTCCTGTCGTACGAGCCGAAGGCGGACCCCGGCTTTCGGTACCAGTACTCCGACCGGCAGCGCCGGCCGGTGCTGTTGTGGCTGGCGGTCATCTTCGCGGTGGCGGTGGTCGCGCTCGGCCGGCTGCGCGGCATCGCCGCGCTCGTCGGTCTCGCCGCCAGCATCGTCGTGCTGCTGACCTTCGTCCTGCCCGCAATCCTGGACGGGCGCAGCCCCGTCCTCGTCGCGGTGTTCGGCGCGAGCGCGATCGCGTATCTCGCGCTGTATCTCGCGAACGGGTTCAACACGCGGACGACTGTCGCGCTCCTCGGTACCCTTTCCGCCCTCGCCCTCACCGTCTTGCTCGCCAGCGTGTTCACGTCCTTGGCCCAGCTGTCGGGTTTCGCGAGCGAAGAGGCGCTGCTCGTGAAGATCGGCCAGCACGGCCTCGACCTCAGCGGCGTCGTGCTCGGGGGGATGGTGATCGGCGCATTGGGCGCGCTGGACGACATGACCGTTACCCAGGCCGCAGCGGTCTGGGAGCTCCGGTCGGCGAACCCTCAGCTCACCCGCAGTTCGATCTTTCGTTCGGCGATGCGGATCGGCCGCGACCACGTCGCGTCGACGGTCAACACTCTTGCCCTCGCGTACGCGGGCGCGGCCTTGCCCTTGCTCATCCTGTTCGTGCAGTCGCGGCAGTCACTGGGCACGGTCGCGAACAGCGAGACGGTGGCGACGGAGATCTTGAGCGCGCTCGTCGGGAGCGTCGGCATCGTCGCGTCGGTGCCGATCACGACGTGGCTCGCGTCGCGCGTCGTCGGCGAGCCCGGGACCACGGGACGGCGACGCCGGCGCCCTCCCCCGACACGCCGCCCGCAACCGCATGCAGCTCCCGCCGACACGGAGTCGGAGTTCTGGGACGGGCCGAGCGACGAGTACCCCGCCCTGCCCCGGTCGCCGGCGTCGGGGGGCCGTGAGCCCGACTGAGGAGACGCGGCGTACATCAGCGGCACCAGATCAATCGCGCACCCGGGGTGGGAGGGACATGGAACTCGGCGGGCAGGACGTGCGCTCGGCGGCGGTGCAGCTCTCGCCCCCGCCGCGCTTCGCCTGCGCCGACCGGCTCCGCCGTGTCGCCCTTGGCGTCAGCAGCCTGCGTTTTGCAGCGTGTTGTACGGGTCGGGCCGATAGCCGTTGACGTTCCCGAGTCGCATGTCGAAGTACAGGTGCGGCCCGGTGGCGTTGCCGGTCTCGCCGACCAACCCGATTTCCTCTCCCTGACCCACCGGACGGTCGCCGCCGACCGTCTCGGACATGTGCCCGTAGTAATAGACATTGCCGTC
>DASZGY010000092.1:0-13326 GCA_035938395.1 Acidimicrobiia bacterium
GCATCTCGGACTTCTTCCGCCCCGCCGACTCGGGCGACAAGGACTACGCCGGCTTCCACGTCGTCACGATCGGCGACGCGGCCAGTCAGCGCGAGCAGGAGCTGTTCGCGGCGGACAGGTACCAGGACTACCTCCTCCTCCACGGGCTGTCGGTCGAGATGGCGGAGGCGCTGGCCGAGCTGTGGCACCGCCGCATCCGCGAAGAGTGGGGATTCGCCGACGAGGACGGCCCGACGCTGGCGGGGCTCTTCCGCCAGCAGTACCGCGGGTCGCGCTACTCGTGGGGGTACCCGGCGTGCCCCGACCTCGAGGATCAGACCAAGGTGGCGGAGCTGCTCGACATCGAACGCATCGGTGTCACCCTCACCGAGGAGTTCCACCTCGTACCCGAGCAGAGCACGTCGGCGATCGTCGTCCCCCATCCCGAGGCGAAGTACTTCATCGCCTGAGCGCGCTCGCGGGCCGGACGACGCGGTACGCGAACAACTGCGGCCCACGTTCGGCGCGGACAGGCGCGAGGCAGGGATGCGGAAGCTCATGATCGCTCACGACGGTCGACACGTTGAGCATCGCCAGGCGTGCATCGCACGGATCGACGGTCACGGTCAACGTGGCGGGCGGATCCAGTTCGAACCGCGGAGCGCTCCCGGGCGCTCCGGCGATCCACACCGCGATGTTGTACCGGTCCCACGCCGTGCGGGAGGAGCCGTCCGGGTCGAGGACCCGCCACGCGGTCGCGTTCGGAGAGTTGTTGACCCCGGACACGAAGGGAACACCGCTCGCCGTCAGCTCAGCCTGGGCGTCGAGATCGACCGTCCGGCCCGCGGCGATGTACAGCACCGTGCCGGCGTCGGGTCGTGACCGCAGCTCCCGCCCGAGCGTCGCGCCCGGACTGTCGACGAGCGGGCTGACGCCGTGTTGGAGCGGGTTCACCGTCGCCGCGCCAACCGCGAACATTGCGGCGAGAAGCCAGAGGCCGGCTCGCCGGCCCGAAAGCGCGAAGCCCACGCCGGTGACGGCCGCAGCCGCGAGCAACAGGACCTGCCAGCGCGGCGCGATCTTCCCGTCGACGTCGAGGTTCCAACCCGCCCAGATCGTCGGGACGGCGAAGGCCACCGTGCCGGCGGCCAGCCGGCTGCGCTCGAGACCCGAGCCCGGTCCACGGTGTGTGTCGACGAAGATGCCGAGGGCCAGCGCGCTCGCGGCGGCGAGCGGCAACAGCATCCGTTCCGACCGCACGCGATCGAGGAGGAAGAGCCGGCCGATCGCGGCCGGCACGGGCAGCAGGTACCACACCACGAACACCGCGCCGACGCCCAGGATCGTCAGGAGAACGGCGCGACTGCGCCGGCCCCGGGATGCCGAGGCTCTGCGCCCGGCGACGAGCGCAGTCGCGATCGCCAAGAGGGTGAAGAGTCCGGCGGCGGCCTCGGACTGGTTCAGACCGTTCACCTCGACGGTGACACGGGACGCCGTCGATTCGACGAGGTCGAACGGGGCGCCGAGCAGGACCGCCAGATCGCCGGCGCCACCGGCGCTCCTCCGCCGGCCCGGATAGATGCTGTTGGCGAGGGCGTCGAACGCGTCTCGGTGGGCAACGAAGAACGCGAGGACCAGCGCGCCGGCGACGACGGCAGCGACCGCGCCGACGATGACCAGGCCAACGCACCAGGGCCGCCGCTCGCCGGGCGGCGGAAGCCTGACCGCCACGGCGGCGATCGCCACCGCGCTTACGAGCAAGCCCATCGGTACCGCCCAGGGCGGGTACAGCGTGAGCACGAGGCACGCGCCGAGCCATCCGGCGAGCGCGGCGAGCGCTGTCCTCGCGTACAGACGGCGCGCCCGGGCAGCGGTGACGAGAGCGGCGCCTGCCAGGCACGCGTACCCGATCGTTGTTCCCGTCGCCGGCACCGTCCACCACTGCACGACGGGGCTCAGCACGACGATGAGTGCGATAAGCGACGCGGTGAGGATGCGCACGCCGAGCGCGACCGCGAGGAAGTAGAGGCCGATCGCCGGAAGCGCCAGGAACAGGATCCACCACTCGAACGCGAACGCCCGCGCGAATCCGAACCCGTGGTACGGGAGTGTGTGCGGCCTGACCAAGACTTCCCATCCGCGGGTGGGCAGGTCGTTGCCCACCGCCATGTCGTGCTCGCCGACGCCGATCACGTCGTGCTCGGGAAGATCGAGCGCCGCCTGACGGGCGAGGAGCGGCGTGCGCACGAACCACTCGTCGGTGCGCACGGGTCGCGCCCTGCCTGCGAGGAGGCCGTTCTTCCCACCTGACGGGTCGTACCGCGACACCGACGACCCCGAGAGCTCGAGGGACCCGAGCACGACCGTGACGAGCAGGATCAGCAGCGGAAAGACGAGCCACGTGGCATTGCGCGGCACGAGCGCGCGAGACGGGTGGGGCTTCTCAGCCACCGGACGATCGGTCGACGCGGTAGGCGATCAGTGATCCGTTCCCGTCCTGGACTCGATCGGTCTCGACGAGGCAGGCTTCCGCGAGCGGCTGCGCGCTGACGATCGTGCGAACGCCGAGCCGGGCGAGACGCGGATCGCACGGGTCGACGGTGACATGCACGGTGTCGCCGGCGCCGTAAATCTGCGGCGCGGTCCCGGGCGCGCCCGGATCCCATACCGCGTTGTTGTAGCTGTTCCACGCACGCCGCGAAAGGTCCGACGGGTCGAGGACGTGCCAGGCCTTCACGTCGGGGTACAGGTTCACGCCCGAGACGAGCGCGACGCCGGACGCAGTCAGCCCCCCTCGCGTGTTGATGTTCCCGTCCCAGAACTCGAGCACGGACCCAGTGCCGGGACGTGCGCGCAGCTCACGGCCGAGGCGCGCAGCCGGGCTGTCCAGCAATGCGCGGAGCCCGTGTTGGAGCGGGTTGATCGTCGCCGCGCTGACGGCGAACAAGACAACGAGCGCCCAGAGCCCGACGAGCTTCCCCCGCAGCGCGAGCGCGATGCCGGCCGTGCTGACGGCGGCGAGCACCAGGACCTGCCACCGCGCCGGGTGCTCGCCGTCGATGGTGAGGTGGAGCCCCGCCCACAATGTCGGAACCGCGAACGCGACGGTTCCGGCGACAACCGCGGCGTTTCGCCCGCGCCCGGATCGGCGTCGCTGCTCGTCGAAGTACAAGCCCAAGGCGAGTGCGCTGGCGATGGCGAACGTCAGGAGCACCCGGTCCGGTCGGACACGGTCGAACTGGAAGATCCGGGCCACGCCCTCGGGGATTGGCACGAAGTACCACGCCAGGAGCAGCCAGGAGACGGCGAGGACCGCGAGCAGGGGCAGCCGGCGCCGCCACGGCCTGATCGGGTTCCGGCCGCGGGTCGCCAGCGCGGCGACGGTGACCGCGGGAATCGTGAAGAGGCTCGCCGACGCCTCCGACTGGTTGATGCCATTGACCATGACCACAACGGCAGAACGAGTGGACTCGATCAGATCGAACGGCGCGCTGAAGAGGACGGCGGTGTTCCCCGTTCCTCCGCCGTTCCTCCGGAGTCCCGGGTACACGGAGTTCGACAGCGCGTCGAGCGCATCGCGATGCGCGAGGAAGAAGGCGAGCAGAAGCGCCCCGCAGGACGCGCCGGCGACGCCGGCCACGACGGCCAAGTGAATCCACCACTCCCTGCGCCGATCCGGCGGCGGAAACGAAGAAGCGATGACGGCAACGACCGCCGCACCGACGAGCAACGCCGTCGGCTCCAACGCGGAGGGATAGAACGCGACCACGGTGCACGCAGCGAGCCACCCTGCCGCCGCAGCCAACGCGATCCGCCAGTACCGAGATCGCGTTCGGGCCGCGGCGAGGAACGCGGCTCCCGCGAGCGTGCTGTACCCGATCGTCGCGGTCCACGGCCCCGTCCACCACTGCACGAACGGGCTCAGCGCGACGATCAGCGATATCAAGGCCGCCGTCAGCGTGCGGACGCCGAGTTGCAGCGCGAGCGCGTACACGCCGAGGGCGGGAAAGGCCAGGAACGCGAGCCACCAGTCGAAGGCGAACGCACGCTCGATGCCGAACACGTGGTACGGGAGCACGTGCGGTTTGAGCGCGCTCTCCCACCCGATCGGAACGTCGGGAAGGATCGCCATGTCGTGCGAGCCGACGCCGATCGCGTCGCGTTCCGGAAATCCGAGGGTCTCCTGGCGGGCCAGCAGTGGCGTCCGCACCCACCACTCGTCCGTGCGAACGTCCCGCGCTCGGCCGACGACGACGCCCCCGTCGCGCCCGGCGTAGAGCGAGGCCGACGATCCGCTGATCTCGAGTGCGCCGAGCACCACGACCACGACGGCGAGAAGGATCGGGAAGCGCCACGCCGCCGGCACGGATGCGATCGCACCACCTCGACGCGCAGCACCGATCTCGTCTTGTTGGGGGGTCACCGGGCGCGAAGACTAATTGCACGGGTCCTTCGCACTTGGAGCGGCCATCTAGGATCGGGCCGCAATGCGCTCGGGACGCATCCTGTCGTCATTGCGATCGATGGTCGACGGACTGCGGTCGAGCAATCGCCGCGTGTGGTGGACGAGCTTCGTCTTGGTGACGGTCCTCTGCGGGCTGTGGGCCTTCGCCAACCCTCTTCTGGCGGGGCCCGACGAGCCGTCGCACGTGCTCAGGGCGGTAGCCATCGATCGCGGGCAGCTCACGGGAAGGAACCTGACGCCGGCCTTTCGCGAGCAGTTCAAGAATGATCGGCTGGACTACCTGCTCGTGCGCGTGCCCGCCTTCTACGCGAGCAACGCCACGAGCTGCTTCGCGAGGGTCGGCAACCGAACGGCGGAATGTCTCCGGTTCACGAGCTCCACGCGCGAGGTCGACGGCGCGACATACGTGGCGCGTCATCCTCCGGCGTACTACGCGATCGTCGGCGTCGTGTCGAGGATCACGCATCCGGGGACGGCGGCCCTGTACCTCATGCGGCTTATCACCGCTGCGATCACCGGTGCTCTGATCGCTACCGCGATCACTGCACTGCGACGAGCGGCAGCACCGAAGCTCCTCGCCGTCGGCCTCGCGCTCGCGATCACCCCGATGGTCTTTTTCGTGAGCAGCATCGTGAACCCGAGTGGTCCCGAGGTCGCGGCCGCGATCACGGTCTGGGTTTGTGGTCTGCTCGTAGTGTCACGCGCGCACGAGCGCGTCGACCGATGGTTGGTCGGCGCGACCGGCATCGCCGGGTGCGTCCTGGCCGTCACGCGTCAGCTGGGCCCGCTCTGGCTGGCGATCATTGCGCTGACCTTCCTCGGGATCGCCAGCCGAGCCGCGCTCCGCAACCTCGCCCGAGACAACTGGGCCCGCCTCTGGACTCTCCTCATCGTGGGCGCCTGCCTCGTGCAGCTGGCCTGGAACGTCATCGTCAAGCCGCTCGACGTCTCCCGCTCGGGCCGCGCACCGGTCACCATCCCGATGAGCGACATCGTTCGCATCGTGACCGGCCGTGGCTTCTTCCGGTACAAGGAGATGATCGGCGTGTTCGGGTGGCTCGACACCCCGGCGCCGGCCGTCACGTGGGTGCCCTGGACCGCCGCCCTCGTCTTTCTCTTCTTCGCCGCCGTCGTCTGGGCGAGCCGGAGGTATGTGGCCGTGCTCTTCGGCCTGCTGGCAGCGGTCGTCATCGTGCCGATCGTCATCGAGAGTGCCTCCTACGGCGACGCAGGGGGTCTCAGCTGGCAGGGTCGTTACACGCTCCCGGTCGCGGTCGGCATCCCGATGCTCTCGGCGTTCGCGCTCACGACGACCGAACGTGGCCGCCAACTCGTCTCACGGAGGTTCCTCTGGGTGACGGGCATCGTGCTGGCCGTCGCGCAAGCGCTGGCGTTCGCCCAGAACCTTCGCCGCTACACGGTCGGGTACGACGGAGCCGTGCAGTTCTGGACGCATCCCGATTGGTCGCCACCCGTGTCACCGTTGCTCCTCACGATCCTGTCCGCACTCGTCATCGTCGCCTTCGTCGCGTGGGTGCTCGGCGCTGTGCCCGTCGGCGCGGGAGACGCCGACGCCGCGGACAGCAGCGAGAACGGCGGAGGATCCGGTCAGGATCTGGTCAGGAACCGGCGCGCCACCCACCAGTACGCGGCCAGCAACGCGTCGAGCGGCTCCAGCCACGAGGGCAGCGGATAGTTCCCGGCGTCGAGGCGCGTCGCGAAGAGGTGCGCCAGCTCGGCGTCCGAGGCGACTCGCTCCGATTGCAGCTGCCGGCGACGGTTCGCGATCCACCTTCGGTGCCGGAACAGCCACCACCATCCGGCCATCTTCTGGCCCGCCGCGCCGGTCACGGCCGATCCGGCGAGGGCGGCGAGCTCGACGGCGACGAGCGGCAACGCGAGCACCAACAGAGTCCGCGATTGGTACGCCGTCAGCACGAAGAGAAGGCGGTTGCGCTCCGACAGGTAGATCTTGCTGGGCTCGCGTCCGAACTCGTACCGGTGGATCACGACCGCGCTGGGGACGTTCACGAGCTCGAGCCCGCGGTCCCAGCAACGCCGGGACAGCTCGACGTCCTCGTGGTACGCGAAGTAGCGGTCCTCGAACCCGCCGAGCTCTTCCCAGAGCTCGCGGCGAAGCACCATGGCTGCGCCCATGACGCTGGTGATCGACCTGGGCGCGGTTCGGGTCGCGGCCGGCTTCCCGAAGCCTCCGCACCAGCTGTACCCGAGGAAGTGCACCTCGTTGCCGTCCGAGTTGAGAAGACTCGGGTCATCGGACAACCGGATGCTCGGCTGTGCGATGCCGATCCCCGGCTTGGCGGCGAACGCGACCAGCTCTGACAGCGCGTCGGCCTCGACCACGAGGTCGCCATTGATGAGCGCGAGGAACTCGCCTTGCGCCACCGCCGCTCCCGCGTTGCACCCGCCGGCGAAGCCGAGGTTCTCGCCCGGGCGCACGACCATGACGCCGGGTGTCGGCGCCAGGCGCTCGACGGCGCCGTCCGTGCAACCGTTGTCGACCAGAACGACGTCGACGGCGACACCGGTCGAGGCGAGCAGCGCGTGGACGCACCGTTCGAGCCACGGTTCGTCCCGGTAGGCGAGGACCACTGCCGAGACCGCGGGCGCGGCGGTACCACTCGAGCCCGTCGGCGAGCGCGTCATCAGCGCCGGTTGATGCCGAGGATGCTCAAGAAGAAGCTGGCCAGCACCGTCTCGAGGCCGAGGATCATGAGCATGGCGGCCGGCACGACGAACCGGATGGTCGACGACGTGCTGAGCGCCCCGAACGACCGCCCGCTCCAGAACCACACGGTGTAGACGGAGAGGCCGATCCCGGCCAGGAGCAGAAGGGCCCCGACGGCGAGCCCGACCTCGAGCGTCACGATGCGGAAGATCCGTTCCGTGTTCCGACTCGGTGGCAGCAGACCCGCGCCCACCGCGAACGCTCTCGCGAGGACCGAGAAGAGGACGGCCTGGAACCCGATGATGACGGCGACCGCGCAGTACACGAACGCGTTGACGTCGAGGCCGACCGAGCCGATGTGCAACGGCCCGGGGAGCAATGCGATCCCGAGCGCGACTCCCACGAACATCAGCGCGATGCCCGGATAGAAGAAGAGCCACCGCGGGCTGTACAGGAACAGGAAACGGAGATGACGCCAGCCGTCGCGCCACGGGCGAAGGTGCGGAGCTCGTGTACGCCCATCGGATGACAGGGTGACCGGGACCTCGACGATCCGGAGCTTGGCGAGCGTGGCCCGCACCACCATCTCGCTGGCGAACTCCATGCCCTCCGTGCGCAGCCCCAGCGACAGAATGCTCGACCGCCGGAACGCGCGCATCCCGCAATGGAAGTCGCCGCTCGGGCTCCGGAAGAGCAGACGGCCCAACCGGGTGAGGATCGGGTTCCCCACGTACCGGTTCAGGGTCGGCATCGCGCCGGGCTCGATTCCGCCGAGGAAGCGGTTCCCCATCACGAGCTCGGCGCCACCGCGCAGCGCGTCGACGAACGGCTCGAGGTCGCTGAGGTCGTAGCTGTCGTCGGCGTCGGCCATCACGACGAACTCGGAACGCGCGGCCGCGATGCCGCTGAGCAGCGCGCTCCCGTATCCCCTGACGGGGACGTCGATCACGCGGGCACCGAGTCGACGGGCGATCTCCTGCGAGCCGTCGGCGCTGCCATTGTCGGCGACGATCACTTCGCCGTCGACGGCGAGCTGCTTCATCGCCCGCTGCGCCTTGGTGATGCAGGTGGCGAGCGTCTCGGCCTCGTCGAGACACGGGAGCACGACGCTCAGATCGCACACCTCCTCGACACCGGACGCGCTCCGCACGTCGACGTTCTCAGCCACCATGACCGACCAATTCTACGGACGCCGCACCGTCAAGTGGCATTGCCTCCCCTCTAGGCTCTGTCCTCCGTGCGTGCAGGCCGAGCGCTCAGAACATTCGCCCGAGGACTCCGATCGAGCTCGGGGCGCGTCTGGTGGACGAGCTTCGTGCTCGTCACCGTGCTGTGCGGGCTCTGGGCGATCTCCCAACCCGTGTTCGCGGGCCCGGACGAGCCGTCGAACGTGATCCGCGCGACGGCGCTCGCCCACGGCCGTCTCACCGGGGACGAGCCCCGCGGTCCGGTCGCCAGAAAGCTGCGACCGGTCAAGGACAGCGTTCGGATCGTGCAGGCACCGGCGATCTATGCCTCGATCGGTGCCGTCCCGTGCTTCGCCGACCACGTCGACCTCCTCGCTCCCTGCCTGCGCTTCCGCGGCCCGACCGAGGACGCCGACGTCGCGACGTACTCAGCTCGGCAACCGCCCGCCTACTACGCCGCCGTCGGGCTGGCGTCGTGGGCGCACCACGCGAGCACGGCGACCGTGCACCTGATGCGCCTGGTCAGCGCCGTCGTCACCGGCGCCCTGCTCGCATCGGCAATCACCGCCGTGCACCGGTCGGCCACGCCGCTCCTCCTCGGGATCGGCCTCGCCGTCGCAGTCACGCCGATGGTGCTGTTCCTGGGAGGACTAGTGAACCCGTCCGGGCCGGAGATCGCGGCGGCCCTGGCGTTCTGGGTCTGCAGCCTCGTGCTGGTCTCACGGCCCGGGGCGCGCGTCGACAACACGGTCGTCACGGGAGCCGGCGTCGCCGGATGCGTGCTGGCGCTGAGCCGGCAGCTCGGTCCGTTGTGGCTCGTTCTCATCGCGGTCGTGGTGCTGGCGATGGCGAGTCGGGAAGCGCTCCGCAATCTCGCCCGCTCGACGTGGGTGCGGGTCTGGGGCGGATTGATCGTCGCGTCGGCGCTGGCGCAGGTGACGTGGGACCTGATCGTGCAACCTCGCGACCCGACGCTCGCGGGCCGCGCACCCTCGGGTCTGTCGTGGCTCGAGCAGGTGCAGGACTCGTTCGGTCAGACGTTCCGGTGGTACCGCGAGATGATCGGGTGGTTCGGCTGGCTCGACAACCCGGCCGCGACCCTGGTCTGGATCCCGTGGACGGCGACGCTCGCGTTCCTCGTCTTCGTCGCGCTGGCGTGGATACGTCGACGGCATGCGGTGGTGCTCCTCGCGCTGCTCACGGCCGTCGTCGTCGTGCCGGTCGTCGTGAACTCAACGCCCTACAACGCCGACGGGACGTTCTGGCAGGGCAGCTACACCCTGCCGCTCGCGGTCGGCGTTCCGATCCTCGCCGCGTTCACGCTCGCGGCGACCGAGCGCGGTCGCGACCTGGTCAACGGCCGTCTCGTGCTGGTCGTCGGTCTCGTCGTCGGATTCGGTCAGTTCCTCGCGTTCGCACAGGATTTGCGCCGCTACACGGTCGGAGTCGACGGACCCCTCGCGTACTTCCAACGCCCGCAATGGAACCCACCGCTGCCGCCGCTTCTCCTCACGATCGCGTACGCCTTGGCCGTCGCGGCATTCGTCGCCTGGTTGCTCGGCCGTCCGACCGCTGACGCGGCGCCCCTCTAGCATCGGCGCCCCATGCCCATGGGTCGTGTCCCACCCGCGACAATGCCTCGAGCGCGCGAAAGAGAACGGTGATGAATCGTCCCGCGGCGCAAGCGCACCGCTGGCGACGCGTCGTACGTGTGGCAGTGCCCATCGCTGTGTTCGCGGTGAGCACTTTCATCTTCCTGGCTCGTCCGCTCCTCGGCCAGCGGGCCTACATGGCGGTCGACATTCTGGAGTTCAACGCGCCGTATCGAGACGCAATCGGCCACCCCGCTCGCGTCGTGTCGATTACGCAAGGCGACCAGGTCGAGCAATTCGGGCCCGCCGAGATCATGTCCGACCGTTCGCTCGAGGATCGCGAGTGGCAGACGTGGGATCCGCATATCGCGGCCGGCACGCCGGCAGGGATACCACCACTCACCACGAACGTGGCGCCGTTCAACTGGACGTTCTTCTTCGTGCCCGCCTGGTACGCCGTCGGGCTCACCGCCGCGCTGGCGATCTTCGTGTGCCAGGGGTTCATGTACCTGTTCCTGCGCAGACTGGGGGCGGCGATGCTCCCGGCGATCCTCGGCGCGATCACGTACGCATACACGGGCACCAACATCGTCTTCATCAACCGCCTCTGGGCACCCTTTCTGCTCCCGGCATTGCTGTGGGCGGTGCACCGACTCGTCGACAGACCGACGTTCCCGGCGGGCCTCGCGCTTGGTGGTTTCGTCGCCTGGGCGTGGTATGAGGGGTTTCCATCGGCGTGGGTGTACTGCATGGCAACGACGGTGGCATTCGCCGCCGTGCTGCTCGTCGCGCGGTGGTTCAGGATGCGCCGCACCGGTTCGCCCGCTCCGGACGAGCGGGCGCGCCGGAGGTGGGCGCTCCGGCGAATGGCGATGCTGGGGTTCGGACTCGCGTGGGGTGTGGCACTGTCGGCGCTGACGCTGATCCCATTCGTGCACGAGGTGTCCGGGCGAGACATCCTCGCGGCGCGGTCGACCGATTCGACCTCGCATCTCCCTTCGATCAACGTGTTGGGGTTGCTCACCTCGGAGGTGCCGGGACCTCCCGCGAGGGGTCCCTGGTGGACCGGCCTGGCCCCCTTCGAAGGCACCTCGTACCTCGGGCTGACGGCAATCGCGATCGTTGCGCTCGGCCTCGCTCTCGCATCCCTGCGCCGACTCCGGGCGTCATCCGATGGATCGGTGAGTTTTGCGTTTTTCTCCGTCGTCGGCCTGTTCGTGATCGTGCTCTGTTACCTCGGCACGCCATTGCTCGGGCTCGCGTACCGCCTTCCCGGCTTCGCGAACAACCCGATCTGGCGCATGCGTTTCCTGATCGGCTTCGCCACCGCGGTGCTCCTGGCGCTCACACTCGACAGCCTGTGGCGTCATGGATTGCGGGTTGCACGCAACGGCACCGTTCGCGTGTGGATATCGCGCGCCGCGTTCATCGCCGTTGCGGCCATCCTCATCCGACATATGCCGGACCTCGGCGACGCCGCCGCCGCGGGCGCGCGCTCCGACCTCATCCGAAATGCGGCCGTCGCCGCGGGCGTGTTGCTGGTCGTGCTCGCAGTCGTGCGATGGCCCAAGCTGGTCGTCGCTTCGGCGGCAGTCGCAGGCGTCGCGATCTATCTCGAGCTGATCCTGCCCGGGTACGACTTCACGCCGGCCGCAGCGAAATCCGACTTCTTCACGGAGCAGAGCGGGCATCGAACGCTCAAGAGGTTCACTGATGGACGCTTTCGCTACGCGGCGAGTGGACACAACTTCAGCTGGAACACGAGCGAGGTATTCGGCCTGTACGACCTCCGGGGCGCAGCTCTTCACGCACCCGAATTCCGACAGCTCATGAACGAGGTCAGCGTCGAGTCGTTCGCCCGCGACCCGTTCAAGATCCAACTATTTCGCGACGAATGGAACCTGGCCTCGCCGATCCTCGACCACCTCGGCGTCCGCTACTTCGCGCTCGGAACGGACGACGTGCCGTACGGATCTCCCGACCGCGAAGTCGCAACACCGACCGAATGGGTCGCCACAGACGCACGCAATTCAATCCCGGTGTCCGGTGACGTCGGACGAATTGACGGAATCGTCGTTCCGCTTCGAGCGAAGGGCAGCTGCACCACGGGCGCGGTGCGTGTCCGACTCACGCGGGACGGCGTCACGAGCTCGACTTCGCGACCGCTGTACGACGTGAACGGAACCCCCTTGGCCTTTGCCATCAAGAGCCCCGGCGACGTACCGGACGCGCTGAGCCTCGACGTCAGCGCGACGAATCCCAGCTGCGCACTCGAGACGGGGGTTGTTGCTGACGGGACCTTCGCTGGTGCGCTCCTGCACATCGACGACAGTGCGCCCGTGCGCCTGGCCTCGACGAACCAGGCGTGGATCTACGAACGGCCTTCGGCGTCGCCCATCGTGACCTCCTACGGACAATGGAAGAGGTTCGCGACCCAGGCCGAAGCGTTGGACTGGCTACGAAGCCGTCCGGCAGACGAGGTCGACACGGTGCCGGTCGTCGGCGACGTCCCGCGGTCGCCCGCCGCCGGCCAGGCCGCCCGCGTGGTCGAAAGTCACATCAGCAACGAGTCGGTGACCGCGCGAGTCGCCGGCGCGACGCCCTCGCTCGTATCCAGTGGTCAGGTCGTCGGCGATGGCTGGAGCGTGAAAGTCGATGGCAAGGCGTCCGAGGTGGTGCTGATCGACGGCGGGATCATGGCGACATCGGTGCCTCCCGGCAACCACGTGGTGAAGTTCCGGTACGCACCCAAGACCGTGCGTACCGGGGCGCTGCTGTCAGGCGGTGCAGTGCTCGTCGCCGGGGTGGGCTTGCTTGCGCTCGCGATCCGCCGGGCGCGCTCGTCCCGGCCGAGATCACGCGGCGGCCCCGATGTGAGCGCGGCGGCGCTTACCCAGGATCTCGAGGGATCCCGAGATACGTGAGGCGCTTGGCGTCGCGCCGAAGCTGGCAAACGGAGTCCAGCACGATGCCGCAGATCAAGAAGATCAATGCCACGATCTGAATCGCAGCCGCCAAGATCGCAGTGGGAACACGAGGAACGAGCCCCGTCTCGGCGTATTCCACCAACAACGGGATGGCGAGGCCGACTGCAGTACACGTGAGCACGACTGCGAGAAAGCTGAAGAAACGCAGCGGACGCATCTCCTTGAAGAGGCGGATCCCGGCGGACAGGATCCGAAAGCCGTCGCGATAGGTACGGAGCTTGCTCTCCGAATCGTCCGCACGGGCGCGATAGTGCGTGACAACCTCGGCGCAGGGAGCATCGATGTCAACGGCGTGCGCGGTGATCTCGGTTTCGATCTCGAAGCCGGAGGAACGCGCCGGAAAAGACTTGACGAACCGCCGGGTCATCACGCGGTAGCCCGAGAACACGTCGGTGAAGTCGCTGCCGAAGAGGACCCGCAGTATCCG
>DASZGY010000093.1:0-3486 GCA_035938395.1 Acidimicrobiia bacterium
AGGCGGGGATCATCGTCGCCAACGCCCCGCAGTCGAACGTCATCACGGCCGCCGAGCACACGATGGCCCTGCTGCTCGCGCTCGCCCGCAACGTGCCGCAGGCGCACGCGTCGTTGACCGGCGGCGCGTGGGAGCGCTCGAAGTTCTCGGGTGTCGAGCTGCATGAGAAGACGCTCGGGATCCTCGGCTTCGGCAAGATCGGGCAGCTCGTCGCCGAGCGTGCGCGGGCGTTCGGAATGCACGTGATCGCGTACGACCCGTATGTGTCCGCCGAGCGCTACCGCGAGCTGCGGGTCGAGAAGGCCGAGTCCTCCGACGACATCTACGCCGCGGCGGACTTCATCACGCTCCACCTCCCGAACACGCCAGACACTCGCGGCTGGCTCGACGCCGAGGCGCTCGCCAAGTGCAAGGACGGCGTGCGGATCTTGAACGTCGCTCGCGGGCCGTTGGTCGTCGATGCCGACCTGCAGGTCGCGCTCGACTCGGGCAAGGTCGGCGGGGCCGCGCTCGACGTGTTCGCCACCGAGCCCGTCACCGATCACGCGCTGTTCGGCTACCCCAACGTGATCGTCACGCCGCATCTGGGCGCCTCGACCGCCGAGGCGACCGACCGCGCGGGCTATCAGGCCGCCGAGCAGGTGGTCGCGGCGCTGACCGGAGGCGTCGTCACGAGCGCCGTGAACGTCCCCGCGATCTCGCCCGAGGACATGGAGGTGCTCGGCCCGTTCGTGTCGCTGTGCCGGGCGCTGGGGCGGATCGCCGTCGAGTTGGCACAGGGATCGTCGATCGACCTGGTGCGGACCGAGTTCCTCGGGCGGATCGCCGAGCGCGACACCAGCCTGCTGACGATCCAGGTGCTGCTCGGGGTGCTGCGTGGGCACACCGAGGAGGAGGTGGGCATCGTCAACGCTCCTGGTCTCGCGGAGGAGCGCGGGATCGAGGTCGTCGAGATGAGGCGCGCTGCCGTCCGCGACTACTCCGACCTCGTACGCGTGACCGTCGAGAGCGGCGAGGAGACCGTGCTGGTCGCCGGCACCCTGTTCGGCCGGCGCAACCGTGAGCACCTGCTCGAAGCCTGGGGCCAGCGCTTCAACATCCAGCTCGAGAAGCACATCACGATGTTCCGATACGGCGACGTGCCGGGCATGATCGGGCGAGTCGGTACGCACTTCGGCGAGCACGGCATAAACATCGTGTCGGCCGCGGTCGGGCACGTGGACAACGCGGACACGGGTGAGGGACCATTGGCCGTGATGGTGATCACGACCGACTCGGCCGTTCCGGACGACGTGATCAACGAGATCATCGGGCTCGACGGGTTCGAGGCCGGTCGCACGATGACGTTGTAGTCGCCGTCGTCGCGGGCTTGCGCGCCAGCGCACTAATACGGTCCGGCCCGCTGGGCCGGGCATAGGCTGGGTACAGTTGCCAGTGATGAGGGTTGTCGTCGCGCCCGTGCGCAGCTTCCCCTCCGGCGAGCGGCGGATCGTCGAGGTGGGCGGCCGCTCGATCGGCGTGTTCCGCGTCGGTGAACGGTTTTACGGCGTGCGCAACCGCTGTCCACATCAGGGCGGGCCGTTGTGCCTGGGACATGTTCTAGGCGACGCGGTGGCGGACGCTCCGGGGGCATCGGCGTCGGTCACGGATCCGCTGCGGATCGCGTGCCCCTGGCACGGCTGGGAGTACGACCTCGACTCGGGTCAGTCGTTCATGGGCACGGTGGCGCCGGGCGTCCGCAGTTATGGCGTCGAGCTGTCGCCCGGAGAGTCGGTTATTGAGGACGCGGCGGCGCGCCCGGGCGCGCCAGCGAGGCGAGTGCCGGGTCCGTACGTCGCGGAGACGTTCGACGTCAATGTCGAGGATGAGTACGTGGTGCTGCGTGCGTGAGGTGAGTCATGTCTTCTTCTCAGGTTGAGACACGTATCGGGGTTTCGTCCGGGGCGCTGAGGTCGGTGCAGCTTGTGGACTGCGACGTCCACGCGCAAGCGACCGAGGCGATGCTCGCTAAGTATCTGAGCCCGTCGGCTCGGCGGCTGCTCGAGCGGTACGGGCGGCGTACGCCACGGGTGACCGAGTGGTATCCACGCGCTCGCCACTCCGGTATGCGTGTCGACGCCTGGCCGGGCAAACCCGGTCACATCTGGGGCAGCGACCCCGAGCTCATGCGCGAGCAGCTGCTCGACGAGTTCGACGTCGACTACGCGGTGCTCGAGGTGCTGAGCGGGCAGGACTGCTACGACCACCCGGACTTCGCGGCGGAGTGGAACTCGGCTGTGAATGACTGGCAGGTGGATTCATGGTTCTCGTTCGATCGGCGGCTGCGCGGGACGATCGCGGTCCCGCACGAGTACCCGTCGTTAGCCGTCGCCGAGATCGAACGGCGCGCGGGCGACGATCGGTTCGTGGCGGTGCTTCTGCCGGCGAGCGCCGCCGAGCAGCTCGGCCACCCCAAGTACTGGCCGATCTACGAGGCCGCCACCGCTCATGGTCGGCCCGTGGCCTTCCACACGGGCGGCTACGTCGACCACCGGGGAGCCGGGTATCCGTCGTTCTACCTCGATTACCACGTCGGCAACGGCATCGTCATGCAGAGCCAACTCGCGAGCATGGTCGCGGGCGGCATGTTCGAGTCGATCCCCGGGCTCCGGGTCGTGCTGACGGAGTGCGGCGTGGCGTGGGCCGCAGCTTTGCGCTGGTCGCTCGACGCCGCCTGGGAGGGGATGGGCGACGACGTTCCGCGCCTGACACGCAAACCGTCCGAGTACATCGACGAGCACGTGTGGTTCACGACCCAGCCGATCGAGGAGCCGGACGATCCACAGCACCTGTTGTATGCGATCGGTCAGGCTCGACTCGGTGACCGATTGGTGTTTGCGACCGACTATCCGCACTGGGACTTCGACTCGCCCAAGCAGGCGTTGCCGCGGGCGTTCGGGCCGGAGTTGCGTCGGGCGATCCTGTGCGAGAACGCGCTTTCGTTGTACGGCCTCCCGCGCGAGCGGGCGGTGTGATGGACCCGTGCGTTGACTGCGACGTCCACTGTGCTCCGTCGTCGTTTGACGCGCTCTTCCCTTACCTGAGCGACTACTGGCGCCAGTACATAGGCGAGGCGGGGATCCGGTTGAACGGGATGGCGCACGCGTATCCGCCAGGCGTTGTCGCGCCGGCGCCGTCGAGTTACTCCGAGCTCTCGGAGCACGTCTTCTCGGCCGAATCCGAACCCCGGTTCGTCGTGCTGAACTGCTTGACGGGGTTCGAGACCCACCGAAACCCGTACTTCTCGGCGGCGGTGGCGTCGGCGATCAACGACTGGGTGCGCGAGGAGTTCCTCGCGCGTTCCGACCGGCTCCGCGCGAGCGTCGTCGTGTCGTCAGTTTCGCCCGACGACGCGGTGTCGGAGATCGAGCGAGTGGGGGAGGACCCCCGCTTCGTCCAGGTCCTGCTGCCGGTGCGCAGCGACCTGCCCTGGGGACACAAGAACAA
>DASZGY010000094.1:0-15360 GCA_035938395.1 Acidimicrobiia bacterium
CTGCCCGGCGACGCCGACTACGACCCGGGGGAGGGGGTGGCCGGCGCGGTCGTCGAGCTCCTCGTCCGGCGCGGCCGTCGTGATGACGTGCTGGTCTCGTCGTTCAACCTCGAGTCCGCCGATCGCGTGCGCGAGCTCGACGGCGCCATCCCGACCGGCTTCCTGACGCTGGTCGGCATGGACCCGGTCGACGGGGTCGACATCGCGCACGTGCACGGGCACGGCGCCGTAAATCCTGACGTGCGCGCCCTCGTGGGCGAAGCCGCCGCCGCCACGGTCGCGCGTGCGCACGACTTCGGGATGGCGGTCAACGTCTGGACCGTGAACGGCGAAGACGAGATGCGACGGCTCGCGGCCGTCGGCGTGGACGCCATCATCACCGACGTGCCCGACGTCGCCCGGCGCGTCTTCGACACCCCCTGAACGTTCTCGGCAGCGAAAACGCTGCTATGCGTCCTTTCTGCTGCCGAGAACGGTGGGGTCCGGCATGACGATCGTCAGCGCGTCGGGCGCCCACGAGATCTTCAGGTGCTCGGTGTCGCCGAGGTAGTCGCCGTCGACCTGCCAGGGGAACGGCCCGTACCCGGTGACGGTGAGCGAGCTCACGTCGGTTCGCTGCGCGACCTTCGGATGGTGCATCAGCCGCTGCCCCTTTTGCAGCGCCGACGCCGCGCCGGTCAGCAACACCGAGAGCGACAACGACCGGAACAGCGTGAGCGTGAGCGGCACGTCGAGCCCCGCGTCGGGCGCGACCATCAGCGGGCGTCGCCCCAGGTACGCCCACGGCCGCTGGTTCGACACGATCGCGAATGCCGAGTCGCCGACGACTTCGCCGTTGCCGAGCTCGATCCTGAACCGCGGGCGCCGGCGGTCGTAGTGGCGCAGCCACGTGTCGACGGTGGTCGCCACGAACAGCGCGTGGGTGCCGTACCGCTTCAGGAAGGATCGCCGCTCGACCTGCGCGATCACGGCGGCGTCCAAGCCGAGCCCGGCGTGGAAGAGGAAGCGCCTCCCGTCGGCGACGCCCAGCCCGATGCGCCGGAAGTTGCCGCGGTCGAGCGATACGACGAGGCGCTCTGCCGCCTGGACGGGGTCGTAGGCGGCGCCGATGCTCCGCGCGAACACGTTGGTGGACCCGCCCGGCAACGGCGCCAGCGCGGTGCTGGTGCCGGCGAGCCCGTCGGCGGCCTCGCTGAGCGTCCCGTCGCCGCCGAGCACGACGACGACCTCGACTCCGTCGAGCGCAGCACCGCGGGCGATGCGGGTGGCGTGGCCGCGCCGCGACGTCTCCTCTACCTCGAGCTTGTGGTCTGCGCCCAGTACCCGCTGCACGAGCACCCTCCGCCGGGCGGTCACCGCCGTCGCCGTCTCGTTCACGATCAGCAGGACGCGCATGGGTCCGCACCGTACTGGGCACGCATACGATCCGAGGCGTGGGCGGAACTGCGCAGGGTCAGGCCGCGCTCACGGCGCTGACCGACGAGATCGTCGCGTGCCGGGCGTGCCCGCGACTCGTCGAGTGGCGCGAGCGCGTCGCGCACGAGAAGCGCGCCGCCTTCCGCGACGAGCAGTACTGGGGCCGCCCCGTACCGGGTTTCGGTGATCCGGCGGCGCGGGTGCTCGTCGTCGGGTTGGCGCCCGCCGCCCACGGCGGGAACCGCACGGGCCGGATCTTCACGGGCGACCGCTCCGGCGACTGGCTCTTCGGTGCGCTCCACCGCACCGCGTACGCGAATCAGGCCACCTCCGTCCACGCCGGCGACGGGCTGGAGCTCCGGGACGCGTACGTCACCGCCGCGGTGCGCTGCGCGCCGCCCGCGAACAAGCCGACGCCCGCAGAGCGCGACCGGTGCCTGCCCTACCTGGTCCGTGAATTGGCCCTCCTCGAACGGGTGCGGGTGATCGTCGTGCTCGGGAAGTTCGCGTACGACGCCACCGCGCGGGCCCTCGCCGACAGCGGATCGCCCTTGCCCTCACCGCGCCCGCCCTTCGGGCACGGCGTGGAGGTCTCCACCGAGCGGGCGGTCCTCCTTGGGTGCTACCACCCCAGTCAGCAGAACACGTTCACGGGCAAGCTCACCGAGTCGATGCTCGACGACGTGTTCGTCCGAGCGCGTGCGCTCTCCGAGACCTAGACGACGAGCGCGAGGATCTCGCCGACCCCGTAGACGAGCGCGATCGAGCCGAGACCGATCGCGACCGTCAGCCGCAAGCCGCGCTCGCTGGAGCGGATGGCCAGGTGCGCGCCGAGCTGCGCGCCGGGGATCACCGCGATCGCCAACGGGATCGCGAACGCCCAGTCGATGTTGCCGAGCACGGCGTGGGTGATCATGCCGGGCACGGCGAGCGCGCCCACGCACACGAGCGAGGTCGCCACCGACTCCTTGACGGTGAGGCGAACCCAGCTCGCGAACGCCGGCACCATCAGGACACCACCACCGATGCCGAGCAGGCCGCTGACGGCACCGGCGCCGACTCCTATCAGGGCGAGCCGCCAGACCTCGTCGCGCCGCGCGAGTGGAGACGACCGCTCGGGCTCTTCGTCGTGTGCGCGCGCGAGATCCGCGGTCGGCGTCGCGAGGTCGCCGACGGGATCCTCGACGTCGGCCGTCGAGTGCGTCGGCGCCGGCGTGGGCGCAGATCGCGGCGCGCGCGCGAGGCGGTACGCGGTGAACGCGAGGAGCGCGGCGGTGAAGATCATGAGGAGGTGGCCTTCGCCCGGGACCGTGCCCGCGAGCAGCGCGCCGCCCACGGTGGCGGCGAGGCCGGCGGCCAACGTCCAGCCCGCGACGCGGCCGATGATGAGCCCTTCGCGCCGGTAGCGCAGCGATCCGCTCACCGCGGCCGGCACGATCGACGGGATGGTCGACCCGACGGCCTCGAGCGGCGTCGCGCCGAGCACGCGGATCGCGGGCGTCGACACGACCGCGCCGCCGACACCGAACATGCCCGACAGCACTCCGGTCGCGAGACCGGCCGCCAGCGTCAGGATCGTCTGCCAGGGCTCGGACACAGTGGCTCCTCCGTCGCCGCGGCGAGGCTATGCCGGGCCGGTTCTGAGCGGCGCAAGGTAGCCTTCGGGCGATGGCGACCGACGCGAACCTCCGCGGCGTCTACATCCCGATCATCACGCCGTTCTCCGGTGACGGGTCGGTGGCGACCGACGCCCTCGAGCGTCTCTGCCACGAGTACCTCGACGCCGGCGCGGCAGGGATCGTCGCGCTCGGGACCACCGGCGAGTCGACCGCGCTCGATCCCGACGAGAAGCACGCTGTGATCGCCGCTTGCTCGAACGTATGCGCCGAGCACTCGGCGCAACTCATCGTCGGTGCGGGCACGAACAACACCCGAACGACGCGTCAGGCGGTGAAGGAGCTGGCGGGTACGCCGGCGTTGGTGGCCACGCTGACCGTCGTGCCCTACTACGTCCGTCCGTCGGAGGCCGGGATCGTCGCCCACTTCAAGGCGGTGGCCGAGGTGAGCCCCGTGCCGCTCGTCGTCTACAACATCCCCGCTCGAACCGGTCGGAACCTCAGCGCGCAGAATCTGCACGAGCTCGCGCGCACGCCGAATTTCGCCGGAGTCAAGCAGGCTCCCGCCGGCCTCGACGACGACACGCTCGAGCTCTTGCGGCTCACGAACGGCGTCGACGGGTTCTCCGTCCTCGGCGGGACGGACACGTTCCTGTTTCCCCTCGTGCTCCTGGGCGGCGCCGGCACCATCTGCGCCAGCGCGCACGTGTGCACGGAACGGTTCGTCGCGATGATCGAGTGCGGGCTCGCGGGCAAGGTCGACGAGGGCCGCGCCCACGCAGAGGCGCTGCTGCCCGTCACGCAGGCGCTGTTCACGGAGCCGAACCCGGCGGTCTTCAAGGGCGTGCTGCAGGCCCAGGGCCGCATTCCCACCGCCGACGTCCGGTTGCCGCTCCTCAACGCGTCCGCCGACGCCACCCAGCGCGCCCTCGACGCGATCGCCAACGCTTCGTGAGCCGCCGCGTCTCGATCCTCCTGCTCGCCGCGGGCGGGTGGACTCTGTTCGTCTGGATCACCCGGCTCGTCAACATGGCCGGCGAGGACCGGTCGGCCGGGTTCTACGTCGTCCACAGCGCGCTGGCGGTGATCTCGATCGGCTTCGGCGTCGCCGTCGGCGTCGTGGGATGGAAGGCACTGCGGGCCCGGCAGGGCTGAGACCTTCGTCACATTCGATACGAGACGGATGCGTTTCGTATCCGGGCGCGTTGCACCACGGAGTACGCCACCCCTCGTCTCGAAAGGCCGGCCCATGGGCGACAAGGTGCACCAGCGGCGGTGGTGGATCCTCGCGGTCCTCTGTCTGAGCCTCCTCATCATCGTCGTCGACAACTCGATCCTGAACGTGGCCCTGCCGACGCTGGCGCGGCCCGCGAGTCAAGGCGGGCTCGACGCGACCACCAGTCAGCTCCAGTGGATGGTCGACGCCTACACACTCGTGTTCGCCGGCCTGTTGCTGACCGCGGGCAGCCTCGGCGACCGCTTCGGCCGGCGGGGCGCGCTGCAGGTGGGTCTGAGCGTGTTCGGGCTCGGCTCGCTGCTCTCGGCGATGTCCAGCTCGCCGAGCCAGCTCATCGCCTCACGCTCGCTCATGGGCATCGGCGGGGCGTTCATCATGCCGGGGACGCTCTCGCTCATCACCAACGTCTTCCAAGGGAAGGAGCGCGGCCGCGCGATCGCCATCTGGGCCGGCGTCGCCGGGCTCGCCGTCGCGATCGGTCCGGTGACGGGTGGCTTTCTCCTCGAGCACTTCTACTGGGGATCGATCTTCCTCGTGAACCTCCCCATCGTCGTCGTCGCGCTCGGCGCCGGCGTGCTCATCATGCCGACGTCGAAGGATCCGACCGCGCCGCGGCTCGACCTCGTGGGCGCCGCGCTCTCCATCGCGGGTCTGGTCTCTCTCGTCTACGCGTTCATCGAGGCGCCGACCAAGGGATGGAGCGACTCGACGATCCTGGGCGCGCTCGCTGTGGCCGCGGTCCTGCTGGTGACCTTCTTCGCGTGGGAGCGCAACAGCTCGCATCCCATGCTCGACCTGAACTTCTTCAAGAACCCCCGGTTCACCAGCGCGAGCGCCAGCATCTCGATCCTCTTCTTCGCGATGTTCGGCGTGATCTTCCTGTTGACGCAGTACTTCCAGTTCGTGCTCGGCTACTCGCCGCTCGAAGCCGGGATCCGACTGCTCCCGCTCGCCCTGACGATGATGGTGGTGGCGCCGCTCAGCGCGCGGATCGTGGAGCGGATCGGCACGAAGGTCGTCGTCTCGACCGGGCTGTTGCTGTCCGGGCTGGGCGTCCTGTCGTTCGCCGGGCTCGAGGTGTCGACGGGCTACGAGAACATCTTCTGGCGTCTGATCCTGATGGCCGTCGGCATGGGTCTCACGATGGCGCCGGCGACGGAGTCGATCATGGGCTCGCTGCCGCTCGCGAAGGCGGGTGTCGGCTCGGCCGTGAACGACACGACCCGTCAGGTCGGCGGCGCATTGGGCGTCGCGATCATCGGCAGCGTGCTCGCCTCGACGTACGGCTCCAAGGTCGGCAATGCGGTGGCAGGCCAGCACCTCCCGGCCGGCGTGGCGAACGACGCCAAGAACTCGCTCGGCTTCGCGCTCCAGACCGCCACCCAGATCGGTGGCCCGGCCGGGAACGCGCTGGCGAGCACGGCCCGCACGGCCTTTGTCGACGGGATGCACCAGGGTTACCTGCTGGGAGCGGCGGTCCTCATCCTTGGAGCGATCGCGGCCCTGATCTGGCTCCCGGCCCGCGCCCGCCGCCCGGTCGAGGAGCTCGAGGCCGAGTACGAGGCCGAGCACCCCGCCGCGCCCGATGGGACACCGGACGCGAAGCCGACCCCGGTCGACGTGCCGTCGGGCGCGGTCGAGCCGGCGTTCGTGCCTGCCGACCCCCCGGAGCCGAGATGAGCGACACCGTTGTCCGAGCGCCCGACGCGCCCGAGCGGCCGCGGGGGCGTCCCCGGTCGGCGATCGCAGACGAGGCGATTCGGGACGCGGCCGTCGAGCTGTTCGCCGAGCGGGGGTTCGAGGGCGTGAGCGTCGAGGACGTCGCGGAACGCGCCGGCGTGAGTCGGGCGACGATCTACCGGCGCTATCCGTCGAAGGTCGATCTCATCGTCGAGGCGGGGGGCTGCCTGGCGTCCGACGACATCGCGTTCCCCGACACCGGCAACCTCGGCGACGACCTGCGGGGCTTGGCTCGATCTCTCGTCAAGGCGTTCAAGGACAGTCCGGCCGGCCGGGTGATGCCGGTGATGGTCTTCGAGCGGCGCCGCTACCCCGAGCTCGACGCGGGATACCGGAGGTTCCTGAGCGACCGGAAGACGAGGACGCGCCGAGTGCTGCAGCGTGCCGTCGAACGCGGCGAGCTACCGAGCGACACGGACGCCGGCGTCATGAGCAGCATGCTCGTGGGGCCGATCTTCCACCGACTGATCATCACGCAGGAGCCGTTGAACGACGCGTTCGTCGACGCGCTCGTCGACGCCCTGCTGCGAGGGTTCGGCGCGACGAGCTAGTTCTCGGAGATCGTCGACTCGCCGAGGAGCCCTTCGAACGCGGCGGCGAGGAGCTGCTGCTGCTCGCGTTCGTGAATTGTCTGGCTGCCGGTCGCGGGGCTCGCGCTCGCTTCGCGCGCCACGTGACGGAGCTCGGCCCGGTCGCGCAGTGACCGCGCGAGACGGGCGTGGACGAAGTTCCAGGCGCCCATGTTCGCCGGCTCCTCCTGCACCCACCACACTTCCCGCGCGTTCGGGTACGTGGCGACGGTCGAGAGGATGTCGTCCTCGGGCCACGGGTACAGCTGCTCGACGCGCACGACGGCGGCTGGGGCGCGCATTTCGTCGCGCTTGTCCATGAGCTCGTGCCCGATCTTCCCCGTGCACAGGAGCACCCGCCGGACCGCGTCGCGATCCACCTCGGCCCGGTCGTCGAGCGTCAAGCGGAACCCGCCGTCGGTGAGCTCCGACACCGGCGACCGGCTCTGCGGCATCCGCAGATAGCGCTTGGGCGTGAAGCAGACGAGGGGCACCCGCCGCGTGGCCAGCGCCTGGCGACGCAACACGTGGAAGTACTGCGACGCCGTCGACGGGTAGACGACCCGCTGGTTGTCCTCCGCGCTCAGGGTGAGGAAGCGCTCCATGCGCGCGCTCGAGTGCTCGGGGCCCTGGCCCTCGAAGCCGTGGGGGAGGAGCAGCCCGACGCTGCTGGGCTGGCCCCACTTGTCCTCGGCGGCGGCGATGAACTGGTCGATGACGACCTGCGCGGCGTTGACGAAATCGCCGAACTGCGCTTCCCAGAGGACGAGCGCCTCCGGATACTCCACCGAGTAGCCGTACTCGAAGCCCAGGGCGGCGTACTCGGAGAGCACCGAGTCGTAGAGCATGAACGGGGCCTGATCCGGCGCCAGGTGCGCGAGGGGGAAGTACTCCTCCTCGGTGCGCTGGTCGATCAGGACGCCGTGCCGCTGGCTGAACGTGCCCCGCCGGGTGTCCTGCCCCGCGAGGCGGACGGGTGTTCCCTCGAGCAGCAACGACCCGAAGGCGAAGCTCTCGGCGAGCGACCAGTCGACCTCGCCCTTCTCGAACGCGACGCGGTGGGCCTGGAGGATGCGCTCGAGCTTGGGATGCACCGTGAAACCCTCGGGGCGCGACATCAACCCGTCGATGACCCGCTCGAGCGTCCAGCGCTCGACGTTGGTCGCGACGCGCACCGACGGATCGGGCTGCGGCGCCGGCAGGCGAGGTTCGCTCGGCGCGTCGGGAGTCGCGGCCTGGCTCGCGTCGGGGGGCGCGCTCTGGTGCGTCTCGCTGAACGCAGCGTCGAGGCGCGCTCTGAAGTCCTCGCCGACACCGCGCGCTTCGTCGGCGGTCATGTCGCCTTCGCGCTCGAGCGTCTCGGTGTAGCGGGTGCGCGGCGATGGATGTGCCTCGATGAGCTCGTACATGCGCGGCTGCGTGAACGCGGGCTCGTCGGCCTCGTTGTGGCCGTACCGCCGGTAGCAGATCATGTCGACGACGACGTCCTTGCGGAACGTCTGCCGGAACTCGAACGCGAGCCGCATCACCCGGACGCACGCTTCGGGGTCGTCGCCGTTCACGTGGAAGATCGGCGCTTGCACCATCTTGGCGATGTCGGTCGCGTACACGGCCGACCGGCCGATCTCCGGCGCGGTGGTGAATCCCAGCTGGTTGTTCACGACGAGGTGCACCGTGCCGCCGACGTCGTATCCCGGCACCTCGGACAGGTTCAGCGTCTCGGCGACGACGCCCTGACCCGCGAAGGCGGCATCGCCGTGGAGCAGAACGGGCAACACCTTCCTGCGCTCGCTGTCGCCCTTCTGGTCCTCCTCGGCGCGGGCCATGCCCTCGACGACGGGATCGACGGCTTCGAGATGACTCGGGTTCGACGCCAGCGTGATCACGATCTCGTTGCCCTCCGGCGACGCATGCTTGCCGGTCGCGCCGACGTGGTACCTGAGGTCACCCGATCCCTGCGCAGACAGCGGATCGAGCGCGCCCTCGAACTCGCGGAAGATCTGCGCGTACGACTTGCCGACCACGTTCGTGAGGACGTTGAGCCGCCCACGGTGTGGCATCCCGAGAATGGCCTCTTCGACGCCGTCGTCGGCGGCGGAGGACAGCAGCGCGTCGAGCATCGGGATCGTGCTCTCGGCGCCCTCGAGGCTGTAGCGCTTGTGGCCGAGGTACTTCGTGTGCAGGAAGCGCTCGAACGCCTCGGCGGCGACGAGCCGCTCCAGGATCCGGCTCTTCTCGTCGCGGCTCGGTTCCCAGCTCACCCCTTCGACGTGCTCCTGGATCCAGGCCTTCTGGTCGGGTTCCTGGATGTGCATGTACTCCACGCCGATCGTGCGCGCATAGGCGTCCCGGAGGACGCCGAGGATGTCGCGCAGCTTCATCGTGGGCCGACCGGCGAGGCCGCCCGTCGGGAACTCACGGTCGAGGTCCCAGATCGTCAGGTCGTAGTGGTTGATGTCGAGCTCGGCGTGGGTCTGCGGCTCCTCGGCGCCCAACGGGTCGAGGTTGGCGATGAGGTGGCCGCGCACGCGGTACATGTTGATGAGCTGCTGGACTCCGACGGCCTTGTCGGTCGACACGACCGCTGCCGGCGTGCCGCCCGCGCGTCGCGGGTTGACGTCCACGCTCCACCGCGCCGGCTCGTAGGGGACGGCGAAGCTCTGGAAGATGTCGTCGTAGAACTCTTCGCTCCCGAGGAGGAGGTCGTGTACGACGGCGAGGAAGCGGCCGCTCTCGGCCCCCTGGATGACGCGGTGGTCGTACGTGCTCGTCAGCGTGATCGTCTTGCTGACGCCTAGTTGCGCGATCGTCGCCTGGTCGGCGCCTTCGAACTCGGCGGGGAATCCGATCGCGCCGACGCCGATGATGAAGCCCTGACCGGACATGAGGCGTGGCACGGAGTGCATCGTGCCGATGGTCCCCGGGTTCGTGATCGTGCCGGTGGTGCCGGCGAAGTCGTCGGGCGAGAGCTGGCCCGAACGTACCTTGCCGACGGCCTCCTCGTAGGCGGCGTGGAACGCCTTGAAGTCGAGGGTGTCGGCGCGCTTCACGTTGGGGACCAGGAGCGTGCGTGACCCGTCGCTCTTCTCGACGTCGACGGCGAGGCCGAGGTTCACGTGCTCGTGGCGCACGATGTTCGGTTGCCCGTCGACGATCTCGAACGACGAGTTCATCGCCGGTACCCGCGCCACTGCCTTGAGCACCGCGTACGAGATCAGGTGCGTGAAGCTGACCTTGTCGCCGCCGGTGCGCGCCAGGTGGTTGTTCAGGATCTGCCGGTTGACCTCGAGCAGCTTGGCCGGGACGGTGCGCACCGAGGTGGCCGTCGGGACACCCAGCGAAGCCTCCATGTTCTCGACGATCCGCGCCGTGGCCCCCCGCATAGGGACGGGCCGATCGGCGCCGTCGGACTCCGGAGCCGGCGGAGCCGGCGAGGGAGGTTGCGGAGCCACTGCCGCCGCAGGCGGCGAGGGAGGTTGGGGCGCCGGTCCCGTCTCCTCCCTGTTGTCGAAGAACTCGCGCCAGCCGTCGGGGACGGAAGCCGGGTCCTCGACGTACCGGCCGTACATGTCCTCGGCCAGGCCGGAGTTGGGGCCGAGGTCCTCGAACTCGCTCTCTCCCATCGATCCTCCCGAGGGGGCGCCACTCTGGCGTCCCCGGCGGCGCCGTCGTGGCTCAGCGACGTACCAGCTCGGCGACCTGGAAGGCCAAGTCGAGCGACTGGCGGGCGTTCAGCCGCGGGTCGCACATCGTCTCGTACCGGTGCTCGAGGTGGTCACCGAGGACTTCCTCGGTGCCGCCGAGGCACTCGGTGACGTTCTCGCCCGTCAGCTCGACATGGACGCCTCCGGGCCACACGTCCGCAGCGTCGCAGGCGGCGAAGAAGCCGCGCAGCTCGCGCATGACGTCCTCGAAGCGCCTCGTCTTATAACCGCTTTCGTGGACGAAAGTGTTCCCGTGCATGGGGTCGCAGGCCCACACGACGGGGTGCCCCGACATCCGGACCGCGCGGAGCAGCGGCGGGAGCTTCTCCTCCACGTGGTCGGCGCCCATCCGGCTGTAGAGCACCAGCCGGCCGGGCCGGCGCGCCGGGTTCAGGCGCTCGCACAGGGCCAGCACGTCCTGAGGTTCTGCGTCCCGACCGAGCTTGACGCCGACGGGGTTCTCGACGCCCGAGAGGAACTCGACGTGGGCGCCGCCCGGTTGACGCGTGCGCTCGCCGGCCCAGAGCAGGTGGGCCGAGCAGTCGTACCAGCGGCCCGAGAGGCTGTCGCGACGGGTGAGCTCCTCCTCGTACTCGAGGACCAGCGCCTCGTGGGCGGTGAAGAAGTCGACCTGGTGCAGCTGCATCTCGGCGGCGAGGTCGATGCCGCACGCGGCCATGAACCGCAGCGCCCGCTCGATCTCCTGCGCGACCGTCTCGTACCGCTGTCCTTCACGGCTGCTGGCCACGTACTCCAGGTTCCATTGGTGCACCCGGCTGAGATCGGCGTAGCCGCCCTTCGTGAACGCGCGGAGCAGGTTCAAGGTCGCCGCGGACTGGTGGTAGCTGCGCACCATCCGCTGCGGGTCCGGCCGGCGCGCGTCAGCGTCGAACGCAAAGTCGTTGACCATGTCGCCACGGAAGGACGGCAGCTCGACGCCGTCTCGGGTCTCGGCGGGCGCGGTCCGCGGCTTGGCGAACTGCCCGGCGATGCGGCCGACCTTCACCGCCGGCACGCCGGTGCCGTACGTCAGCACGACGGCCATCTGCAGGATCACCTTGAGCTTGTCGCGAATCGAGTCGGCCGAGAAGGCGTCGAACGACTCCGCGCAGTCACCCGCTTGCAGCAGGAACGCGTCGCCCGCAGCCACGGCCGCCAGCGACTCGGTGAGCTGTTGAGCCTCACCCGCGAAGACGAGCGGCGGCTGACGGCGAAGGTCCGCTCGAGCCACGTCGAGCGCGGCGGGGTCGGGCCAGTCGAGCCGCTGGCTGGCGGGGCGTGCACGCCAGCTGTCCGGCGTCCACGAGGAGCCGAACATTCGCGGCGGTTCGGGTGCGGCGAGCGGATCCGACATCAGAGGTAGCCGCTCCCCGGCGGGGCCTGGGGCGGCGCCTGACCCGACTCGATGGCGCGGCGGCGCATCTCGTCGAATTGCCCCTGGGCCGCCATCTGCTGCGTGAACAACGTGGCCTGGATGCCCTGGAACAATCCTTCGAGCCAGCCGACGAGCTGGGCTTGGGCGAGCCTGACCTCGGACTCGGTCGGCGCGTCGCTGTTGAACGGCAACACCACGTCGGCCAGCTCTCGCTTGAGGTCGGGCGAGAGCACGCCTTCGAGCTCGTGGATCGACCGCTCGTGGATCTCGCGCAGCGCCTTGCGCCCGGCGTCGTCGATCGGGGCGCGACGGACCTCCTCGAGCATGTTGCGGACCATCGAAGCGATCCTGATGAGCTTCGTCGGCTGGGTGACCTGTTCTTGCGCGGGCTGGCTTCCGTCGCCGCCATCACCCTCGGGCGCCGGCGCCTGCTGAACCACCTCGGGCTGGACGGGCTCGCGTGCCGCGCTCGGGTCGTCTTCCACGGTGTCCTTTCCCTCCGGGATCCACCGGAGCCTTTCCAGGATAGAAGGTGCCCCGAACCGGGCTGCCAAGGGTTCAGCTCGCGGAGACGGCGGGTTTCAGCGGTTGTCGAGCGTGCCCTCGCGAACGCCCGGTGGCACCCGGCCCTGCGCGCCCTCGGTGCGCGGCCCGGGGACGTCGTGGAAGCGGTACGGCTCGGGCTCGCGCCCGGGCTGGCAGACCCAGCACTCGCCCGTTCCTCCGCCGGTCACGATCCGGAACACGGCGTCGGCGATCTGGCTCGGCGGCATGATCGGGAAGTTGGCCTCGCGCAGCGTCCGCCGCGCTTCCTCTCCCATGATCTGGGTGTCGGTCATGCCCGGGTTCACCGTGTTGGCGGTGATGCCCTTCGCGACGAGCGACGGGGCGATGCTGCGGATGAAGCCGACGACCGCGTGCTTGCTGAGGTCGTAGACGGGATCGGGCGGGAACGGGATCAGCCCCGCGAGCGACGACGTCGCGACGATGGCGCCGCCGCCGCGTCGCTCCATCGCCCGAACCGCGGCGCGCGCGCCGTACACCACACCGTCCACGTTGACCCGCATGATGAGCCGGTACAGGTCGTCGGGCAGCGTCTCGATCTGCGGGTGACCGATCGCGATGCCGGCGTTGAGGAACGCGATGTCGACGCCGCCGAGCTCGCGTTCGACGGTCGCGAACGCCGCGTCGACCTCGTTCGGCTCACCGACGTCGGCCCGTTGGAAGACGCCCCCGACCGACTCGGCGACTGCCCGGCCGGCGTCCTCGGTGAGGTCGACGACGGCCACGCGCGCGCCTTCCTCCGTCAGGCGCGCCGCGGTCGCCGCGCCGATGCCTGAGGCCGCCCCTGTGATCAGAGCGACCTTGCCGTCGAGTGCTGCCACGACCGCAGGCTACGCCGGGCGACAATCCACGGGACGGCTCCGGTCCCGGTACGTCGGTGGGTTGGCCCCCAGCGTCGGGTCGCCCGTGCGCAGGTCGGTGGCGGACGCGGCGTCGATCCGCCGGACGACGTCGGCGTAGAAGGCGATCTGTCGGGAAGCGAGCCGCTCGTCGAACTTGTCCATCTCGCCGTTCTCCGAGACGACGAGGAGGTACGTGGGACCGGCGATGCCGGAGACGTGAGGGATGCCGAACTCGTGGAACGGTCGGCCCGGTGTGATCTGGATCGGCGGTTTCATCAGGGCATGACGCTGGAGGTCCGCGCCGACAAGAGCCGTCTGGGCCAGGTTCTTCATCGGGCCTTGCGTGGTCCACACCGCGTACAGCTCGTTCTCTCCAGTGGCGTGGTAGCTGCCTTCGGTTTCGACCCACTCCATGGCGCCGAGGTGCTCCATCGTCACGGCGGCGACGGCGCGTCCGCAGAGGTCGGGGTGTGCGGCGATCCAACAGCTCGCGTCCTCGATGCCGTCGACGCCGGACATGTGCCCCGGCCAGGCCGCGAAGACGATCGTGCGTTGCAGTCGATCGGCGGCCGGGAGCGACGCGAAATGGCGGGCGAGGCTCACCAGCGCCACGGCGCCGTTCTCCTCGAACCCGTTCTGGCCGTCGGAGTGGCTGTTGACGACTATGACTTCCTCGCTCTCGCCGGGCAGCACCGCCGTCACGGACCGGATCCGCGTCTCGTGCACTTCAGCGAACAGCGTCAGACGTGCTGCTTGGCGCGTCTCTGCTTGTGCACGGAGCGCCCGTCCGGTGTCGCGGTCGACGACCAACGCGGGGATCGCCTCCGTACGCCCGACGTGCGGCGAGTAGTTGCCCTCGAGGACGTCGAACGAGGAGTCCACAACGAAGACGACGCCCTTGACACCGAGCTCGACGAAGGCGTCGAGCCGCGGCCAGGGACCGATCCATGGCCGCGAGTAGTCGAGTAGCGCCCAATCCTCTTCGGTGTGACCCGTCCAGTGGAGATAGGTCGACACCGCCGTGAAGACGCCGGCGTTCAGCGGCGTGGGCAACGGGAGCTCGACCACGGCGATGCTGCCGGTGAGCAAACCGTGCGGCAGCGCGTCCTTCCACGCCCGGATCTCCGGTGCACCCGTCGTGTCCGGCGCGGTTCCCGAGAGCGCCGTGGCGAGGCCGGGAGTGGGCATCGTGCCGGCGTACACGAGCGGGCCTGTCACGCCGTCTGGCGGCGTCCCGGCCGAGCGGACATAGGTGGTGGCGACGTCGACTGGGCCCGCAGTGTCGCCGTCGAGGATCTCGAGGCCGAACGCCTCGGGCTGCCAGCAGTCGTACCGGTACTCGTCGCACGGCATCAGTTCCAGCCCGGCCGCGACGAACTCGCCGGCGAGCCATGTGCAGAACCGGTCGTGCCCGTCGTACCCCGGCAGTCGGGGGCCGAAGTCGACCATGCGCTGGACGTCGGCGCGGATCGTGTCGGGGGAGGGAACGGGTACGAGCGACGACGGCGCGGTCATCGCCGCTATCTCGACTCGATGTGCTGCTCGAGCCACCCGATGAGATCGGACGTCACATCGTCGCGGTTTGTCTCGTTGAACACCTCGTGGCGCGCGTCCTGATAGCCGATCACGGTGACGTCGGCGACGCCGGCATCCCGGTAGCGCTGCGCTACGAGCTCCACTAGCGCCATCGCGCCGCTCAACGGGTCGTTGCTCCCCGACATGAGAAGGATCGGGAGGTCGGCGCGGATGCCTCGCAGCGCATCGCCGTCGACGGGTTGTTTTCCAGCCGCCGCCATGTCGCCGAGCGCGTCGGCGTCGGCGCTGAACCCGCAGGCGGGATCGGCGATGTAGCGGTCGACTTCGGCCGCGTCGCGGCTCAACCAGTCGAAGTCCGTCCGTCCCTCGAACGCTTCGTTCCCCGGCATCTGATCGAGGGAGGTGTCAGGATCGAGACTCCCGAAGATCGCGTCGATCGCGGAAGTCCCCGTCAACACGGCGGCCGCGATCTCGTCGCTGTGGTCGAGCAGGTACTGCTGCAATGCGAACGAGCCCATCGAGTGTCCGAGCAGCACCCGCGGCTCGCCGCCGGTTCGGGCGTCGACGGCGTGGCCGACCGCGACGAGGTCGGCGACCAATGCGTTCCAACCATCCGGCCCGAAGTGCCCGAACTCGCTCGCGCAGGGCGCGCTGCGCCCGTGGCCGCGATGGTCGTGGGCGTAGACGTCGAAGCCGGCCGCGCCGAGCGCGGCGGCGAGTCGCGCGTAGCGACCGGAGTGCTCACCCAGGCCGTGCGAGAT
>DASZGY010000095.1:0-59954 GCA_035938395.1 Acidimicrobiia bacterium
CTTCCGGTTCCGGCATGGCCACTGAGCCCCGGCGTGAGCAGGAGCCCGACCGCGACTACGGCGGCCACGGGTCGCCACCATCGCGGCAGCGGGTACTCGACGACGGGGCGGCGATTCACGAGAAGCCGTAGCAACGGAACGGCGACCACGAGGAGCACGAGACGCAGGAGCCAGACTCGGCCAAAGCGCGTGTCGAGCACGTCCGAGATGACACTCGGTTTGAGGGCGTCTCCGATCGGGAGCGCGGCTGCGTACGCGCCGTCCAGAGCGATGCCCACGATCGTGGCGACCACGGCGCCGGTCCAGCCGGCCCAGGCGAGGCGGGCCGCGCCCTTGGACTCCCGTCCCGCCGGCCAGACGAGGATGAGGAACGCGGCCGCGCCGATCAGGAGCGCGAGGGACGCGAACACTCCAAACCGCGCCACTGCGTACAGGAAGCCCACAGTGGTGTCGCCGCCCTGGTTGGAGAGGAGCCGTTGGCTGAGGCTCTGGAGGTTCCCCGCGGCCGCCGCGCGACCGACCTGGAACGTGAACGCCCCCTGCACGGGGTGGGAATCGGCTGAGATCACCCGCCAGGTGACGACGTACGAGTCGTTCGCGAGCTTTGGGACGCCGACCTGCACGCGACTCTGCTGACCGGTCGGGTGCGATGCGCTGCCGGTGTCCAGGCGCTCGCCCTTCGAGTTGTACACGCGGATCGCGCCCAGCGCGACCTCGACCGACTCGTTGAACCCGAGCGTCACCGTCTTCGGTGGTCGGTCGAGCACCTGGCCCGCGGCCGGGCTCGTCTGCACGAGGGTGGAGTGCGCGAACGCGGGGCTCGCAGACGCGGCAACGAACAGGAGCGCCGCCAACGGCACCGCGGCGACGCGCCAGACGTAGCGACGGCGGCGACGGCCGCTTTGCCGACCGAGCCGCACAGCCGGAGCTTGCGACGGCGACCGAGGAATGGCGCTCACGAGGTCGACAACCGCGCCCGGCGCCGGGGTTGAAGCGGATGGGCGAGCAGCCATGCTGCTGCGAGCCCCACGACCTCGACGGCGTGCTGCAGTTCGGCCAGCGCGCCCGTGCTTCCGTCGAGCACGTCCAGCACCGAGGTAACGAGCAGACATGCCACCAGCGCCGTCACGACCGGGAGCAGGCCGGGAATCCGCGACGGGCGCCAGGCCGCGAAGAGGAACCCGACGGCGAGGGCGAGGTCGAAGGAGCCGATGTGGCGGGCGGCGTGGACGGGCAAGCCGGCGTCGTCCCCGAGGAGGAGCGCCGGCAGCGCGGCCACGATCATCACGCCTGCGACGATTGCGAGCGTGGCGCGCAGCGCCCGTTCGTGAGGGGAATGCGGACGACTGTGGGACCCGATCGACGCCAGGATCGGCGCGGTCAAGTCGGGGACGGATGGCGCGCGCGCGAGCCTCACCTCGCGATGCATGGACTCAGCATCGCGCGCGAAGGCGCGGCAGGCGGTGCAGCGTTCGACGTGGCCGGCAAGCTCGACCGGGTCGACGCCGAGATCCTCACCGTCGAGGCGGGCGGAGATGGCTGTTCGCGCAGTGTCGCAATGCATGCCTGGTAGTCGACCTCCGGCGGCTCGGGGTTCCCGAGTATCTTCCGGGCGATGGACCGGCTGACCGGGCTCTTGGTCCAGGCTCGGGACGGGGATCGGCTCGCACTCGGCGCCGCGATCCGGATGAGCCAGGCGGAGGTGTGGAGGGTCGCGGCCCACCTCGTCGGTCAAAACGAGGCCGACGACGTCACCCAGGACGTGTTCCTGCGGGCGTGGCGGGCGCTGCCGAGCTTCCGCGCCGAGTCGAGCGGACGGACGTGGCTGCTCGCCATCGCCCGCCGGGCCTGCGCCGACGCCGTCCGGCGCCAGTCGCGGTGGCGCAAGCTGACGGGTCGGCTGCACTCCGAGTGGGCTGCGGCGTCCCCCGAGGGCGACGCGGTGGATGAGCTGCACGGCCTCGGCGATCTCATCATGCGTCTCCCACCGGCGCAGCGGGAGGCGTTCGTGCTGACGCAGATCACCGGTTGCTCCTACGCCGAGGCGGCCGAGCTGTGCAGCGTCGAGATCGGGACGATCCGCTCCCGGGTGGCCCGCGCTCGCGCAGAGCTCGTCGACCTGGTTCGGGCCGCGCGCGCCGTCTGAGTGGGCGCGTCCGAGATCACGCCGGGATGGGCGCGATGATTCCCGCAATGCGCTTCGTGCGCGGCTTCGTCGTCGTCGCCACCGGCGCCATGATGGCTGTTGTCGTCACGGCGCAGCCGGCCGCAGCGCACGATGTGCCGGGGATCAAGCCCTCGAACTTCGAGACGATCGTCCGCGATATGACGCCGCGCGTCTCCGGTCTGACCGTGCGGCCGATCGACCTCGGGAACAAGCTCGAGCTGCGGAACGATACCGGCGCCGACGTGATGGTGCTCGGCTACCAGGGTGAGCCGTACCTGCGCGTCGGCTCGCGGGGCGTGTTCGAGAACCGCCGATCACCGGCGACGTATCTCAACCGAACCCAGGCCGGCACCACTCCCGTGCCATCCGCCGCCGATCCCGCGGCCGCGCCGGAGTGGAACCGGATCGGCTCGGGCCCGGTTGTCCGCTGGCACGACCACCGCGTGCACTGGATGGGCACTGCCGACCCTCCCGCGGTCACGCGTGCCCCGGATCAGCGGCACGTCATCGACCACTGGAGCTTGCAGCTGCAGCGTGGAACGCAGGACATCACGGTTACGGGCGACCTTCTCTGGGTGCCGGGCCCGAGTCCGTGGGGATGGGTGCTCGGCGCGCTCGTGGTCGCGCTGCTCGTCCTCGGGTTGAGTCGGACGCGGGTGTGGCGTTGGGCGCTCGTCGGCGCGCTCGGAGTCGTGGTCGTGTCGGAGACGGCGCACGTCGTGGGCGCCTGGCGCGCCACGACCGCCTCGTTCGCGACCAACATCGGCGCGAGCGTCTATTCGATGGGCGGCATCGCTCTCGCGGTCGTGGCACTCGTGTGGCTGGTCGTCCGTCCGCCGTCCGACGCCATACCAGCGGTGCTCTTCGCCGGTCTCGTCGTGGCCGTCGCGGGCGGGCTCGCCGATCTGACGACGTTGACGCGCTCGCAGCTCCCGACCGAGGTCCCGGCGACGGTCGCCCGTTTGGAGATCGCCCTTGCCCTGGGGCTCGGCGCCGGGCTCGCCGCCTCCGCCGCGTTTCGCCTCCGCCCGCCGGCACCTCCAGCCAGCCGGCCGCGCGCGAAGGTCAACGAGCCGACGCCCGTCTCCTAGCAACGCCACGTGCCGGAACTTTGTCGGGGTGCCGGACGACTAATGACCGTCCAGCTCACCCGAGGGGGTTCACAAGTGATGAGCAGCAGGCGTTCGGTCCGCCGTTTGGTCCTCGGCGCGGTGCTCGGGCTCGGTCTCGTCGTTCTCGTGGCCGGCCCGGCGGCCGCCCACGTCGAGGTCGACCCTACGAGCGTTCCGAAGGGATCGACGACGAGCTTCAGCTTCCGAGTTCCGAACGAGAAGGACAACGCGTCGACTGTCGCTCTCGAGGTGGACTTCCCGACCGATCACCCCATTCCGGCCGTCAGCGTGCTCGTGAAGCAGGGATGGAGCTTCACGGTCGAGAAGCAACCGCTCCCGAAGCCGGTCCAGACGGAATCCGGCCAGGTCACCGAGGCGGTCTCGAAGATCACCTGGACGGGCGGGCAGATCCCACCGGACGGATTCGACCTCTTCACCGTGTTCGGGGGGCCGCTTCCCAAGAACGTCAGCCAGCTGCAGTTCAAGGCGTTGCAGACGTATAGCGACGGCGACGTCGTGCAATGGATCGAGCCCACGGTGAAGGGCGGCGCCGAGCCCCAGCACCCGGCACCGGTCCTGAAGCTGGGCAAGGCGAGCTCCGGCGGGTAGCCACGCTCGAGATCGGGCGCCGACGCTCGCGATCGTCCCCGGCGCGCCAACATGGGGACGTGAGCGTCGAGACCGCGTCACGCGCGGACCCGAGTGGACCTGAGCCGGCAGACAGCGGTGACGACACGGGTCGCCGCTGGCTGCCGACATGGCCGCCGTCGCTCCCACAGGCGGTCATTCTCGTGGCCGCCCTCTGTCTCGTCGCCGGCGTCGGCGGCTGGCGCCTCGCCCAGGACGACCACCCCGGCCGCGGGAGCGTCGACGCCGGTTTCCTCGAAGACATGCAGACCCATCACCTGCAGGCGCTCGAAATCGGTTTCGCGTACCTCGAGCACGGGTCGGACCCGACGCTGAGTCACATCGCGCGCGACATCATCAGCGGCCAGGGCATCGAGGTCGGCCAGATGCGCTCCGTGCTCTCCCAATGGGGGTTTCAATCGACGCCAAACCCGACCGGGACCGCGATGGCGTGGATGCACGAGCCGCACCCGGCGCAACAGATGCCCGGCATGGCCACGGGCGCGGATCTCGACCGGCTTCGTGCCGCCGAGGGCATCGAAGCCGACGACCTGTTCTCGCAGCTGATGATCCACCACCACGATGGCGGCATTCACATGGCCGATTTCGTGGCGACCGACGCCCAGACGAGCAACATCCGCAACTTCGCACGAGGTATGGCCGCCGGGCAGCGCACGGAGATCGGCGAGCTGAACCTGGCGCGCCGGCAACTGGGCCTCGCGCCCGTTGGGTTCGAGTTCTCGAGCCCGACCCCGCCGCCGTAACAGTCGGCGGAGCTTCCTTCGTCTTGCGCGCCGGCGTCCGGACCGAGTGAGCTTCGGCCATGTACCGAGTCGCGCAGTGGAGCACCGGCAACGTCGGCCGGCTCGCGCTCCGAGGAATCGTGCAGCACCCCGAGCTCGAGCTGGTCGGCGTGCTCGTCCACAGCCCCGACAAGGCCGGCCGAGACGCAGGTGAGCTCGCCGGCCTCGCGCCCGTGGGCGTGACCGCCACCACCGACCCGGCCGAGATCATCGGTCTGGGAGCGGACTGCGTGTCGTACACGGCCACCGGCGATCTGCGTCCCGACGACGCGGTGGCGGATATGGCTCGCATCCTCGAAGCGGGCACCAACGTCGTCTCGACGTCGGTCGTCCCGCTCGTGTACCCGCCCTCGGCGCCACCGCGGTACACCGAGCCGCTCGAGGCCGCGTGCAAGGCCGGCGGCGTCTCGTTCCTCACGTCCGGCATCGATCCCGGGTTCGCCAACGACCTGATCCCGTTCGCGTTCCTCGGCGCGTGCGCGCGCGTCGACTCGGTGCGGGTGATGGAGGTCCTCGACTACTCCACCTATCTCCAGGCTGACGTGCTGTTCGACATCATGGGTTTCGGGCAGTCACTCGACGAGCTCCCGCTCATCCTCCAACCCGGCGTCATCGGTCTCGCGTGGGGTTGCACCGTCTCCGTCCTCGCAGCCGGCCTCGGCGTCGAGCTCGACGACATGCGGGAGGTACACGAACGAGTACCCGCCGCGCGCGACTACGAGACGCCGCTCGGGACGATCGCGGCGGGCACGACCGCCGGCATGCGCTTCGAGTTGCAGGGCATGGTCGGCGGCGAGCCGCGAGTGGTGCTCGAACACGTCACGCGTATCAACGAGGAGGTCGCACCCGAATGGCCGCGGCTTCCGGGCCAGGGCGGCTACCGCGTCGACATCGAAGGCAACCCCTCGCTCCATTGCCAGTTCCACTTCGAAGGCGAGGACGGCGACCACAACACGGGCGGCCTGATGGCCACCGCGATGCGATGCCTGAACGCGATCCCGGCCGTGTGCGACGCCGAGCCCGGGCTGTTGTCGGTGCTCGACCTGCCGCTGCTCACCGGCAAGGGCCTGATGCGTCCCTGAAACGGGAACAGTTCCGGATGAGCGAAGCGGGTCAGCCGGAGCGCGACGCGACCATGCGGTTGTAGACGCCGGTGACCTTGGACGCGTAGTTCGGATCGGTGGCCCAATTGCCGTGGCCCATCATCTGCCAGATCGGCGCCCAGCCCTTGGCAAAGAACGTGTCGAAGTTCCGCGCCGCCGTCCCCGGGTCCGCGCCGTACCAGAACGGCGACGGGGGATTGCTGAGGTCGGCCGCGCTCGAGTTGCGGTCGGCGTAGTTGCGCAGGTGCTGGATCTGGGCGCGGATCCCATCACGGGCGCTCGGGAAGCGCGTCTCGCCCCGGCAGCCGTCGCACGCGCCGAGACCCGAGAAGTTGTTGTCGCTCCCGCCTGCGCTGAAGCCGCCCGTCTCGACGTACGACTGCGCGAACGCAAAGTCGCCGCGCACGTTCTCGGCCGTTCCTTCCTCGACGTAGATCTGCGCCAGCTCGTCGATCGACATCCCGTCCGACAGCCTCGGTGACGCGCCGCTCGATCGGTACCACGTCGCCATCTCGGCGGCCGAGAGGACCGTCGGACCCATGACCGGCTCGCCCAGCGCCCGCAGGGCGCCAATCTCCTCCGCCACCTGGAGGGCGCGGTTCGCCTCGGCCACTTTCTGGTCGAACACGCCCTTCTCCAGCTCGAGCCGCGGGAGGAGCTCCTCGAGCTGCGCCCTCTTGCCCTCCAGGTCGCGTTGGGCCTGCTCGAGGCGGAGGGCCGTCTCCCGCAGCTGTCGAGCGCGCTCGTCGTCGAACGCGTCCGCCGCCTCGGTGAGCTTCGTCCTGCGGCCCGCTTGAATGTGGCTCTTGGCCGCGAGGACCTCCAGGCCGGCGCTCGGGTCGGTGTTCTTGTAGAGGGCAGCCGCGCGCGTCGACAGCTGCGAGCGGAGCTCGGCCTCCTTGGCGCGCATCTCCGGGATCGCCTGCTCGAGCGAAGCGATCTGACCTTGCACCTGGTCCTGCTCGTCGAGCGCCTTCTGGTAACGGTCGTGGGCGGCGTTGGCGTCGGCTTGCGTCTGCTGCAATCTCTCCCGGGCCTGGACGACTCCCGGATCTTCCTGGCCCGTCGCCGGAGGGGCGGCGATCGCGAGCCCGGCCGTGGCCGCTGTCAGCCCGATCGCGGCGGTGACGAGCCGAAGCGCGACGCTTCGTCGCGAACGGTGGTGACCCGTCGGGCGGCGGTGGAGCCGGGTGCGGTCCATCCACACGTATATCGACCGAACGGATGCCGAGATCAAGGACCAACCGACCACTGCGCGCGGAAGCTAACACCGCGACCCCGGCGTGTCGCGGCAATGCTGCGCGGTGCTCGCGGTTTCGGGCACTGTAGGAGGATGTTCGACGAGCTCCTCCGCCACCCGGGCGTGGTCGAGGAGTGGGAACTGCGGTCGAGCTTCGGGTTCCTCGCCATCCACGGCGGCAGCCTCGAGCGAGGTACCGCCGAGGTGGCAGCCGACGCGGCCGATAGGGCCGGCGCGTCGGTGTACGCGGTGCGCCAACCCGAGAACCTGCGCTGGCACATCCCGTCCGCGCTCGTCGACCCGAGCCTGTCGCCGGCCTTGAGCTCGTTCCTGGAGCACGTCGACCTCGTCGTCTCGGTCCACGGATACGGGCGCCGGGGCTTCTCGAACGTCGTGCTGATCGGAGGCCGGAACCGCCGGCTCGCGGCTCTGGCAGCGGACGCGTTGCGCGCCGCGGTGCCGTCGCATCGCTTCGTGGACGACCTGCACGCGATCCCGCCCACCCTGCGGGGCGTCCACCTCGACAATCCGGTGAACCGGACGCGGGGCGGAGGGATCCAGCTCGAGCTGCCGCCGACCCTGCGCGACGGCGAGGGCGCGCCGTCCGATCGAGACGCGCTGATCTCGGCGCTGGCGTCGCTGGCGACGGCGACCTGAGGTCGTCGTGGGGCGCGTCGCCGTGACCGGAGGGCACGGCATCCTCGGGACCGAGTTCGCGGCGGAGGCGTCACGCGTCGACGTCGACACGATCTACGGTCCCGCGGCGCTGCTCGACGCCGGAAGCTACGTCGTGATCCAGCGTCACGGGCTTGACGAGTTCGTCTCGGCGCCGTTCATCAACCACCGCGCGCACGTGCGCGCCCTCGCCGACGTCGGTTGTGACCGCATCCTGGGCGTGGCGTCCGTCGGCAGCCTGCGACGCGACCTCCCTGTAGGCACCTTCGTCGCGCCGGACGACTTCATAGCTCTTCAGCTCGGCATCTCGTTCTCCGAAGGCGACGAAGGGCACCAGTCGCCCGGCTTCGACGGCGCCTGGCGCCGCACCGTGGCCGATCGTTGGGCCGCGCACACGGACGTACCGCTGCACGACGGCGGCATCTACTGGCAGGCGATCGGGCCGCGCTTCGAGACGCAGGCCGAGATTCGCCTCATCGCCGGCCACGCCGATCTCGTGGGCATGACGATCGCCAGTGAGTGCGTCCTCGCCGGTGAGCTCGGTCTCGCGTATGCGGGCATCTGCGTCGTCGACAACCTCGCCAACGGCGTCGGCGGCGCGCCGCTCACCGTGGAGGAGTTCCGGGCCGGCGCGGCGGCGAACCGGGCCCGTCTGGTGGGCGCGCTCGATACGCTCCTTCCGGCGTTGACACAGGAGGCAGGGAGCTCGTGAGCCTGACCGTGCGGGACGCCTGGCTCGACGATGCCGTCGTCGCCGTGCGCGTCGAGGGGGACCGGATCGTCGCGCTCGGTACCGGAGTCGAGCCTGCGCCCGGCGACCACGTGTTGGACGCGGCGGGCATGGCGTTGCTCCCGGGCCTGGTCAACGGCCACACGCACGCGGCGATGACCCTGATGCGCGGCTACGGCGACGATCTTCCACTGATGACGTGGCTCCAGGACCGGATTTGGCCCACCGAGGCCAAGCTCACCGGCGACGACGTGTACTGGGGCACGCGCCTCGCATGCGTCGAGATGATCAGGTCGGGGACGGTGCGCTTCTGGGACATGTACTGGCAACCGGAAGCGGTCGCGCGCGCCGTGCAGGAGTCGGGGATTCGAGCCGCAGTGGCCATGCCTCTCGTCGATGGGCTCGATCCCGACAAGTCCGACGCGCTGCGCGCCGACGCCGAACGTTCACTCGACGCGCTCGCCGGAGCCGGCCCCCGCATCGCCACGACGCTCGGGCCACATGCCATCTACACGGTCAGCGAGAAGTCGCTGCATTGGATCGCCGAGCTCTCGTCGGAGTGTGACCTTCCGGTGCAGATCCACCTGTCCGAAACGGAAGGCGAGGTGTTGGAGTGCGTGGCCGCGCACGGCGTGCGGCCCGCGCAGTATCTCGACCGGATCGGGCTGCTCACGCCGCGGACGCTCCTTGCCCACGGCGTGTGGCTGGACGACGACGAGCTCGGGCTCGTCGCCGAGCGGCGCGCGACGGTCGTCACCACCCCCGTCTCGAACCTCAAGCTCGCGGTCGGCGGCGTGTTCCCGTACGCGAAGGCGCGCGCTCACGGTATCCCCGTCGGACTCGGGACCGACGGCGCGGCGTCGAACAATTCGCTCGACTTGTTCCAGGACGTGAAGCACCTGGCGTTGATGCAGAAGCACGCCGAGCGCGACCCCGCTGCGATGCCGGCGACCGAAGCGTGGGCGGTCGTGACCGGACGGCGCGCGCCGCTGCTGGGTGGGCCGGGTCGTGTCGCAGTGGGGGAGCCGGCCGACTTCCTGCTCGTGCGCCGCGACGACCCCGAGCTCACGCCCGGTGATCTCGTCGCCAACCTCGTCTATGCCGCGCGAGGCTCGGTGGTCGACACGACCGTCGTCGCGGGGCAGGTTCTCATGCGCGGGGGAGTGATCGGCGACGAAGCCGAGGTGCGCGCCGGCGCGATCGCGAGCGCGCGGCGCCTGGGAATCGTCGGGTAGGCCGGACCGGTCGCGGCTAGAGCGACTTCGGGTTCGCGAACAGCTCGCGCAGGCGCGGCTCGAAGTGCTCGAGCGGCAACGTGTCGTAGTCGGGATCGAACGCGGCCTGGTCCCACTCGTCGGCGAAGCGTTCGGCGAGCTCGTACGCAGGATGCCCCTCGTACTGGTCGCGCGCGTTCGGGTCGCCGCCGAAGTGGTGGTAGTAGTGCCGGCCCTGGAAGTCCTGGTGCACGAGGATCATCCAGTAGACGTCGTCCCGCACGTACGGCTTCAGGATCTCGGCTGCGATCCGGGGATGGTTGGGCACGCTGACCGCCTTGCCGATGTCGTGGCAGAGGCTGGCGATCACAACCTCGTCGTCGGCACCGGCGCGCTCGGCACGTGTTGCCGTCTGGAGGCAGTGGGTGAGCTGGTCGACGGCGAAGCCGTCGGTGATGTCGCCGAGCGACTCGAGCATGCCCAGCACCCGATCGGCGACACGACCCTGGTTCTTGAACGACTCGGTGCCGATGACCGCCCACTGCTCGGCGGTGGACTCGTCCATCCGGCGGAAGCTCTGCGTTCCCGTCTGCGTGTGCGTCTGCGTCATGACGCCATTCTCCCATAGGGTGCAGCCGTGGACCTCCCGCAACTGGCTGACCTGGAGCTTCCCGACTCCACCGGAGAGCCACGGCGACTCGGCGATTTCTGGGCCGAGCGGCCGGTGATCCTGGTCTTCCTGCGCCACTTCGGCTGACTGCTCTGCCGCGAGCACGCCTCGCAGTTGCGGGGCAGCTACGACGAGATCCGGGGCCGGGGTGGCGAGGTCGTGGCCGTCGGCACCGGGAGTGTGCGCCACGCCGCCGCGTTCGTCGCCGATGAGGACATCCCGTTCCCCGTGCTCGTCGACGACGACGGCCGAGCCGCCCGGGCGGCGTCGGTTCGCCGCGTCGGGTTCTTCCGGCTGCTCACGGACCGGCGGAGCCGGGCGGGCGCCAAGCGGGCGCGCGCGGCCGGGCACCGAATCCACAAGGCGGGCAGGCGCGTCACCCAGCTCGGAGCGACGTTCGTCATCGGTCCCGGCGCGCAGGTCCGGTACGAGCACCTCGACGACCACAGCGCCGACCACGCCCCGCTCGACCGGGTGCTGGCGTCGCTCCCGACCCCCGCGGCCGACTGACCGGTCCGCTCACCCCAAGCGGGCGCGAGCCCTTCGCCCGGGTCGATGGCGAGGACGACGCCCGCTTCTACTCCCTTCCTCGGAAGGTCGTGCACCTGGAGCCCGGGGCGATCGAAGCGCTGCGCGCGGTGTACGCGGACCACTTCCCGAGCGGCGGCACGGTGCTCGACCTCATGTCGTCGTGGCGGTCACATCTCCCCGAGGGGCTCGGCCGTGTGGTGGGGCTGGGCATGAACGCCGACGAGATGGCCGCGAACCCCCAACTCGACGACTGGGTCATCCACGACCTGAACCGGGAGCCGCGCCTGCCGTTCCCCGACGCGTCGTTCGACGCGGTCGCGTGCGCAGTGAGCGTGCAGTACCTGGTGCGACCGCTCGACGTGTTCGCCGACGTGCTTCGCGTGCTCGTTCCCGGCGGACCGCTCGTCGTCTCCTTCTCCAACCGGTGCTTCCCGACGAAGGCAGTCGCGATCTGGCTGTCCGCCGGCGACGAGGACCACCGGAGGCTGGTGCGCACGTACCTCGAACGGGCCGGCTTTCTCGACGTGGCCGACGAGCGCGTCGCCACGCCCGACGACCCGCTGTTCGTGGTCACGGGCCGCGCAGCAGCTCCCGCCCCCGGCGGAGGAACGTGAGCGCCGACGCTCGCTGGTCGGGTGCAGCCGCCAGCGTGTCGATCGTCAGGCTCGCGCCCGGGAAGTGCTCCTCGTTCCAGTAGTCGTTCTCGGTGACATCGGCCCAGTGCGTGACGTACAGGTACGGGTCGCGGTCGACGTCGTCACCGGGGGAGGCGCCGAACGTGCCCCGACGACCGGCCTGCTCGTCGCCGAGGTCGACCGACAGGTCGAAGTGCTCGGGCCACAGCTGGACACGCGACGGCTGGTCGAGTGAGTCCGCCTCGGCGCGCACCTGCTCCAACACGGACGCCGCGAACCCGAACCATGCGCCGAGGAACTCGACGCTGCGCGTGTCAACGACGAGAGGCGCGTGCGGGGTCAGTGGTGTCGCCGGGGTGTACACCTCGTCCGGCGCGCCGGGCTCGACGCCGGCCAGCTCGGCGGCCGCCGCGACCGTGGTCACCGGGATCGAGCGGGTGTCCTCGTCGCGGTGCGCGACGACGTTCGAGCCCTCGAGACGCACCTGCGCGGCCTGGTCATGGTGGCGGAAGCAGGGCGTTCCGACGCCGTGGCGGGTGTAGCGCAGGCCGATCTTGCCATTGGCGTCGTACCGCACACGCGCGAGCACGTGCTCGACCACGGTGTGCCACGCCGCCCGCGTGCGCGCGAAGGCTTCGCGCGCCGGCAGCGGTGGGAGCGGCCGCCACGCGCCGAGCCAGCGGTCTGCGCACCAGCTCGCGAGCTCCGCGTCGTCGCGGGACAGCTCGTCCCAAGTCACGTCGCCCGTCGTCACCGGCGACACGATCGGCGTACCGGCCGGTGACTCACCGCGAGCGACGGGGTCGTCGGCGAACCAGGGGCCGTCCGTGACCGGCGGCGGCGCCGGCTCGAGGACGCGGACCTCGTACGCGCCGTTGACGCGCTCCGACGCCTCGCGGCGCGGGTTCACTCCTCGAGGAAGCCCTCGATGAGACGGGCGAGCTCCACCGGACGGTCGCCCTGCACGCTGTGCCCCGAGCCCTCGACCACCTCGACCCGGAGACCGGGCTGGTGCCGGCGGAACTCGGCGATGTCCTCGTCGCCGACGACCCCCGAATCGGCCCCCCGCACCAGCGTCACCGGCATCGTGAGCTTGGACACGTCGTCCCAGAGTGGGCCGAAGTCGGGAATGTCCTCGCCCTCGCCCAGCCGCCAGCGGTCGTACCGCCACGTCCAGCTGCCGTCGTCCTGCTCGCGGGCGTTGTGCAGGATGCCACGTCGGAGCGACGGCTCGGTGCGCGTCGGGTTGAATGCGATCGTTCGCTCGAGGATCTCGTCGAAGGACTCGAACCGCTCCGGCCCGGCGACGAACGCGGCGATCGGAGCGGCCTTCTCGCGGTCGACGCCCGGTGTGACGTCGACGAGCATGAGCAGGGGGACGAGTTCGGGATGGCGGGCGGCGAGCGCGATGGACGTCAGACCGCCGAGCGACATGCCCACCACGAGGTCCACCGACGGCGCGAGCGCTTGCATCACGGTGGCGACGTCGTTCGCGTTGTCGGCGGGCCAGTACCGGCGGTCTTCTCGCCAGTCCGAATGCCCGTGGCCGGGGAGGTCGACGGCAACGAGCGGCCGGTCGAGCGCGAGGGCGACCGTGTCCCACGTGTGCGCGTTCTGGGCGCCGCCGTGGACGAGCAGTATTTCCGGGTCGCCGTCGCCCCACACCAGGGCGCTGACCCGGCGGCCGTCGCCGGCGTCGACGAACTCGCGCCGGACGGCCGGGGGGCCCCGCCAGGGGATGTCGAACTCCTCGGCGTTCTCGCGGAAGAGCCCGAACTCGTCGTACTCGACCTTCGCCACGCGTTGGAACCTATACCGCGGCGGCGATCGGTCCTCACGAAGACGCCCCGCCTACCATGCGCGGCGATGCGCGTGCCCCGTCTGAGCCCGGCGCAGTACCGGCGCGTGACGGTCGTCGCCGCCGTGCTCGTGGGGGCGATCATCGTGACGGGCGGCGCCGTGCGGCTGACGGGCTCGGGGCTCGGATGCCCCGACTGGCCCAACTGCGAGCCGGGGCGCCTCACGCCGTACAGCGCGAACGATTTTCACGCCATGGTCGAGTTCGTGAACCGCACGGTCACGGGACTCGTCTCGGTGGCCGTCGTCGTCGCCGTGCTCGGATCGCTCGTGCGCGCGCCACGGCGAACCGATCTCCTGCTGCTCTCGCTCGGTCTCGTCGCCGGTGTCGTCGTGCAGATCGTGCTCGGCGCGCTCGTCGTGCAGAAGCTGCTCTCCCCGCCATGGGTGATGACCCACTTCCTCGTGTCGATGCTGCTGCTCGCCAACGCGCTCGTGCTGTGCCGGCGAGCCGGGCAGCCCGACGAAGCGTTCGCGCGCCGGCCCGTGCCGATCGTGGCGCCGTCGGTCGTCTGGATGAGCCGCGTGCTCGTCGTCGCCGCCTCGGTCGTCGTCGTCACGGGGACGGTCGTTACGGGCTCGGGGCCGCACTCCGGCGACGTTCCGGGCACGGCGCAGCGCGCGACGCGCCTCGACCTGTACATCCCGGACGTCGCCCGTGTCCATGGGTCGAGCGCCATGGTGCTCCTCGCGCTGGTGCTCGTGACCCTGCTCCTCGTCCACCGCACCCGGTCTCCACGCCCGGTCGTGCACCGGCTGGAGGTGTTGCTCGTCGTCCTCGTCGCGCAGGCCGGCGTGGGGTACACGCAGTACTTCACCGGGATCCCCGCGCTGCTCGTCGGCATTCACGTCGCCGGCGCCACCGCGCTCTGGGCGGCGACGATCTGGTTCGCCCTCGGCGTCACCGAACGCCCGCGTCCGGCCGATGCGGTGACCGGCGTCACTCCCGTACCGGTGCTCGCCGGCGCCGGCGATCAGCTTCGCTGACGATCCGCGAAATCCCCGACAGGGGGTTGTCGACGCGCCTTCGCACGATGTGCGCGATGAGATCTGCACAGCCGGAGCGTCCAACTGAGGTCGGCGATGGAGGTGCCGTGATGTCGATAGGTTTGGGCGCCGTGGCGGACACGGCGGTGCGAACGGAGGATCTTCGGCGGTTCTTCGAGGACACTCGCGCCGTCGACGGCGTCGACCTCGACGTGAAGACGGGCGAGATCTACGGCTTCCTCGGTCCCAACGGCGCGGGCAAGTCGACGCTGGTGCACGTGCTGTGCACCCTCCTCCTTCCGACCTCCGGACGGGCCGAAGTCGCCGGGTTCGACGTGGCCCGCCAACCCGTCGACGTGCGGCTCCGCATCGGCGTCGCGCTCCAGGAAGCATCACTCGATCCCGCCCAGACCGGCATCGAGCTCCTCCGACTCCAGGGCCGCCTCTACGGCCTCACCAAGGCGGAGATCGACCAACGGCTCCGCGAGCTCTCGCAACTCGTCGACATCGGGCCCGCGCTCGGACACCGCATCAAGACCTACTCGGGCGGGATGCGACGACGCCTCGATCTCGCGGCCGCGCTCGTCCACAACCCGCAGGTCCTGTTCCTGGACGAGCCGACGACCGGCCTCGACCCTGCAAGCCGCGTCCGCGTGTGGGACGAGGTCCGCCGCCTCAACGCGGAAGGGATCACGATCTTCCTCACGACCCAGTACCTCGAGGAGGCCGACGCGCTCGCGCATCGCGTCGGCATCATCAATCAGGGTCATCTGATCAAGGAGGGCACGCCTACCGACCTGAAGCGCTCACTCGGGTCCGATGTCATCATCGCCCGGGTCGACGACGGCGCGGAACGGGCGTGCACCGCCGTGCGCGAGGTCGCCGGAGTCGATCAGGTCGACGTCCACGGCGACGAGCTCACGGTCCGCGCACTCGACGGGTCTGCGGTCCTCAGCCCCGTGGCGATCGCGCTCGACGGTTGCGGCGTCAGGGTGCGCGACCTCACCCTGCGCGAGCCCACGCTCGACGACGTGTTCCTCGAGCTCACCGGCGGTCACATCCAGCAGGACGACGGGCACGTGAAGCAGGAGGGGACGAGTGACAACGGCGACGCTTGACCACGCCCCGGTCCGCGCCCGGCCGGCCGGGTTTCTCGCCGACTGCATCGGCATTGCAACGCGATCGATCCGCGCCGTTCCGCGGGAGATCGAGTTCGTCGTGCCCGCGCTCGTGGTCCCGGTGTTCTTCTACACGATCAACATCGGCGCGTTGGGGCCGCTCGCGGAGGCGAACACGGGCCTCGACTTCAAGGCCTTCCAGCTGCCGGTGGCGATCATCTTCGCCGTCACCGGCCTGTCGCGCGCGAGCGCGCTCGTCACGGACATCCAGAACGGCTACTTCGACCGGCTGCTCATGACGCCGATCCGGCGGCTGTCACTGCTGCTCGGGCTGATGATGGCCGACCTCGTCCTGATCACCACGCTGTCCATCCCCGTGGTCATCATGGGATTCATCGTCGGCGTGCGCTTCGAGACCGGGGCACTCGGCGTCTTGATCTTCATCCTGATGGCGGGCCTGTGGGGGCTCGCGTTCACGGGCTTCCCGTACGCGATCGCGCTCAAGACCGGGAACCCTGCCGCCGTCAACACCAGCTTCATCCTGTTCTTCCCGTTCGCGTTCCTCACCACGTCGTTCCTGCCGCTCGACAACCTCAGCGGGTGGCTCCAGACGATCGCCCGGTGGAACCCGGTGACGTACCTGCTGGCGAGCATGCGTTCGTTGTTGTACGGCGGTTGGGACTTCTACGACATCGGGGTCGGGCTCCTCGCGATCGGCATCGTCGGCACGGTGAGCATGACGCTCGCGTTCGCCGCGCTGCGGGGCCGCTTGAAGCGGGGCTGAGGGTCTCCGCAGCCCGGACCTCGTGCCTCCCGCGTTCGACTACGACCGGTCGTTTGCATTCGCGGTCTCACCCGAGACGTTCTGGTCGACGGTGTCGCGCACCGAGTGCTACCCGGCGTGGTGGTCGTGGTTGCGTGAGTTCGAGAGCGAGGGCCTGCAAGACGGCGCGCACACGGAATGCGTGATCCAGGCGCCGCTGCCGTACGCGTTGCGCGTCGGGATCGACGTCGAACAAGTGGTCCGACCCGAGCGGGTGGAGACCCGCGTCACGGGTGACCTCGAGGGCCCGGCGCGGTTGGAGATCACGCCGACGGCGTCGGGATGCGCGGCACGGCTCGTCTGGTCGCTGGAGGTGCGCGAGCCGTGGCTCGCGCGCATCGCGCGCGTCACCCGTCCGGTCCTCACGTGGGCGCACGACCGCGTGATCAGCAGCGGCGTGCGCCAGTTCGAACGCGTCGCGCTCAGGGACGCCGCCCCGTCCGGCTGACGACCGCCCCGACGAGTGCACCGAACGCGACGTGATCGGCGACCTGCGGCAGGGTGGGCAGTGCGCGGATGCGGGGCCAGCGGCGGCCGAGCACGCCGAGGTCGAGGCCGGCGATGGCGAGGCCGGCGAGTGTGCCCCACACGACCGCTCGCCGCCGGGGGAGGACGACCGCGAGCACGACGCCCCAGCCGAGCGAGATCGCGCCGTGGGCGACCACGCCCGCGGCCGCCAGCGTGGCCGGCGCGGCGTCGTCCGGGCAGAGCAGTGTGCCCGCGGCCCGGATCGCCTCGACGGGAGAGCGGCCGGTCGCCACCGCGTGCAGGGTCGAGGGCGCGCCGCTCAGCACGCCCGCGACCGCGCCGGCCCGCAGGCCGGCTCGGAGGTAGGACGTGTCCATGGACGACAATGATGCCGACCACGAAGGGAGCACCGTGCCCGTCCTGCTGCCGGACCAGCCCCTGACCTCGCTCGACGAGTACATCGACGGCTTCGACGGCGGCCAGGGCCTGGTGCAGGCGCGAGAGCTGGGTCCTGCGGGCATCGTCGACACGATCGAGCGCTCCGGGCTGCGCGGGCGCGGCGGCGCCGGATTCCCGACCGGACGCAAGTGGGCGTCGATCCTGGCCGGCGGTCCCGAGGTCGGTGACCGCTACGCGGTCGCCAACGGCGCCGAGGGCGAGCCCGGGACGTTCAAGGACCGTACGCTCATGCGCCGCAACCCGTACCAGGTCGTGGAAGGGCTCGCGATCTCAGCGGCGACGGTCGGCGCGGTGGGCGCGTACCTGGCGGTGAAGGCGTCGTTCGAGCCCGAGATCGAGGCGTTGACCCGTGCGCTCCGGGAGATGAGCGAGGCGGGGTTGGTTGGCGACGTGCCGATCACGCTCGTGACCGGGCCCGAGGAGTACCTGTTCGGCGAGGAGAAGGCGCTGCTCGAGGTGATCGAGGGGGAGGATCCGCTCCCGCGCCTGTTCCCGCCCTACATCTACGGCCTGTTCACCTCGATGCCGCAGATGGGGTGGTCGGCGGGCGTCGACCTCTCGTCGGACGGCGTGGCCGTGCCCAGCTCGAACCCGACGCTCGTGAACAACGTGGAGACGCTCGCCAACGTCGTGCCGATCCTGGGCCGGGGTGCCGACTGGTACCGGAGCATGGGCACGGCGCAGTCGCCGGGCGTCGCGATCGCGACCGTCGTCGGCGACGTACAGCACGCAGGAGTAGCCGAGCTCGAGCTCGGCGAGGCGCTGGGAAGCGTGATCGAGCGCGTAGGTGGCGGCCCGAGCGCCGGGCGCTCGATCAAGGCTGTGCTGTCGGGCGTCGCCAGCGGTGTGATCCCTGCACGTGCCCTCGACGTGCCCGTGAGCTACGAAGGCTTGGCGGCGATCGACAGCGGCCTCGGGTCGCTCGGCTTCATCGTGTACGACGACACCGCCGACATGGTCGCGGTGTCGCGCACGGTCTCGCGGTTCCTGTACGTGGAATCGTGCGGCCAGTGCCCGGCGTGCAAGTTCGGGACGGGTGAGGTCACCGCGTACCTCGACAACATCGCCAAGGGTGAAGGGACCGACCACGACGTCGAGGTCATCGGCGCCCGCCTCGACACCGTCACCGACGCCAACCGCTGCTTCCTCGGCGCCCAGGAGCAGGCGCTGATCGGAAGTCTGCTGCGCGAGTTCCCGGAGGAGTTCGCCGCCCACCTCGAGGGCGCGCCGCCGGCGCCGGTGGTCCCGATCGCGAAGCTCGTCGACATCCGCGACGGCGTCGCGATCTACGACGATCGTCAGGCGCGCAAGCGACCCGACTGGACGTACGCGTAAGGCCTCACGCGAGCGCGACCAGGGTCACGACGCCGCCGATCAGGATGACCGCGCCGACGAACAGCGCCGTCCACCGCACCCAGACCGGCGTACGCCCGAGGCCCACGGTGTCGGCGACCGCGCCGCGCTCCCGGCGCTGCTCGGCGCGAGCGGCGTTGCGCGTCCCGACCTTGGGGAGATGCTGGCGCTGCCCGCCCTTCCGACTGCGCTTCTCACCCCGGCTGCCCATTCGGATGACCCTAGCAACGCACTAGCGTCCACCGCGGTGGCGGCGGCTTTGCCGACCGCCGCCGCAAAGCCGGAGCTTGCGACGGCGAACAAGGAGCGTTTCGTGCGCGTGCATCTCGTCGACGGCACCTACGAGCTGTTCCGGTACTACTTCGCGCTGCCCGGCCATGTCGACGACGACGGGATGGAGGTCGACGCCGTGCGCGGCGTGCTCGGCTCGACACTCGCGTTGCTCGAGGAGGGCGCCACGCACGTCGGCGTGGCCACGGACCACGTCATCGAGTCGTTCCGCAACGACATGTGGCCGGGCTACAAGACGAGCGCAGGCATCGAGCCGGAGCTCCTGGCGCAGTTCCCGCTGCTCGAGGACGCGCTCCGCGCCCTCGGGGTGACCGTGTGGGCGATGGTCGACCTCGAAGCGGACGACGCCCTCGCGGCCGCCGCACGGACCGCCGCCGAGGACCCACGCGTCGAGCAGGTGGTGATCTGCACGCCGGACAAGGACCTCGCCCAATGCGTCGTCGACCCGCGTGTCGTGCAACTCGACCGGCGGCAACGACGCCTCTTCGACGAGGCGGCGGTGCGCGAGAAGTTCGGGGTGCCGCCGGCATCCATCCCGGACTGGCTCGCGCTGGTCGGCGACAACGCCGACGGCTTCCCGGGCCTCCCGGGATGGGGCGCGAAGTCGGCGGCGTCGGTGCTGGCGCGCTACGGCCATCTCGAGCAGATCCCCGCCGACGCGAGCACCTGGGACGTGACGGTGCGCGGCCCGACGAAGCTCGCAGCCACGCTCGGCGACGGGCAGAAAGAGGCCATGCTGTTCCGCGACCTCGCCACGCTGCGCGCCGACGCCCCGGTCGGCGCCGTGGACGACTGGCGCTGGCGCGGGCCGCGTCCCGAGCTCGAGCCGTTGTCCGAGCGCCTCGGCGCGCCCGAGCTGCTCGCACGGGCGCGGAAGGCCGCCGAGGGGAGGGAGTCGTGACGACCGTCCGCCGCGAGCCCGTCCGCGAAGGCATCACGCTCCTCACGCTCGACCGGCCCGAGCGGCTGAACGCGATGAGCCGGGAGCTCGTCCACGATCTGCACGAGGCGCTCGACGCCGTCGAGGGCGACCGCGAATGCCGGGTCGCGATCCTCACCGGCGCGGGGCGCGGGTTCTGCGCCGGCCTCGACCTCAAGGAGACCGGCGACATCGCCGCCGAAGCCGGGGGAGGGCCGGCGGCTGGGATGCGCAGCCAGCAACAGATCGCGTCGCTCGTGACCCAGCTGCGCGGTCTGTCGAAGCCGGTGATCGCGGCCGTGAACGGACCAGCCACCGGCGGCGGCTTGGCCCTCGCGCTGGCGTGCGACGTGCGCGTCGCCGCCGAGAGCGCGCGCTTCAACGTCGCGTTCATCCGAGTCGGCTTGTCGGGGTGCGACATCGGCGTCAGCTACCTGCTGCCGCGCCTGGTCGGGGCGTCGCGGGCGTTCGAGCTCATGCTGACCGGCCGCATGGTCGAAGCAGCCGAGGCCGACCGCATCGGGCTCGTGTCGAGGGTCGTGCCGGACGGACAGGTCGTCGACACCGCGCTCGAGACGGCCGAGCTGATCCGGGCCAACAGCCCCTTCGGCGTCTGGATGACGAAGGAAGTGATGTGGAGCAACCTGGAAGCGGGGAGCCTCCAAACCGCCATCGACCTCGAGAACCGCACCCAGCTTCTCTCGAGCCACACCGGAGACATGCGCGAGGCGCTCGCTGCGTTCCTCGAGAAGCGGCCGCCGAACTTCTCGGGCCGGTAGTCGCAAACCCACGGAGGGGATCGTGATGGGACTCGAAGGCAGGGTGGCGCTGGTGACCGGAGGAGGCCGGGGGATCGGCCGGGCCGTCTCGCTGGCGCTGGCCGAGGACGGCGCCGATGTCGCGATCAACTACCGCCGTGACGAGCAAGCCGCCGCCGATACGGTCGCCAAGGTCGAGAAGCTCGGACGCCGGGCGGAGAAGTACCACGCATCGGTCGACTCGTGGGAGGAGGACGAGGCGATGGTCGCTGCCGCTCTCTCCGACTTCGGCGCCATCGACATCCTCGTCAACAACGCCGGCATTGCGAGCCGCGGCCACTCGGTCGTGAACACCGACCCGGCGGAGTTCGAGCGCGTGTGGCGCATCCACACGTTCGGTTCGTTCGCGCTGGCCAAGCTCGTGCTCCCGGGCATGCGGGAACGGCCTCGGGGCGACATCGTCATGGTGTCGAGCAACGCGACCGTGCACATGGCGGGGTGGTCGTCTCCGTACAACGTGGCGAAGGCAGGGCTCGAGGCACTCGCGCGGACGCTGGCGAAGGAGGAGCGCCGCAACAACGTGCACGTCAACGTGGTCGCACCCGGTCTGGTGGAGACCGAGATGGGGCGTCGGCTGGTGAAGGGCGCGATGGGCGTCGACGACATCGCCACCCTGAACGAGGGCGCGGCGTTCGGCCACGTCTGCACGCCCGAGGAAGTGGCCGACGTGGTCCGCTTCCTGGTCTCGGACGCCGCCGGGTACCTCACCGACCAGAAGGTCACGGTCGACGGCGGCACCTTCTGACAGCCGCTGACGGCGAAATCAGCCGGCGGACGTCGAGGACGCGCCGTCGGCTCCGACGTCTCCCGTGACGGCACGACACGCGATCAGGAGGACGGATCAGTGAGGAAGCTCATCTCGTTCATGGTGGTGACCCTCGACGGCTACTACGAGGGGCCCGACGGAGAGTTCGACTGGCCGAACGTCGACGACGAGTTCAACGAGTTCGCGATCAGTCAGCTGAACGACATCGACACGCTGGTGTTCGGACGGGCGACGTACGAGGGCATGGCGAGCTACTGGCCGACCCCAGCTGCGCTCGAAGACGACCCGGCCATCGCCGACCGGATGAACGGCATTCGCAAGGTTGTGCTCTCGAGCACGCTCGACACCGCCGAGTGGCGGAACTCGACGCTGGTCAAGGGAAGCGCCGCCGAAGCGATCGCGGAGCTCAAGCAGCAGCCGGGCAAGTACCTGGCGATCTTCGGGAGCCCCACGCTGACGGCAAGCCTCATCGAGCAGGGCCTCGTCGACGAGCTGCGGGTGATGGTGCATCCGATCCTGTTGGGCGCGGGCAAGTCGCTGTTCGGGGCGCTGCACCACCGAGTCCCGGTCGAGCTCGAGAGGACGACCGTCTTCAGCTCGGGCAACGTCCTGCTCCACTACCGACCCGCGACGCGATGAGTTTCGGCGTTCGTCGGGGTCAGAGAGCGTGAGGACTCCGAGGACCCGGAAGAGGACGCAAATGCGAACCGTCGTCGTGCGCTACGAGACCAAGCCCGACCGGGCAGACGAGAACCAACGGCTGGTCGAGAAGGTGTTCGCCGAGCTGGCCGCGCGTCGGCCCGACAATTTCCGGTACGCGACCTTCCGGCTGGAGGACGGGGTGAGCTTCGTCCACGTCGTGACCGAGACCGACGACGGCTCGAACTCGATCCCGCTCACCGAGATCGCCGCGTTCCGCGAGTTCCAGCGCGAGATCGCCGACCGTTGCGCGGTGCAGCCCGTCCCGAGTGGCGCGACGGTCGTCGGCGCGTACGGGTTCTTCCCCGACTGAGCGATCGCGCTCGGTCAGAACCGAAAGCGCGTGTGGCTGTACTCGCCTTTGGCGAACGCGTAGGCCGTGACGGGGGCAACCTCGAACACCCACGCTTCGCCGGGCCCGTGGTGGAACGCGCCGTCGCGCACCTCGAAGCGCCACTCGCTGCCGTACTTCGCCACATAGGCGTCGGCGATGCGCTGCAGCTCGGCGTCGTTGCTCACCTTGACCGCGTCGCCCTCGACGACGAGGTCCACGCCTTCGTGCAGCGCGTTGCACCCGGTCATCAGGATGCAGTGCGGGTTGCCGGCAATGTTCTTGGCCTTCTGCTCCTCAGGACCTGTGCAGAAGTACAAGGCGTCGCCCAGCAAAAGGGCCAACAACGGGGTGGTGTGCGGCCGTCCGTCCGGCCGTACCGTCGTCACCCAGAACAGCTCCGCCTCCTCGAGCCGCTTCCGCGCCTCCGGCCAGAGGGACGCGGCGGCGCCCTCGTCGCCGTACCGGGGATCCAGCTCGGTCACGGGATCGTTGCGAGGCATCGCGCGGTCCTTTCGCTTCGTCACGGCTGGTAGGGATACGACCTCACGCCCCGCAGGAACTCACCGATGAGTTCGCGGCTCACGACCCGTGCTGACGGAAAGCCGCTCCCAAGGAGGAACCATGGGCGCCCGCCGGCGGCTGAGACCGTGCCCGACGACGAGGCGCGGAGTCACGCCCAACCGTGGGCGCGGATGAGCGCGGCGACTTCCTGGCCGGTCTTCGGGCCGTATGTGCGGGCGCCGGTCGGGAGCTCCTGGCGAACCTGCTCCAGCTCCTGGCGCGTGAAGTCGCACTTGGCCGGCGCGCTCGCCTTGATCTTGTAGATGCGCGCCGACGTCTTGCCGAGGATCTTCTCCTTCACCGCCGGGGTCAGCGCCGGGTACCCGAACTGCTCCTGGAACTGGCGAGTGATCTCGAAGGCACGAAACGCCTGGATCTGGTCCTGGGGTGAGCCGTACCAGATCGAGTCGGTGCCCCAGACGACCCGGTCGGCACCGAACTGCTTGAGCAGCTTGCCGAGCACGTGCGCGGCCTGTGTCGGGTCGCTCATCACCGAACGCCAGGTCGAACCGAGCTCGGGGTACACGTTGCTGTTCTTGCCGATGCCGTTCTCCATCGCCGTCTTTATCAGTCTGTTGACCCCGACGTCGGCGGTGGCATCGGTATAAGGCCCTTCCTGGTCCTCGGGCTCGTAGCCGGAGTGGTAGACGACGAACTTGATGTCGGGGTTGGCCTTGGCGGCGGGCCCGACGTCGACGGGCGACGCGTACGGCCGGTTGTTCCCGCCGACGAGACCGAAGCCCTTGTGCACGGCGATGATCTTCGGTCCGACGGCGCGGACGTTCTCGATGAAAGCCTTCCCTCCTTGCGTGATGCCCGGGTCGTGGTCGTCCAGCCACCACGGCGGGCCGCCGGCGTGCGTGTACACCTTCCAGGCGATGACGTTGTGGTCCTTGCGCACCTTCGCCATCTCGTCGCGCTGCGCGCTGGCGTCGCCGATACTCGGGAACGTCTGGCCCTGCACGAGCACGCGTCCCCGACCGCACAGCTCCGTCATGATCCTCTTCACGAGCTCCATGTCGTCGATCGAGAGCGGGTTGCCGTTGCCGGGGATCGGGATCGCCGACATCACGAGCTTCGACGTGTCGCTCTTGAGGAACAGCTCCTCGACGACGTGGTCGACCGAGAAGCACGCCCGCGGGTCCGACTCACCGCAGCGTTGCTGGGGAAAGGCGGCCGCGATGCCCAGCCCGCCCGGCTGAGCGAGGTCGTAGTTGAGGTAGTGGACCTGGACGTCGAAGATGAACTCGTTGCCGGCGATCGCCGCACGCGCGGCCGCGAGCTCGCCGGCGGCGTCGGGGTGCAGTAGGTAGCGCCCGCCGGCCGCCCCGGCGCGCGCGGCGCGCGCGGTGGCGTCCAGGGTCAGCAGCATGAGCGCGGCGCCACTGACGGAGCGGAGGAACCGGCGCCGGCTCACGCCGAGCCGCCGGGCCTGGGTGTCCGCCGCCTCGTGGGTCCGGCGGATGGTCTCGGCCTCGATCGCGGTCATCGGCGGCGGCACGTACTCGCCGTTCGAGCACGGACCGAGCTTGATCGGCAGCTCGAGGTCGGAGTCGTGACCGTCGTCGCCCATCGGGCCCCCCTTCCGAGTCGACGGCGGCAACCATACGCTCGGGTGCGCGTTCTTTCACCCCGCGTGCAAGAGCATTCCTGGATAGCGTTCGGCGGCGTGGGACCGGTCGAGCTGACTGTCGGCGACCTCGTGTTCGACGCGCGGGCGGACGGACCGGAGGACGCCGAAGTCGTGCTCCTGCTGCACGGTTTCCCGCAGACGTCGTTCTCGTGGCGGAACCAGCTCGATGCGCTGGGTGCGGCCGGCTATCGCGCCATCGCGCCGGACCAACGGGGCTACTCGCCGGGCGCCCGACCCGCCGACGTCGGGGAGTACCGCGTCGAGCGCCTCGTCGGCGACGTGCTCGGCTTCGCCGACGCCCTCGGGGTCGAGCGTTTCCACCTCGTCGGGCACGACTGGGGCGGCGCGGTGGCGTGGCAGGTTGCGGGCCGGCATCCCGAGCGGCTCCGGACGCTGACGTCGTTGTCGACCCCGCACCCGGCGGCGTTCCGGCGGTCGATCCAGGACGGCGAGCAGCGCGACAAGTCGAGCTACATGCTGTTCTTCCGGAGCCCCGAGGCCGAGCCGTTCTTCCTCGACAACGACGCCGCCGGCCTGCGTGCGCTCTACACCGCGAGCGGACTGGCCGACGACGCGATCGAGGAGTACGCGCGCGTGCTCACCCAGCCCGGCGCGATGACCGGCGCGCTCAACTGGTACCGCGCCGCCGACCTCGGCCTCGTCGAGGGGCTCGGCCCGATCACGATGCCGACGATGTACGTGTGGAGCACGTACGACCCCGCGTTGGGTCGTGAGGCGGCGGAGGGGACTGCGGCGCACGTCGAAGGGCCGTACCGGTTCGAGGTCCTCGAGGGCGTGAGCCACTGGATCGCCGAAGAGGCACCGGACGCGCTCAACGCGCTCCTGCTCGACCACCTCGGTAGCGCGTCGACCCCCCAGTAAGCCGCGCCTCGCGCGTTTCCCCTGGTCAGCGCCCCGAACGGGAACCATCCCCGTAGCTGTCACACCCCGTCCGCACAATGAATGCATGAGCATCCTCATCGTGATCGTCGCCGTCATCGCCGGGCTCGGGGCGGGTGGCGCGCTCGCCGCCCACCTGCTCCGCCAGCAACGGGCCACCTCGGGCGAGCTGCTCCAGCGCTTGGTCACCACCAACCAGGCGGTCTTCGGAGCGGAGCGGGATCGCACCACGGCCGAGCTCGACGGCAAGAAGTCACTGATCGACCAGCAGCTCGAGGCGATGGCCGGCCGGCTCGACGAGGTGAGCGACCTCGTGCGGGTGTTCGAGGCTGACCGCGACCGGAAGTTCGGCCAGCTGAGCCAGCAGCTGTCGCAACAGAGCGAAGGACTCACGGACCTGTTGCACACGACCCAGAGCCTGCGCGAGGTGCTCGCCAGCCCGAAGACCCGCGGCCGGTGGGGCGAGCGCATGGCGGAGGACGTCCTACGCCTGGCCGACTTCATCGAGAACGTGAACTACCGGAAGCAGCGTGCCGCCGTGGGGGGCCACGGCATTCCGGACTTCACGTTCTTCCTCCCGAACGACCTCGTCGTGCACATGGACGTGAAGTTCCCGCTCGACAACTACGTCCGGTACGTCGAGTCCGAGTCGGATCTCGAGCGCAAGCGCTACCGCGACGACTTCCTGCGGGACGTCCGCGGCCGGGTGAAGGAGCTCAGCACCCGCGAGTACGTCGACCCCGCCGGCGGGACGGTCGACTTCGTCCTGTTGTTCATCCCGAACGAGCAGCTGTACACGTTCATCCACGAGACGGACGAGACCATCGTGCAGGACGCGTCGCGCAGGCGTGTCGTGCTCTGCTCTCCGCTGACCCTGCTCGCCGTGCTCGCATTGATCCGTCAGACGTGCGAGAACTTCCAGCTCGCGCGCCGGTCCGACGAGATCCTCGGCCTGCTCGGACACTTCTTCGAGCAATGGGAGAAGTTCGTCGGCCAGATGGACACGCTTGGCAAGCGGATCGACAGCACGAGCCGGGAGTACGAGGCGCTCGTCGGGACTCGAAAGCGCATGCTCGAGAAGCGAATCGGTGAGATCAACGCCCTCCGGAACGACAGTCGATCACTGGCCTCCGTGGACGAAGACGACGAGGACGACGGGTTCGGGGGCTCGCTCGCCCTCGAGGCATAGGGGAGCCAAGGGCGGCGGTACCATCGAATTGTGATCGCGTTCTTCGTCGCGCTGGCCATCGTCGTCGGTGTGGTCGAGATCTCGGTCATCATCCAGGTCGGCCAGTGGATCGGCTTCCTGAACACGGTCGGCCTCCTGCTCCTCATCTCGCTCCTCGGCGCCTGGCTCGTGAAGCGCCAGGGGCTCGGCGTGATGGCCCGGATCCGCGAGCAGCGATCGGCGGGGCGAATCCCCGCGACCGAGGCATTCGACGGGGCACTCATCCTCGTGGCGGGAATCCTCTTGGTGATCCCGGGATTCGTCACCGACGCGCTCGGGCTGCTGCTCCTTTTCCCGCCCATCCGCGCCGTCGTGCGCCGCTTCGTGAGTCGACGGGTGCTGCGGGAAGTGGAGATGGTGCGTTCCAAGCAGTGGACGCGTGCGGAGCCCCGGACGCGTCAGTACGTGCCGCCGGAACGCCCGCCACCTCGGCCTCCCACCCCGCTGCCGCCGGCGTCTCCGCCGGATCGGTAGCGAGGCGGCCGACTAGCTCAGCCGCAGCAGCTCGGGCGCGACGGGGCAGTCGACCCGGCGGAGGAGCGCGTCAGGAGCTTCGAGGCCGCGAGGGCCGGCGACACGAGCGAAGCGGCTGACCTCCACGAGCTCCACCGGGGCGTGCTCGGTCTGCTCGCGCTCGAGCTCCGCCCGCACCGCGGCGAACATGCGCTCGGGAAGGACGCGGCCGACGCCGGCGACGAGCCAGCCGTCGGCGCGGTTGGCCGTGAGCGTGTCGAGCAGATCGGCGGCGCCCTCGGGGACGATGGCGGAGCTCGGGCTGGCCGCCAGCGCCTCGACGAGCAGGTGCGACGGCTCGAGGGCGGCGGCGTCGACCTCGCTCACGATGCGCACGGGAGCCTCGCGCCGGGCGAGGCGGGCGCGCCGGTGATCGTCGCCTGAACGCCGGCGGATGGCGATCACGTCGAGATCGGGACGCTCGGCCAGGGCGGCGCCGGCGAGCTCGGGCCAGCCGAGGACGGCGATCGGCTCGTCGTGCGGGAAGGGCAGCAAGCGGGCGAGCCGGTCGGTGGTGCCGTCGTCGTTGACGAGCTGCCAGGCCTCCCAGGCGGCGTCCGCCGGGTCCGATGCGGTCAGGACCCGCGCGCAGAGCCACCAGAGCGCGCCCGACGCGGGGTGATGGGAGACGAGGCGCCGGCACGCGACCACGAGCCCGGCCGGATCGTCGGCGAAGCCGGCGAGACAGTCGGCTGCTTCCGAGACGAGCGCACTGTCGTCCTCGTCCGACCAGCGGGCGAGGTAGCGAAGGCGCTCGAACGGTTGCACGAAGGCGACAGTACCCCCGCCCCGAACAAAGCCTGACGGCTACGCGTTGGCGCGCGGCTCCTTGGGGAGACCGAGGACACGCTCGCCGACGATGTTGCGCATCACCTCGTCGGTGCCGCCGGCGACGCGCATGCCGGGCACGCCGAGCACGAGCTCGCCGAATGCGTACGTGCCCCACTCGCCCGTGTCGGCGGTGAGGCGCGGCCCGAGCATGCCCGACAGCATGTCCGTGAGGCGCTGGAAGTTCTGCGTCATCGCCAGCTTCGCGATCGACATCTCTGGACCGGGCAGCTGCCCGGCACGGATCTTCGCCATCGCCCTCTGGTTCGTGTACCGCGCCACTTGCAGCTGCACGTACGAATCGGCGAGCTGCTGCCGGACGAGCGGGTCGTCGACCACGCCCAGGTAGCGCGCCAGCTCGACGAAGCGCGTGAGGCTCGTGGCGCGGTTGCCGATGCCGCCGCCGATGGCGGCGCGCTCGTTCATGAGCGTCGTCAGCGCGACGGTCCAGCCTTCGTCGACATCGCCCAGGCGGTGCGAGTCGTGCACGCGGACCTCGTCGAAGAACACCTCGTTGAACGACGCGCCGCCGGTCATCTGGCGCAGGCGCCGCACCGTGACGCCGGGCGCATTCATGTCGACAAGCAGCATCGTCAGCCCCTTGTGCTTGGGCTTGTCGACCGACGTTCGCGTGATGATCTCCCCGAGGTCGCTCTGTTGAGCGCCGGACGTCCACACCTTCTGGCCGCTGATCACCCACTCCTCGCCATCACGCGTGGCGCGGGTCTGGATCCCGGCGAGGTCCGATCCCGCGGCCGGCTCCGAGAACAGCTGGCACGCGACGAGGTCGCCCCGGTACAGGGAGCGGAGGTAACGCTCCTTCACCTCGGGGATGGCGTGGGCGAGGATCGTCGGTGCCACCATCCCGAGGCCGACGGCGAACGGCGAGACGCTCGGGACCGCGTAGTTGGACTGGGTCTCGGCGTACGCGCGCTGGTAGGCGGCGTCGAGGGCGCGGCCGCCGTACTCCTCGGGACCGGTGATCCAACCGAAGCCGGCGTCGAACTCCCTGGCCTTCCAGTCCTTGGCCGCGCGCAGCTCTTCGGCCTCCTCGTCGGGCGTCTTCTCGTCGAGGATCCCGACCCGGTCGGGCCCCTCACCCCACACGAACTTCTGCTCGGACCGCGGCTCGGCGTTGTCGTCGAGAAAGCGCTTGGCCTCCGCCACGAAGTCGTCGAGTGCGATGCCGCTCATCGGTGTCCTCCTGCGCCCGTGCCGGCCGGACTTGACCGAATGGTCAAGGGAGCATCGTAGGCGTCTCGAATCGTCAGCGCGACTCTCCCGGCTCCCGGTAGGTCGTTGCGGCGCGCACCGGAGCGAAGACATCCTGCAGCGCTCGGAGCGCGTCGTCGACACGCACGAGGTGCGCGAATCGCCCCTGCACCTTGAGCCTCCCGGCCGCCAGCGCCTCTTGCGCGTTGACCTCGCCGCGCTGGATCCGCGCCGCCACGTCGTAGTCGGCGAACAGCCGGAGATCGGGTGCCTCCGCCGGGCCCGGTTGCACGCGCGCGCCACCGTCCTCGATGCGGAGGTGGTAGCGCGTCTCGCGGTCGGGCGAATCGCGCACCACCTGCTCCACTGTGAGCGACATCGCGGCCACGGTGTCCGGCAACGTCGCAGCACGCGCCGCGGCGTCGAGCGCGTCGATCCATTCCGCGGAAAGGAAATCCGCCACCGGCGGATGCTACGGGGTACGACTGCAGTCATCCGCCCGGCAGGTCGGCAGCGTACGATTTCTCGATGGCATCGAGGGCCCAAGCACGCCGGTTGCCCGAGGGCGTCGGCCTGATCCCGTCGAGCCTGGCCGAGGTCGGGAGCCGCGTCGAAGCGCGCATCGCGACGCTGGTCGACGACGAGATCGTGCGGTGGCGGGCCGTCGACCCCGACCTCGCGGAACCGCTCGTCGCGTTGCGCGAGCTCGTGCGGGCGGGCGGCAAGCGGCTGCGGCCTGCCTTCTGTCACTGGGCGTACGTGGGCGCCGGCGGGGCCCACGACAACCCGGTCGTCGTCGACGCCGGGGCGGCGCTCGAGCTGCTGCACACATTCGCCCTCGTGCACGACGACGTCATGGACGGGTCGAACCTGCGTCGAGGTCTCCCGGCGATCCACCGCCGTTTCATGACGCGTCACGACGTGCAGAGGTGGCGGGGCGAGGCCCGCCGCTACGGCGAGGGTGCCGCGATCCTCGTCGGCGACTTCGCCTTCGTGTACGCGGACATCCTTCTCCGTTCGGTACCCGAAATCGCCCGACCCATCTTCGACGAGCTGCGGATCGAGCTCTGCGTCGGGCAGTACCTCGACCTCGAAGGTACGGCGAGCGGCAGCAGCGACCCGGTGCAGGCGGCGCGGATCGAGCGGTACAAGTCCGGGAAGTACACCGTGGAACGGCCCTTGCATCTGGGCGCGGCGCTGGCAGGCCGCCTCGACGAGCTCGCCGATCCGCTCAGCGCCTTCGGGCTGCCGCTCGGTGAGGCGTTCCAGCTGCGCGACGACATCCTCGGCGTGTTCGGCGACGCCGCCATCACCGGCAAGCCGGTCGGCGACGACCTGCGCGAGGGCAAGCTCACACCGCTCGTCGCCGCGGCTGCGGCGCGCGCGACCGGGTCGGCGGCGCGCCGGCTTCAGAACCTGGGCCGGTCCGACCTGGATGACGCCGAGATCGCCGGACTGCAAGCCGTGCTCGTCGACACTGGCGCCGTCGACGACGTCGAGCGCAGCATCGGGCAGCTCGTGGAGCAAGCCCTCGAAGCACTCGCGGTGGCGCCGATCGCTCCCGAGGCGCGAGTTGCGCTCGAGGAGCTGGGTACGTTCGTCGCCTGGCGCGACCGCTAGTCGGAAGCCGCGCGTGCGCACGGTCGTGGTAGGGGCCGGCCTCGGCGGGCTGTCGGCGGCGTGCCATCTCGCCGGCCGCGGCCATGAGGTCGTCGTGGTCGACCGGGAGTCTGTTCCCGGCGGGCGCGCCGGCGTCGTCGAGGAAGGCGGGTTCCGCATCGACTCAGGGCCCACGGTCCTCACGATGGTCGGATTGCTCGAGCAGACCTTCGCCGCCGCCGGCGCCGGCCTCGACGACCACCTGACGCTCCGGCGCCTCGATCCGACGTACCGGGCGTGTTTCCCCGACGGGAGCGTGCTGCGCGTGCGGCCCGATCGCGACGCGATGGTGGAGGAGATCCGAACCTTCGCCGGGGCGGGGGAAGCGGCGGCGTTCGAGCGGTTCTGCTCGTGGCTCGGTCGCGTCTACCGGCTGGAGCTCCCGCATTTCATCGACCGCAACTACGACTCGCCGCTCGACCTCGCCCGGGACCCGATGGCGCTGGTGCGTCTCGTCCGGCTCGGCGGCCTCCGCAAGCTGGCGCCGACGGTCGCCGGCTTCTTCCGGGACGAGCGCCTGCAGCGGATCTTCTCGTTCCAATCGATGTACGCCGGGCTCTCGCCCTTCGAGGCGCTCGCGATCTACTCCGTCATCACGTACATGGACATGGTCGAAGGCGTGTACTTCCCCGAGGGCGGGATGCACGAGGTGCCGCGCGCGCTGACGAACGCGGCCGAGAAGGCCGGGGCGACGTTTCAGTTCGCGACACCCGTCGAACGCATCACCCGGCATGCAGACGGATCGGTGCAGGGTGTGCGGCTGTCGTCCGGCGAGCTCATTGCCGCCGACGCGGTCGTGTGCAACGTCGACGTGGCCGTCGCGTACCGGTCGCTCCTGGGGCTCTCCGCGCCGAGTGTGGCGGGGCGGGGTCGCTATTCGCCATCGTGCATCGTGTGGCTGGCCGGCGTGCGCGGCACGCTCCCGGTAGGTGCCGCGCACCACAACATCCACTTCGGGAGTAGCTGGCGCGAGGCGTTCACCGCGTTGTTCGCCGACGGCCGGCGGATGCCTGACCCCTCCATCCTCGTGACGAGCGCGACCGCGTCGGACCCGTCGCTCGCGCCCGACGGCGCTACCACGCTGTTCGCGCTCGAGCCGGCGCCGAACCTCGACGGGAGCGTGGACTGGGCGTCCGAGCGGCCGCGCCTGCGGGACGAGCTCGCGAACCGTGTCGGCGCCCTCGGCTACCCGGTCGACGACGTCGTGGTCGAGCGGCTCACGGACCCGCGCGACTGGGAGGCGCAAGGCCTCGAGCGGGGGACACCGTTCGCGCTCGCGCACCGCTTCTTCCAGACGGGTCCGTTCCGGCCCGGCAACGTGGATCGACGCATTCCCGGCCTCGTGTTCACCGGGATGGGGACGGTGCCGGGCGTGGGCATCCCGATGGTGCTCATCTCGGGGCGCCTCGCCGCCGATCGGGTCGACGAGTGGGCGGAAAGGCGAGGGCGCCCGTGATCACGCTCGATGCCTCCTACGCCCGGTGCCGGGAGCTCAACAAGGCGTACGGGACCACGTACTACGCAGCGACGTTCGTGCTGCCGCGCGTCAAGCGCCACCACGTCCACGCGCTGTACGGGTTCTGCCGCTACGCCGACGACATCGTCGACGACCTGGGGCCCGCCCCCGTCGACGTGCGCGAGAAGGCGCTGGCCGACTTGGGCGAGCGGTTCTTCGCCGACCTCGACGCCGGCGACTCCGACGATGAGGTGCTGAAGGCCGTCGTCCACACCGTCAGGGCGTTCGGCATCGATCCCGGCTGCTTCCGCCGGTTCCTCCACTCGATGACGATGGACTTGACGGTGACGACGTACGAGAGCTTCGACGACCTCCTCGGGTACATGGACGGATCGGCGGCGGTGATCGGCGAGATGATGCTGCCCATCCTCGAGCCGTCGTCGGCCGCCGCAATGCCGCACGCCCGAGACCTCGGCATCGCGTTCCAGCTCACGAACTTTCTGCGCGACGTCGGCGAAGACCTCGATCGCGGGCGCGTGTACCTGCCGCAAGAGGATCTCCGGCGCTTCCGGGTCAGCGTTGGGGAGCGGCGCGTCAGTGGGTCGTGGCGCGAGCTCATGCGTCACGAGGTCGCGCGGGCCCGCGACTACTACGCCTCGGCGGATCTGGGAATCGCGTACCTGCCGGCGGCGTCGGCGCGCTGTATCCGGGCCGCGCGTCGGCTCTATGCCGAGATCCTCGACCGGATCGAGGCCGCGGGCTACGACGTCTTCACCCGAAGGGCGCGAGTGCCCTCCTGGCGGAAGGCGCTCGTCGTCTCCCAGTCGATCAGGCCACACCGCTGACGGTGCGGCGGGTGCGGTCCACGTCGCGCTCGGCGGCGCGGCGACGGAGCGCGCGGGGCACGACCGGCGCGAGGAACCCGTAGGGAGCGCCGGCGAAGAGGTGGTGCACGTTGTGGGCTTCGCGCCACTGCCGCAGGAGGGCGTCGGGAAGCGGCACAAAGGGGACCCGCCGGTGGATCACGACATCGTGCACGAGCAGGTAGGCGGCGCCGTACGCGGTCACGCCGATGCCGATCGGCACCAGGAGCGACGGCGCGTCGGGCACGTACACGCCGATGGCGAGGAGCATGATCGTCGTGGCGGCGAACACGACGGGGAACAGGTCGTTCGCCTCGAGCACGCGCCGGGGCGGCTCGTGGTGACTCCGGTGCCATCCCATCGCGAAGCCGTGCATCACGAACCGGTGGACCAATGCGGTGACCGGCTCCATCACCACGAGCGCTGCCACGGCGACCAGCACGACGGTCACGATGGTGCCCCCCTCGCCGGCTCTCTCGGCCGCGACGATGCCGTCACGGCCGTGGCAGTCGCGCCGGCGATGTCGCGCTGCTTCGGTGCGGCCGTGTCCCACAGCAGCATCGTCAGGGTCAAGAGCGCGAAGCCAAAGAGGTAGTCCTCGACCGGGATGTCCCACGGGAACCGCCACCCGATTGTCGCGTGCGCGTCGTACAACACGATCGGGGCGGTGAGCTTCGTGAGCCAACCGTTCACTGCGATCATGAACGCGTAGCAGATCCCCATCGCGATCCAGTAGGCGCGTGTCCGCAGGAGTCCCGTGCGCAACACGCGCACCTCGAGCAGGACGACGCCGGCGACCGCCACGATCGCGGCCACGGTGTACTCCCACATCAGCGAGCGCGCTCCAGGATGCGCCGCACCGCTTCGAGCGTGAGGAGACCGCAGATCGGGATCACGATGAAGAAGGTGAGCTCCTCCACCGGGAGATTGCCGGGCAGCTCACGGCCCGTCACGTACTGGGCGTTGTAGGACCAGTGCCCTCGTCCGATAGCGGCGATGTCCCACGCGGCGAACAGGACCACCGTCGGCACGAGCGCGAACAGGAGCCGCCGGGGCCGGCGCCAGACGCGGGCGCCGAACACGAACTCGAGTGGCAGCGTGACGAGCAGGCATCCCGCCATCAGCAAGAGGTACTGGTACCGATCCACGGCGGCCATTCTGTCTGCTGTTCGATACTCCGACCCCGGATGGACGAGGGTGTCTCGGTAGGCTCCGCGCCCGTGTCGGCGAGCCCAGCCATCGAAGTCGCCGGGCTCAGCAAACGCTATGGCGCGGTGCGCGCGCTCGACGGCCTGTCGCTGACCGTCGAGCCGGGCGAGGTCTTTGGCTTGCTCGGCCCGAACGGAGCCGGCAAGACCACCACCGTCGAGATCCTCGAGGGCTACCGGCGGGCGGATGCCGGAGAGGTCCGGGTGCTCGATCTCGACCCGTGGCGCGAGGGCCCGCGTCTGCGGCCGAAGATCGGCGTCATGCTCCAGGACGGCGGCCTGTACCCGGGCATCCGTCCCCTCGAGGCGCTTGCGCTGTTCGCGTCGTATTACGACGAGCCCGAGGACCCCGAACGGCTCCTCGACGTGGTCGGGTTGCGCGAAGCCGAGCACACGCTCGTGCGGCGCATGTCCGGCGGGCAGTACCAACGGCTGTCGCTGGCGTTGGCGCTGATCGGCCGACCGTCGCTGGTGTTCCTCGACGAGCCGACGGCCGGGCTCGACCCGCGAGCGCGGGCGACGACCTGGGACCTGGTGCGTGAGCTGCGCGATCACGGCGCGACGGTCGTCCTCACGACGCACGCCATGGACGAAGCCGAGCAATTGTGCAGCCGGCTCGCCATCATCGACCACGGCCACATGGTCGGGTACGGCACGCCGGCAGAGCTGACGGCGAGCGCGGCCGTGGAAGAGATGCGTTTCTCGGCGCCACCCGACCTGGACCGCGCCGGGCTCGCCGCCGCGCTCGGCCTGGACGCCGGGCGCGTGCGCGAGCCGCGCGCCGGCGACTACGTCGTCGACGTCGCCGCGACGCCCGTGCTCATCGCAACCCTCGCCGCCTGGCTCCGCGACCGCGACGTGACCCTCGGCGACCTGCACGCCGGGCGCGGCTCGTTGGAGGAGGTGTTCCTTCGCTTGACGAGCGAGGACCGACCGTGAAGCCGCGGGCGCTGGCGGCCCAGACGCGGATCGAGTTGCTGCTCACGCTGCGGCGGTCCGAGAGCCTGCTCGTCACGCTCGCGATCCCGCTGGGGATCCTCGTCTTCTTCTCCAAGGTCGACGCCGTCACCGACCTGTCGGATCCGGTCGACTTCCTCGTTCCGGGTGTCCTCGCGCTGGCGGTGATGTCGACGGCGATGGTCAGCCTCGGGATCGCCACGGGTTACGAACGCCGCTACGGCGTCCTGAAGCGCCTCGGGTCCACGCCGTTGTCACGTGGCGGTCTGCTCACCGCGAAGACCGCCAACGTCCTGCTCATCGAGCTCGCGCAGGCCGCGATCATCGTCGTAGTCGGGATCGCGCTCGGATGGAGCACGAGCGCGCGCATCCTCCCCGCTGTCGTGCTGCTCCTCGTCGGGACCGTCGCCTTCGCCGGGATCGGGCTCCTGATGGCGGGCACGTTGCGCGCCGAGACGAACCTCGCGCTCTCGAACGCGCTATTCCTGCTCCTGCTGTTCCTCGGCGGGATGGCGTACCCGCTGAGCCGGCTGCCTACCGCGCTCCAGGACGTCGCCGAGGCGCTCCCGGCGGCCGCGCTGGCCGAGGCAGTGCGCGACGTGCTCGCGCCCGCACACGCCTTCCCGCTGGGGCACGTCCTCGTGCTGCTCGTCTGGGCGATTGCGGCGCCGATCGCCGCCGTGTTCCTGTTCCGTTGGGAGGAGTAGCGCCTGTCAGCTCGACGGGCCGCCGAGCAGCTCGGCGAGGGGGCGGGCGAGCGCGGATTCGCTCGTGAAGCCGAAGACGCGGGCGGCGATCGTTCCGTCGGCGCGGACGAAGAAGCTCTGCGGGATCGCGCGCACGCCGTACGCGCTCGCTATCGTGCCGCCGTCATCGACGCCCTGCGGCCACGTTGCTTGCTTCTGCTTCACGAACGCGCGCGAGTCGGAGGGGATGTCCTGGAAGGTGACCCCGATCACGGCCAGGTGTTGCGCGCGGTGGTCGCGGAGCGCCTGCTTGAGGAGCGGGAACTCCTTGCGGCAGGGGTTGCACCAGGACGCCCAGAAGTTCACGATCACCGGCCGGCCGCGATAGTCGGCGAGGCGCTCGTCGCCGTGGCCGTCGAGGGCCGGAAGCTGGAAGTCCGGTGCGGCGGAGCCGACCTCGCCGCCGGTGCCGCTGACGGAGCCGGGACGCATCGTGCCGCCGCTGTCGGAGCCGTCGCCGAGCACGGCGACGAGCACTCCGGCGACGAGCCCGACCGTCAGGACGCCGGCGAGGATGAGGAGCCAGCCCCGCCTCCGCGGCCGAGGCCGGTCAGCGGGCTCGGACGAGCGTGTCGACGGCAATGGCCGCGAAGAGCAGCGCGAGGTAGGCGTTCGAGAAGGCGAACAGTCGCATGGCGCGTTTGCGAGTGGCGTCGCGCTTGAGGCCGAACGCCTGCCACACGAACGTGGCGCCGAGCCCGACCGCTGCGACGAGGTACACCACGCCCATCGCCTCGAAGCGGAAGAGCGCCAGCGTGACGGCCACGACGACGAACGTGTACAGGAGGATCTGCCGCGCTGCGCTGGCTACGCCGCGCGCGACCGGGAGCATCGGGATCCCCGCGGCCGCGTAGTCGTCGCGGTACTGGAGCGACAGGGCCCAGAAATGCGGCGGGGTCCAGCAGAACACGATGGCGAACAGCACCCACGCGGGCGCGTCGAGCGTGCCGGTGACCGCCGCCCAGCCGACGAGGACCGGCACCGCGCCGGCTGCACCGCCGATCACGATGTTCTGCGGGCTCCGCGGCTTGAGCCAGATCGTGTACACGAAGACGTAGAAGAGCATCGCGCTCACCGCCAGCGCCGCCGCGAGCAGGTTCACCGTGCCCCAGAGCCACAGGAACGCGATCGCTTCCAAGGCGATGCCGAACACGAGCGCATGGCTGGGTTCGATCTGCCCGGCCGGGAGCGGACGTCGCTGGGTGCGATGCATGACGCGATCGCGGTCGCGCTCGATCCAGCAGTTGATCGTGTTCGCGCCCCCGGCGGCCAGCGCACCGCCCAGGAGCACCGCGCCGATCAGCGTGAGCGACGGGAGCCCGTCGTCGGCGAGGATCATCGCGGGCACCGTCGTGACGAGCAGCAGCTCGATGACCCGAGGCTTCGTGAGCATCACGTAAGCCCGGACCCTCGAGCTGACGCGGTGGGCGATCACGATGGTGTCGGTCACGAGTCTCCTGCGTCGACCGTCCTCGGCGGTGAATCTAGCCGCGGCCTCCCGCTGCTCAGGAACCATGCCGGCGGCCGATAACCTCGCAAGCCGATGGCTTCCGACGGGGAATCGCCCGACGACGTCAAGCAGTCGATCCGCATGACAGCCGACCGCATCCTCGCGCTGCCGACGAAGGAGCTGGGCGAGCGCAAGAGCCGGGCGGGGATCGTCATCCCGGCGACGGCAACGCAGAGCCGGCGACTCGGTTGGGCCAAGGTGGTCGCGGTCGGGCCCACGGTGCGCAACGTAGAGGAGGGCGACCTCGTGCTGTTCGCGCCCGACGCCGGCTTCGAGGTCGACATCCGCGGCGACGACCACCTGATCCTGCGCGAACGCGACGTGCACGCGGTGGCGTCGAGCCGAACCGAAGGCCAGACGGGCTTGTACCTGTGAACGCCACGTGATCGACCCGGCGAAGGCCTTCCGTCTCGACGGCAAAGCCGCGCTCGTCACCGGCGGGACGCGGGGGATCGGACGCGCGATCGCGGAGGGCTTCGCCGTCGCCGGCGCGCGCGTGTGCGTGCTCGCGCGCAAGCCCGACGAGCTCGAGGAGACCCAGAGAGCGCTCGACGCGCTCGGTCCGGGCGCGACCGTCTACGCCGGGTCGGCGGGTGATCCCGAAGCGATCGAAGGCTGCGTCGCCCACTGTGTCGCCGAGCTCGGCGGCGTCGACATCCTGGTGAACAACGCAGGAACGAACCCGACCTTCGGTCCGATGATCGACACGGAGCCGCGCGCGGTGCGCAAGGTGCTCGAGGTCAACCTCGAGGGCCCGCTGCTGCTGACCCAGGCGGCGTGGCGCTCGTGGATGCGCGACCGGGGCGGCGTGGTGATCAACGTTGCGTCTTTGGGCGGGATCCGACCGTCGCTCGGGATCGGCATGTACAACACGTCGAAAGCGGCACTCCTGCACATGACCCGCCAGCTCGCGGTCGAGCTCGCCCCCGGCGTGCGGGTGAACGCGCTCGCGCCGGGCCTCGTGAAGACGCACTTCGCGCGGGCGCTCTTCGAGCACGACGAGGAGGGGACCGCCGCCCGGTTCCCGATGAAGCGGCTCGGCGTGCCCGACGACCTCGCCGGAGCCGCGCTGTTCCTCGCCTCCGAGGCGTCGTCGTGGATGACGGGCGACACCATCGTGGTCGACGGCGGCGCCTTGGTCGGCGGCCCCTGAGCTACAGGAAGGCGCGCGCCACCTCGAGCGCGGCGACGGCGCCCTCGCCTTCGGCGACGAGACCCCGAGCCCCATCGCGGGTGATCCGCTGCGCGAACAGCCGGCACAGCTCGCCCGCAGGGCCGGTGATCCGGTTCGGCGCGTCGGCCGGCCCGTAGTCCCAAGTCTCGTCGCCCGACGGTGACGTGAGCTCGACCCGGAGCTCGCCGGGCGGGCGCTCACGGCCCGCGAACGAGAACGCGTAGGGCAGCGCGCGGTATCCCAACCAGGCGACATGCCGCAGGCGGTCCGTGTCGACGACCGGGAGGCCGAGCGCCTCGCGGACGTCCAGGCCGTGCGCCCACGTCTCCATGAGACGGGCGGTAACGAGTGACGGCGGGCGCATGCCGAGCCCCCACGGGACGCGCATCGCGAGGTCGAGGCCCGCGAGCACGTCGCGCTCGCGCGTCGATGTGTCCTCCCACCACGCGAGCACATCCCGACCGGACCGCCGGCGTCCGCGCAGGACACCCCAGAGCGTCGTGTCCTCGGGCGACGCGAGCCGCGCCGCGAAGTCGTTCAGCGGTCGAGGACCGCCGATGCACGTATCGATGGCGACCTCGTCGATGTCGGCGAGGTGGGCCACGGTGTCGCGCACGTCCCAATACCTGGCCGGCGTCGGCCGGAACCAGTCGTCGGGTGCAACATCACGGAGCTCGGCCTGCAAGCCCATCTGCTCGCTCGCGAGCGCGTCGAGGAGCTGTCCGACGCCGGCCGTCTCCTGCGTCATCAGGTGCGGTGGTGGCCGTTCGGGGTCGCGGGCTTGCGGCGCGAGAAGCGGACCGGGATCTCGGCCGGATGGGGCGCCGGCGGCGGCTTCGAGCGCGCCCGCTGTTCGAGGTACGCGACGACCTGCCCGTACAGCGCATCGCTGCCGAGCATCTTGCGCAGCTCCTCGCCCATCGACTGGTACACGGGCTTCCGGCCGGTGAACGCCTCCGGTGCCTCTGTGCACCACCACGCGAACTCCGCGCCACCGTCACCCCAACCGTCGCGTCCGAACTCGGACAAGGTCGAGACCACGGTGCCGTCTTCCTGCTCCTCGTCGACGCATCGAAGCGGCAGCTGCCAGCACACGTCGGGCTTGACCTCGCTGTGATGACGCCCTTCGCGCATTGCGTGTAGGTGCAGCGCACAACCGGCGCCGGCCGGGAAGCCGGGACGGTTCAGGAAGATGCACGCGTCGTCGACGAGTCGGGTACGCCATTCGATGCGCCCCTCCTCGTCCTTCCCGCACTTCGCGTAGACACCCTTCGACCTGCCCGCCTTCGCGTACTGCCACTCGTCGTCGGACAGCTCCTTGGCCGCGCGCACGACGCGGTCACGATCCTTCCGGTGCGAGAAGTGCGCGCCGTAGGAGCAGCAACCCTGCACCATCTCGGGCGCGGGCTCGGTGAGCACGCCTTGGCATCCGCGCCCGAAGATGCACTCCCAGTGCGAGGTGAGGAACGTCACGTCGATCTGCCAGCGCCGGCCGTCGTCCTTGGGATCCTCGAAGGTCACCCATTCGCGGGTCGGGCCCGACCGAGTTTGCCGCGCGCTCATGGGGCCGAGAGTAGCCACCTCGCGTCGGTAGGCTTCGCACATCGAAGACATGGATGACGTCAGCGCGCTCGTGGCCGACCTCGAGGCTGCGCTGGGGCCGGGTCAGGCGCGTGCGGAGCCGCTCGAGCTCGCGCTCTACCAGCGCGACGCCGGTGTCGACCGGGGTGCCGCCGCCGCTGTGTGCTTCCCGACGCGCGGAGCTGACGTCGCTGCCGCGGTCCGGATCGCCGCTCGGCATGGCCGGTCATTCGTGGCCCGCGGCAGCGGCACAGGTCTGGCGGGCGGGGCGACCCCCGTCGGCGACCCCCTCGTGATCGTCACCACCCGTCTCACCCGAATCCTGGAGGTGAACGCCGAGGATCAGTACGCGTGGGTCGAGCCGGGCGTCCTCAACCTCGATCTCAGCCGCGCCGTCCACCAGCTTGGCCTCCACTACGCGCCCGACCCGTCGTCGCAGCAGGCGTGCACGATCGGCGGCAACGTGGCCACGAACGCGGGCGGGCCTCACTGCCTGGCGTCGGGCGTCACGGCCATGCACGTGCTCGCAATGGAAGTGGTGTTGGGCGACGGGTCCGTGACGATGCTCGGCGGGCTCGAGCCCGACCAGGCCGGCTACGACCTGCGCGGCTGCTTCGTGGGCAGCGAGGGCACGATGGGCATCGCCACCCGGATCGCAGTGCGCCTCCTGCCCGACCCGCCCGCGGTCCGGACGCTGCTCCTCGACTTCACGTCGATCGAGGCGGCCGCCGCCACCGTGAGCGGCATCATCGCCGCCGGCATCGTTCCCGCCGCGCTCGAGATGATGGACGCCGAGATCACTCGCGCTGTCGAAGACTTCGTCGGCGCGGGATACCCGCGGGACGCCGCGGCCGTTCTCCTCGTCGAGGTTGACGGGCTCCCGGCCGGGGTCGCGGCCCAGGTAGATGTCGTGCGGCGCGTCGGGACCGAGCACGAGGCCCGCACGGTGCGCGTCGCAGCCGACGACGCCGAGCGGGCGCTCCTCTGGAAGGGCCGTAAGTCGGCGTTCGGAGCGATCGCGCGCATCGCCCCCGACTATTACCTCCACGACGCGGTCGTGCCCCGGACGCGCCTCGTCGACGTGCTCCGGAGCGTGTACGACATCGCCGACCACTACGAGCTCACGATGATGAACGTGTTCCACGCCGGCGACGGGAACCTCCATCCCCTCATCGTGTTCGACCAGCGCGAGCCGGGGATCTGGGAACGGGTGCACGCCGCCGGCGACGCGATACTCCGGACGTGCGTCGACGCCGGCGGTGTGCTGTCGGGGGAGCACGGGATCGGTCTCGAGAAGCGGGAGGCGATGCCACTCGTCTTCACGGCCGACGACCTCGACGCCCAGGCGCGCCTGCGGGACGCGTTCGATCCGTCCGGACGCGCCAACCCGCAGAAGATCCTGCCCCGCGGAAGCCGGTGCGGGGAGATGCAGCGCGTCCCGGAAGGGGCGTGGGTGTGACGGCGTCGCCGGTGCTCGACCGGCTCGACGAGCTGCGGACGACCGTCGCCGCCGCTGACGCCGTCGTCCCCGTCGGCGGCCGCACGCACTGGGAGGTCGGGAATCCGGCGACCGGCGGCATCGAGGTGCGCGCTCCCAGCGGGATCGTCGCCTACGACCCGGCCGAGCTGACCGTGACGGCGGGCGCCGGCACGACGGTGGCCGAGGTCGCCGAGGTGCTCGGCGAAGCCGGACAGGAGTGTCCGCTCGATGCGCGCGCACCGGAGGCGACGGTCGGCGGTGTCCTCGCCACCGGCCTCTCCGGTCCTCGCCGCCTGCGCTACGGACCGCTCCGCGACCGTGTGCTCGAGGTCCGGTTCGTGACCGCCGACGGCCGGCTCGTGAAGGGCGGCGGACCGACGGTCAAGAACGTCACCGGCTACGACGTCCCGCGCCTGCTGGTCGGATCGATGGGGACGGTGGGCGTCCTCGTGCAGGTCACGCTGCGCTGCCAGCCGCGCGCCCGCTTCGCGCGTTGGTTCCAGACCCCCGCCGACCCCTTCGAAGCCCGGCGGCGCATGTTCCGCCCGTCGTGCGTCGCATGGGACGGCGCGACGACGCGTGTCCTCCTCGAAGGACACGCCGACGACGTAGCCGCCGAGGCGAACGCCGCCGGGCTCGAGACCGAAGGCGGCCCGCCGGCGTGGCCGGACACCCCACATCGCGGCCGGATCTCGGTGCGGCCATCTCGGCTGCGGGACCTCGCGCCTGCGCTCGACGAGATCGACGGCGTGCGGTGGCTGGCGGAGGTCGGCATCGGCACCGTCCACGTCGCGGCCGACGACCCCGCCGGCCTTGTTGCCGCGCGCGCCGCCGCAGTCGAACGGGACGGGTGGCTGTTGCGCGAGGCGGGAGCACCCGGTGTCGACGGCTACGGCGACTCGCTGCCGAACATCGCCATCCTCGAGCGGATCCGTGTCGCGTTCGACCCCACCGGCAAGCTCTCACCCGGCCGCCTCCCCGGCGCGCCGGGCGCCGGAGCAGGATGAGCGCGCCAGCGCACGGGGTGCTCGACCTCGACGAGGACGAGCTCGTCGCGTGCGTCGCATGCGGGCTGTGCCTGCCGCACTGCCCGACGTATCGCGTCACGGGCCTCGAAACCGCGTCTCCCCGGGGACGGATCGCCGCGATGCAGGCCGTAGACCTGCACGGCGCGCCGATCGACGCCACGTTCGAGCGGTACATGGAGGAATGCGTGCAGTGCCGGGGCTGCGAGGCGGCCTGTCCGTCGTCCGTGCCGTTCGGGCACTTGATGGAAGGGGCGAGGGAGGCGCTCGACGAGCACCGGCGGCCGGCACGACCGTGGCACCGGCGCGCTGCCGAGTGGTTCGGGTACCGGCTCGTCCTCCCTCGCCACTGGCTCCTCGTCGCACTGTCGTGGCTGCTCGCGCTCGCGCAGAGCGTGCGTCTCGTCCCGGCGCGGTTCGCGCTCCCGCGGATCCCGATGCGATCCCTCGTCCGGCCACTCCGAACCACTACGCCCGCTGATCGCGCGGACGCGTTCTTGTTCCCGGGATGTGTGATGGATGCGTGGCAGCGCGACACACATCGAGCCGCGCTCCGGGTCATGGAGGCGACGGGTGCACGCCCCGCGCTGCCCGACCGCGGAGCCGACTGCTGCGGAGCACTGCACTCGCACGCGGGACGCGTCGACCAAGCTCGGCGCCTCGCCCGTCGCGTCATCGCGTCGATGCCCGGCGACGCGGCCGTCGTGGTCGACAGCGCCGGATGTGGCGCGGCGATGAAGGACTACGACCACCTGCTCGGAACGCCCGAAGCGACGGCGTTCGTGGCCCGGGTGCGCGACTTCTCCGAATGGGTCGAGTCGCAGGGCGCGCTTCCCGTTCGGGCCACCGACCGCACCGTGGTGGTGCAGGACCCTTGTCACCTCCGCCACGTCCAGAACGCAGCGGGCGCCGTCCGCGCCGTGCTGGCACCGGCGTACGTCACGCTCGACACCGACGACGACGGGCTCTGCTGCGGCGCCGGCGGCGCCTACAACGTGCTGCAGCCGGAGCTCGCCGCCGACATCCGCGACCGGAAGGTCGCCGCGATCCGGCGTGCCGGCGGCGGCGCCGACCCCCTCGTCACGTCGGCGAACCCGGGCTGTGCCATGCATCTCGCCGCAGCCGGGCTCGAGGTGCGGCACCCCGCCGACCTGCTGGCGGAGGCGCTCGATGCCTGAGCCGTCCGACCGGGTCGACGAGCTCGTCGTCCAGCTCCGGACGGTCGAGGAGTCGCTCCGCGACCTTGCCTACGACCGGCTGCAGGCCGCGGCCGACGGTGACGACAGCGCCGCCGCCGACGAGAAGCGAATTCTCCAGGCCCGCCGGGCAGTCGAGCGCGCCATCCACGCGCTCGGCGGCGAGACCTGAGGCGTCGACTCCACGACTCGGAGCGCGGCGCCGGCCCGGGAGCTCTCGTCGCTCATCGAGCGGGCTCGCGCCCGTTCAGCCGGTCGATCAATGCGCGCAGGCGGGCGAAGCCGTGGCGGTCGAACCGGAACGCGATCCGTTCCAGATCGAGGTGATCCTCGTCGGCCTGCTCCGCCGGCGTCGCCACGATCCGTTCGATGCGGCCGCGCACGACGATGTCGGCGAATTCGTCGTTGACCGTTTCGAGGGTCGCGTCGTCCGGCGCGTGGTGGAGCCGGAGGACCAGGCGCCCGTCGACGAAACGCTGGGAGTCGTAGTTGGCATAGAAGCCGGTGACTTCGTCGACGGCGCGCTCGACGTCGTCGGTGATCAAGACCAAGTCGAGGTCGCGCTTGTCGATGTAGCCGCCGGTGACGAGCTCGCGCTCGACGAAGCCGCGCCACGAGCTCCAGAACGTCCCCCCCGGTACGTCGAGGAGCACGATCGGCGCCGGCTGCGTCTTGCCGGTCTGCACCAGCGTGAGGAGCTCGAAGGTCTCGTCCATCGTGCCGAACCCCCCGGGCAGCATCACGAAGCCGTGCGCCTCCTTGACGAACTCGAGCTTGCGGGTGAAGAAGTAGCGGAAGTTCACGAGCTTCGGGTCGCCCTCGGCGATGAACTGGCTCGTCGCCGCCTCGAACGGCAGCCGGATGCTCACGCCGAACGCGTTGTCCGGGCCCGCGCCCTCGAGGCCCGCCTCCATGATCCCGGGGCCGGCGCCGGTGATGATCATCCAGTCGTGGGCAGCCATGGCGGTGGCGAGCCGCCGGGCCTGGTCGTACAGGGGATCGTCGGACTCGGTGCGGGCCGACCCGAAGATGGCGAGCTTCCGCTCGCTCCGGTAGGGCGCGAATACGTGGAAGGCGTGCCGCATCTCCTTGAGCGCGGCGTTGGCGATCTTGAGGTCGCCGCGGTCGGCGCGGTCCCGGGCGAGGCGGACCGCGGACACGATTAGCTCGAAGATGAGGTCGGCGTTCTCGGCCCCGGCCCGCTCGACGAGCGCCGCGATCGCTGCGTCGAGCTCGCGATCCCCGGTGCGGTAGCGAGGGCGGTCGTTCGATCGGCGGGCCACGAGCTCACTGTATTGGCGCCGCCGCAAGCTCAGGCTCTGCGGCAATGGTCGGCACAGCCGCTGTTGCCGCAACCGTGGCGCCCGCCGTCGCTAGGGAACGACGCCTTGGGCGAGCTTGGCCAGCGAGACGGCCGGGCGCGCGCCGTAGTGCGAGATGACCTCGGCGGCCGCCATCGAGCCGAGACGACCGCAGGTGGCGAGGTCGTGGCCGTGGGTCAGGCCGTAGAGGAACCCGGCGGCGTACTGGTCGCCGGCGCCCGTCGTGTCGACCAGCCGGTCCACCGGTTCGGCGGCGATCTCGTGCATCTCCTGGCCGCCGATGACGACGGAGCCCTGCTCGCTGCGTGTCAGCGCACCCACGCGGCAATGGCGGCGGACCTGCTCGAGTGCGGCGTCGAAGTCGTCGACCTCGTACAGCGAGCAGATTTCGGCCTCGTTGGCGAAGAGCACGTCGATCTCGTCGGCGACGAGATCGCGGAACTCCTCGCGGTGCCGGTCCACACAGAACGGGTCGGACAGGGTGAGCGCGACCTGGCGGCTCGCGCTGCGTGCGGCGGCGGCCGCCTTTCGGATGGCCTCCTTCGCCGGTGGCTGGTCCCAGAGGTATCCCTCGAGGTAGGTCACCGCGGCGCGGGTGACGAGGGCGGGGTCGACGTCGTCGGGACCTATGAACGTCGACGCCCCGAGGTACGTGCACTGCGTGCGATGCGCGTCCGGTGTCACCATCACGAGGCAACGGCCGGTCGCCGGTCCGATGGTGGCGGGCGCGACGTCGAAGTGCACGCCCAGCGACCGGAGATCGTGCGTGTAGACCTTGCCGAGCTGGTCGTCACGGACGCGTCCGACGAACGCGACCGTGGCGCCGAAGGACGCCAGGCCGGCGATCGTGTTGGCGCACGAGCCCCCGGAGATCTCCTGGGCGGGAGGAAGGTCGGCGTACACGGCTTCCGCCCGCTCGAGGTCCACCATCGTCGTCGCCCCGCGGGGGAAGTCGTGGGCGGTGATGAACTCGTCGTCGACGGAGCTGATCACGTCGACGAGCGCGTTCCCGATGCCGAGGACGGCAAAGTCCGCGTGGCTCATCGACCGCCGGACGGCGCCGCTTGCACGAACGCGACGGGCGCGCTGTCGCTGCCGTTCTCGTGCGGGTCGTCGGGCGGCCGCAGCCGGCGACCGGTGGTCCGGATCCGGCCGTACAGCGTGGTGCGCTGCTCGAGCGTCCGGCCCAGCGGCTCGACGATCTGGCGGAATTCGGCCTCGTCCAGCTCCTGACCGTGGCTGGCGCCGGCGGCGCGCGAGATGTTCTCGTCCATGAGGGTGCCGCCGAGGTCGTTGGCGCCCGATCGGAGGGCCTGGCGGGCCCCGTCGACACCCATCTTCACCCACGAGACCTGGATGTTGTCGATCCATCCGCGGTACGCGATGCGGGCGACGGCGTGGATGAGCAGAGCCTCGCGGAACGTGGGGCCGGGCCGGGCACGGTGCTGGAGGAAGATCGGGCTGGCCATGTGCACGAACGGCAAGGGCACGAACTCGGTGAACCCGCCGGTCTCCTTCTGCAACTCGCGCGTCCGCACGAGATGGCGCGCGACGTGTACCGGGCGCTCGACGTGACCGAACATGATCGTGATGTTCGACCGGAGCCCGACCGAGTGCGCGATCCGGTGCGCCTCGAGCCACTCGTCCGTCGTGACCTTGTCGGGGCAGATGACGGCGCGCACCTCGTCGTCGAGGATCTCGGCCGCGGTGCCCGGCAGCGTGGACAAGCCGGCGTCCTTCGCCCTGAGGAGGTAGTCACGCAACGGCACACCGAGGCGGCGCGCGCCCTCGGTCACCTCGAGCGCGGTGAAGCCATGCACGTGGATCTGGGGTGCGACCTCCTTCACCGCCTGTGCCACCGAGACGTAGTAGTTGCCGTCGAAGTCTGGATGGATGCCGCCTTGGAGACACACCTCCGTCGCGCCGCACTCGACCGCTTCGAGGACCCGCCGCTGGATCTCGGCGTGGTCCAGCAGGTAGGGCGCCCCGCGGAGATTCAGCGAGAGCGGGCCCTTCGAGAAGGCGCAGAAGCGGCACTTGAACGTGCAGACGTTCGTGTAGTTGATGTTGCGGTTGCGGACGAACGTTACGACGTCACCGACCGCGTCGCGCCGCAGGTCGTCGGCGACCTCGCACACGCGGGCGAGGTCCGGGCCCCGGGCCGACAGGAGTGTCACGAGCTCGTCGACGCCGACCTCCTCGCCGGCCGCGACGCCCGCCAGCACCTCGCTGACCGGGCCGCCCCCGGGCGCCGGCGCGCCGGCCGGCAGGAGATCGGGGGGCTGGTGGGTACCGCCCGCCGACCACGCGTACTCGCGCGCGAGTCCCTCGGCGTCCGAGTGAAGGAGCACGGGGAAGCGCACGTCGGGGTGGAGCCAGCCTTCCGGCTCACGGACGTACTCGGGGTACACGGTGAGGCGGGGCGCGAGCGTCTTCCCGGACGCCTCGGTCGCGGCACGGAGACGGTCGAGCGTCGGCCAGGGCCGCTCGGGGTTCACGTGGTCGATCGTCACCGGTGACACACCACCCCAGTCGTCGATGCCGGCCGCGAGCAGTGTGTCGAGGTCATCGCTCAGGTTGGGGGGCGCCTGGACGTGCATGCCGGAGCCGAGCACGAGCCGCGCCGCCGCCACGGTCCACACGAACTCGTCGCGATCGCACGGAGGGAGCTGGTGCATCGCTGTGCCCGGTTTCGGCAGGAAGTTCTGGACGATCACCTCCTGCACGTGCCCGTGACGTGCGTGGCTGTCGCGAATCGCGAGCAACGCGTCGATGCGCTCGGCGCGCGTGTCACCGATGCCGGCGAGGATCCCTGTCGTGAAGGGCACGCTCGCCCTGCCGGCGGCCTCGAGGGTCGCAAGCCGGCGCGCGGGCGTCTTGTCGGGGGCGCCGTGATGCGGGCCACCGGGCTCGCCCAGCCGTTCGGCCAGCGTCTCGATCATCATCCCCTGCGACGGGCTGACTGCCCGGAGGCGCTCGAGCTCGGCCTGTGAGAGCGCCCCGGCGTTGGCGTGGGGGAGCAGGCCCGTCTCGTCCATGACGGCCCGGCACGCGTCCACGAGGTACTCGACGGTCGAGGCGTAACCGTGTTCGTCGAGCCAGGCGCGGGCGGCGGGGTAGCGCTCCTCCGGCGCCTCTCCCAGCGTGAAGAGCGCCTCGTGGCAGCCCACGGCGGCGCCCCTGCGGGCGATGTCGAGCACGGCGTCGAGTGGGAGGTACGGCGAGTCGAGCCGGGCGGGTGGCTTGGCGAATGTGCAGTACCCGCAGCGATCGCGGCACAGCATCGTGAGCGGGATGAACACCTTGGGCGAGAACGTGATCCGGTTGCCGTGCCCGCGGTCGCGGAGGCGCCCGGCGTCGTTGAGGAGCTCGGCGACGGGCACCTCGACGAGTGCCCGGGCCTCCGCCGCGCTCAGCATGCGGCGAGCCTAGATGCCCCGCGACCGGGCGCTGACCGTCGGCTCCGCCTACCCGGTCGAGCCGTTCGCGGCCTCGTCCACGAGCCAGATCACGCGTGCGGCCGACACGCGCGCGGCAGGGAGGTCGTCGCCGGACTTGACCCGCTGTAGCGCTTCGCGCTTTCCCTCCCCTGCGACCGTGAAGACCGCGAGGCGAGACTGGTTCAAGGCCGGGAACGTCAGCGTCAGACGCGGGTGCGGGTGGAGCTCGTCGCCGGTCGCGACGACCAGCCGCTCCCGTTCGTCGAGCGACGGCGAACCCGGGAACAACGACGCGGTGTGCCCGTCGGGACCGAGACCGAGGTGGACGAAGCCGAGCGGGCCGTAGTCACGGAGGAGCCGGTCGTACGCGTCGGCGGCCTCCTCGATCGAGTCGCCTGCGTGCCGCAGGGAGTAGACCGAGCGCGGTTCCACCTGGTCGACGAACGCCTGACGCGCCATGCCCTCGTTCGACTCCGGGTCGTCGACCGGCACCCACCGCTCGTCGCCGAAGAACACGTCGACCTCACTCCAACCCACGTCGGCGACCGTCAGCAGCTCGTAGCTCTCACGAGCGGTCGACCCGCCCGAGAGCGCGAGCGACGCCGGCCCCTCCTCGGCGACGAGCGCCGCGAACGCGCGCGGCACGTGCTCGACGACGCGCAACTCGCCGTGGAGGCTCATGGCGTCCGCCACGTGTCGCCGTAGCTCTGCGCGAGGAGGTCGTCGGCTTCCTTCGGGCCCCAGCTGCCCGCGGGATAGAAGGAGAGAGGGACGGTGCCGGCGTCGAACGCATCGATGAGGGGCTGCACGATCCGCCACGCCTGGTCCACCTCGTCGGCGCGGATGAAGAGCGTCGCGTCGCCGAGGAAGGCGTCACCGAGGACGCGCTCGTACGCCTCAGGGGGCTGTTCGGTGAACGCGAGCCGGTACCGGAAGTCGAGCGCCACGCCGCGTACACGAAACGACACGCCGGGCACCTTGGCCGCGAACTCGAGGGTGATTCCCTCGTCGGGCTGGATGTGCATGACCATCGTGTTCGGCTCGACGGAGTCGACCGCGCTGGACGGTAGGGGGAGGAACGGCACCTGCTTGTACCGCAGCGCGACCTCGGTGACCCGATGGGGGAGTCGTTTCCCCGTGCGGACGTAGAACGGCACGCCGGCCCAGCGCCAGTTGTCGACGTCGAGCTCGAGCGCGAGGTACGTCTCGACGTTGCTCTGGGGCGAGACGCCCTCTTCCTCCCGGTAGCCCGGAACCTCGATGCCGCCGATCTCGCCGCGTGTGTATTGCCCCCGAACGACGACGCGCCCGAGCTCGGCGGAGTCGAGCGGACGAACCGACCGAAGCGCCTTCACCTTCTCGTCGCGGATCGCGTTGGCGTCGAACGAGGCCGGTGGTTCCATCGCCGTCAGCGCCAACACCTGGAGGAGGTGGTTCTGGAGGATGTCGCGCAACGCGCCGGACTGCTCGTAGAAGGTTCCGCGATGCTCGATACCGAGGTCCTCCGCCACCGTGATCTGCACGTGGTCGACGTACCGGCGGTTCCAAATGGGCTCGAAGATCGTGTTGGTGAACCGAAGGGCGAGGATGTTCTGGACGGTCTCCTTCGCCAGGTAGTGATCGATCCGGTAGATCTGGTGCTCTCGGAAGTACTCGTGGAGCTGTGCGTCGAGGTGGCGCGAGCTCTGCAGGTCGCGGCCGAAGGGCTTCTCGACGACGATCCGACGGAAGTGCCCTCCTGACTCCTCGGTGAGCCCGGCGCGTCCGAGGCCGGCAGCAACCGTTCCGAACAGTTGCGGGATGGTGGCGAGGTAGTAGAGCGCGTTGCCGGCGGTCCCGTATTGCGCGTCGGAGGCGGTCAGCGCCTCGCCGAGCCGGCGGAACGTGTCGTCGTCGTCGAAGGCGCCGGCGATGTAGCGGTACTGCACGCCCAGCCGGTCCAGGACGTTCTGCCGTCCCGCGGCATCGCCGTTGCCGGCTTTGGCGATCGAGTTCCGCACCTCGGTCGCGAAGTCCTCGTCGCTCATGAGGGTGCGCGAGACACCGACAATGACGAGTCGACGCGGGAGCTTCCCTCCGTCGGCCAGCGACGCGAGGGCGGGATACAGCTTGCGATGGGCGAGATCACCGGTCGCGCCGAACACGACGAGTGCCGCCGAGACCGCCACCGACGCGCTGCTGGCACTCGTCATGCGCTGCTGCTCCGGAGCCGGCTCACGAGGTTTGGTGGAGCGTGACGGACCACAACGTCACACACGACGATGATACGGGCGTGGAAGCGCGATCGGTCTCCGTCGACGAGCAGCTGCCCATGACGCTCGCGCACCTGCACCGGGACATGGCAGTCGGTACCACGCTCACGCTCGAGGTCGATCGCGGCGACAAGCAGGGGGAAGGGGTTGACCGTTTGCGTGATCTCGTGGTCGGCGCGGGGTTCGCGGTCGACGACGTGGATGTCGAAGACCTCTCGATCAAGATGCAGGCGCATCGCGAGCGGACGCTCGCCGACACGGTCGGGACCGGAATGCGCCTCTTGGTGTGCGGCCTGAACCCGAGCGTGTACGCGGCCGACGCCGGCGTCGGGTACGCGCGCCCGGGCAACCGCTTCTGGCCCGCGGCGCGCGCCGCGGGGATCGTCGAACGCGACCGGGACCCTGTCGACGCGCTCGTGCACCACGGGATGGGGATGACCGACCTCGTCAAGCGAGCCACCACGGGCGCGAGTGCCCTGACGGCCGCCGAGTACCGGTCGGGGGCGGCACGCGTGGAACGCCTGGTCCGCTGGCTGCGTCCTGCCGCGGTGTGCTTCGTCGGCCTGGCGGGGTGGCGCGCCGCCGTCGACCCGCGCGCGACAGCCGGCGAACAGTCGGCCGGCTTCGGTGGCGTGGCCGCGTACGTGATGCCGTCGACCAGCGGCGCCAACGCGCACGCCCGGCTCGACGACCTCGCCGACCACCTGCGGGCGGCAGCTGTGCTCAGCCGGTGAGCTCGCCGGCGCGCTTCTCGAGGCTGGCGAGACAGTCCCGGTACGACCGCTCGAAGCTGTCGACCCCTTCGCGCTCGAGCGTGTCGGTGAGGTCGCCGTAGTCGATGCCCACGCCGGCAAGATCCTCGATGACGCGCCGTGCACCGTCGACATCGCGGGTGATCGTGTCGGGTCGGGGATCGCCGTGGTCGTGGAGCGCGTCGATCGAAGCCTGCGCGAGCGTGTTGACCGTGTCGGGCCCGACGAGCTCGTCGACGTAGAGCGTGTCGGAGTAGGCGGGGTTCTTGGTCGAGGTCGACGCCCACAACGGGCGCTGCAGACGCGCGCCGCGGGCGGCGAGCGCGTCCCAGCGGTCGCCGGCGAACGTCTCCCGGAACAGCCCGTAGGCGAGCTTGGCGTTGGCGACGGCGACCTTGCCCCGGAGCGGGTTTCCTTCGGGCAGGCGGCGGTCCGCCTCGGTGTCGACGCGGCTGACGAAGAACGACGCCACCGACGCGACTCGCGACAGGTCGCCGCCCTGCTCGGCATGACGCTCGAGCCCCCGTAGGTACGCCTCGACGACCTCGGCGTACCGGCCGAGCGAGAAGATCAGCGTGATGTTGATGGAGATGCCCTCGGCGAGGCATTCCTCGATGGCGGGGACGCCCGCCAGCGTGGCCGGGATCTTCACGAAGACGTTCGGACGGGCGGCCTGGTCGTGCAGCCAGTGGACCTGCTCGATCGTGGCGGCGGTCTCGTGGGCGCGGTCGGGCGCCACCTCCACCGACACGAAGCCGTCGGTCCCGTCGAGCGCGTCGTAGGTGGGGCGCAGCACGTCGGCGGCGTGGCGGATGTCGTCGAGGACGAGGGCCCAGTACGCCGAGTCGATGGGGGCGGCGTTCTTGGCCAGCTCCGTGAGCTGCTCGTCGTAGCCCTCGCCCGCGGCCATCGCCTTCTCGAAGATCGTCGGGTTCGACGTGACGCCGCGGATGCCGTCGCCGTCGACGAGACGCTGCAGTCCGCCTCCGGTGATCAGCTGACGGGTGAGGTTGTCGTACCAGGGGCTCTGCCCGTACTCGACGAGCCGGGCGATGGGGGAGCTGGTGACGGTCATGGGGCCTACTTTCCGGGGGGATCGAGGGCGAGGAGGGCGCGGGCGCGCGCCACGACGTTCTCGGGCGTGTACCCCAGCTCGGCGAGGACGACGCTGCCCGGCGCCGACGCGCCGAAACGGTCGATGGCGATGACGTCGTCGGCGTAGCGGTCCCACCCGAGGCTCGCGCCCGCCTCGACGGCCAGCGTCGGGACGCCCGGCGGCAGGACCTGGTCGCGGTACTCGTCGGTCTGCTCGGCGAAGAGATCCCACGACGGCATCGAGACGACACGGACCGAGAGGCCGTCTGTCTCCAGTTGCTCGCGGGCGTCGACGCACAGATGGACCTCGGAGCCGGTGCCGATCAGCACGAGGTCGAGGTCGCCGCTCTCGTCGACGAGTGTGTACGCGCCTCGCGGCACCCCTTCGGGCGCGCGCGCCGCGGTGGCATCGAGCACGGGCAGGCTCTGGCGGGTCAGGATCATCGCCGTGGGTCCGTCGCCGTTGATGTGGACGCGCCACGCGTGGGGGACCTCGTTGGCGTCGGCGGGACGGATCAGGCGCAGCCCCGGCATCGCCCGCATCGCCATCAGATGCTCGATCGGCTGGTGCGTCGGGCCGTCCTCACCCAGGCCGACGGAGTCGTGCGACCAGACGAACGCCACCTTGGCGCGCTGGAGTGCAGCGAGGCGCACGGCGGGCCGTTCGTAGTCACTGAAGATGAAGAACGTCCCCCCGAACGGCAGCGCCCCGCCGGACACCGCCATCCCGTTCATGATCGAGCCCATGCCGTGCTCGCGCACGCCGAAGTGCAGCTGGCGGCCCGTGAAGTCGTCGCGCGTGATCTGGGCCTGGCCCTTCAGCTCGGTTCCGGTGTTGCCGGTGAGGTCGGCGCCGCCGCCGATCAACCCGGGCACGACGCCGAGAATCGCGTCGAGGACGGCTGCGCATGCTTTGCGGGTAGCAATCTTCTCGCCGGGGTCCCATGAGGGAAGCTTCGACTCCCATCCCTCGCGGCCGCGGGCGCTGATCATCAGGTCGAATTCCTCGCCCTTGGCTGCGTCGCGCGTCTTGAAGGCCGTCACGCGCTCGCGCCACGCCTCGCGCTGCGGGCGGCCCCGCGCGCCCGCCTGGCGGTAGAACTCGAGCACGTCGTCCGGCACCCAGAAGTCTTCCTGGGGCATGCCGAGGATGTCTTTGACCTTGGCGACCTCGTCGGCGCCGAGCGCGTTCCCGTGGGCGTACGCGGTGTCGGTGTAGTTCGGCGACGGGTAACCGATGTGGCTCCGCAGGATGAGCAAGGTGGGCCGGTCCTCGACCGCGATGCCCTCGCGCAGGCCGCGCTCCAGCGCGTCGAGGTCCTCGGACACTTCGCCCAGCTGTACGACGTGCCAGTGGTAACCCTCGAAGCGTGAACGCACGTCGTCGGAGTACGAGAGCTCGGTGGGGCCGTCGATCGAGATGTGGTTGTCGTCGTAGACGTAGACAAGACGTCCGAGCCCGAGGTGCCCCGCCAGCGAGGCGGTCTCGTGGCTCACGCCTTCCTCGAGGTCGCCGTCGGAGCAGATCGCGAACACGCGGTGGTCGCACACGTCCTCGCCGAAGCGCTCGCGGAGGTGGCGCTCGACGATGGCGATGCCGACGCCATTGCCGAAGCCCTGTCCGAGCGGGCCGGTCGTGACCTCGATGCCGGGCGCGTGCCCGCGCTCGGGGTGGCCGGCCGTGCGCGACCCCAGCTGGCGGAACTGCTTGAGGTCGTCGAGCTCGAGTCCGTACCCGGTGAGGTACAGCATCGAGTAGAGGAGCATCGACGCGTGCCCCGCCGACAGGACGAAGCGGTCGCGGTCGGGCCAGTCGGGGTCGGCGGCGTCGTAGCGGAGGATGCGGGTGAACAGCACGTTCGCCAGCGGCGCCAGCGCCATCGGAGTGCCGGGGTGGCCGGAGTTGGCCTTCTGGACCGCGTCCATCGACAGTCCGCGGATGACATCGACGGCGCGGCGCTCGAGCTCCTCGGATACCGCCGGTGTCTGAGCAACCGGTTCGGCCGTCATGTCCTCTCCTCCGAATTTGAGCGTATGCCGACAGCCAACAGTGTTGGCGTACCCCGTGTGGATGTCACGCGAACAACGCGAGGCTGGCGGTGAAGCCGTGGAGGAAGTTGCGGCCCCCGACTGGTCCGATCTCCCCGGCGCAGAACGCGCCCGCCAGCGGGATCGGCCCCAGCAGGTTCTCCACCATTCCGGCGTCGTGGTCGGGGACGGTGAAGAGGTGACGGCCGCGCCCGTTGCACGTGAACAGCAGTGCGGCCTCGGCGTCGACTCCGTTCAGCATCTCCCGGAGATCCTCGTCGGCGGCGCCGGCGTCCCGGACATGGAACTGCACGGTCTGTCCCACCGACACCTGCTCGCCGACCGCCAGCGCGCCCGAGCTCTCGTCGGCGCCGAGCAGGTTGCGGACGAGGAAGTCGCCCCGACCGAACTCGGCCTTGTGCTCGTCGACGACGAGTCCGACGTGGAGGCCGCGGCGCAACAGCTCGCGTTCCTCTTCCGACGCCGCGCCGGCGAGCTCCTGCAGCCGCTCGATCGCCGGCTTTCCGCCGAGCTCCTCGATGAGGTTCTGCTCGCCGCGCGTGACGACATAGGGGCGGCCGATCGGTCGGCAGCCCTGCGACACGAGCGTGCGGACCTCGATGCCGCCGCCGTCGACGAACACGCCGACCGCGCCCTCGTCGACGACGCGCTCGTCGAGCACGAGGCGGTTGCCACCCGGGCTCCCCGCCGCCGACGCCAGCCCGCCGATGATCTGCAGGCCGGGGAGGTCTCGGTTGACGCGCTGGAGGAACGCGTCGACCGGGAACGTGAACGGGTCCGCGAAGAGCAGGAGGCTGCCGGGCGATCGGTCGAGCGACGGCCAGCCCGTGAGCGCGGCGCCGTCGGGCGTCTCCTGCACCCGGAGCGTGACCGGTGTGAGCGTGGCGGCGTCGAGACGGGCGGCGAAGACCGTGAGCGCGGGGTTCTCCTCGATCTCGTGGGGCCCGCCGGCGACCGCGACGGCGGTGCCGCCCACAAGCACTCGGGGCTCGAGGATGTTCCGCAACGCGGGCCCGATGTCCTCGAACGCGCCGACGTGATGCGTGGACGCGAAGCAGACGGCGAGATCGCAGCCTTCGCCGTCGAGGCGCTCGAGGATCTCACCTGCGGCCTCGCCGACCGCGTTGGCCGCGATCGGGTGTTGCGAGAGCGCCGACGCAAACCTGGTCATGGCGCCGGGACGGCGGTCAGGGGGACGACAACGCTCGAGCCCGACTCCGTGATGGTGCAACGCGCCTCGATCGTCCCCGGTCCGGGAAACTCGAGCTCCGGTCGCACGAGGCGGTAGCCGAACTTGCCCGGCTCGACCGAGAACTGTTGGGCGTTGCGGGCGATCTCCTCGCCATCCCGGGTGAAGACCGCTTCGAGGGTCCCCATGCCGCTGTCGTCGACCGGCGCGCGCACGAGGACGACGAGGTGGGGCGTCATCTTCGCCGGGAACTCCGCCACCGGCTCGGAGAAGAACGCGCCGGTGATGTCGATGCGGGTCGACCCGCCCGCGACCTGGCGAAACTCGAGGTTCTCGACGAACAGCGCCGCGACAATGTCCACGCCTGTGAGGCTAGCGAGATGATCCCCTGCGTAGGCTTCTCGGCGTGACGGACGCCGTTGCGGAGTTGGCCGACGCCGTTGCCACGGTCCTCGACCGTGAGTTGTCCGAGGAGGAATCGATCGCGGCCATGCGGCCGGCGATGGACCACCTCCTGGCTCGGGCGGACGAGCTCCCGGCCAGGGCGTCGCGGCCGGACGCCGACGGCGGCGCGATCGGGCACCTGCTGCACGCCGACCCGGGCGAGCGGTTCCACATCCTGTCGGTCGTCTTCCCACCCGGCACGAGCAGCGGGACCCACGAGCACGGATGCTGGGGGATCATCGGCTACGTCGCCGGCCTGGACGAGGAGACGCGCTACCGGCGCGTCGACGGCGGGAGTGGCGACGACGGGTGCGTGCTCGAGGAAGTCGACCGCGTCGTGCACGACCCGGGCACGATTTCGCGTCTGCTGCCCCCCGACGAGATGCATCACCGGGTGCGCAACCCCGGCACAGTCGACGGCGTGTCCGTGCACGTGCTCTGCCGGCTGCCGGAGTCGCACCCCCACAAGTTCTACGACCGGGAGCGTCACCGGTTGCTCCCGTACCCGTTCCGCCGGCTGCCGGGCGCACTCGTGCGAGCTGAGGTGGAGTTCCCGGGCTAGCGGAGCTCCGCCGACCCGACTGCCCGCTCGCCGCCGAGCCAGACGGCGCGCACGGCGAGTGTTTCAGGATCGAGGGCGACGAGGTCGGCGCGCATGCCCGGCGCGATGCGGCCACGGTCGGTCAGTCCGAGAACCTCGGCCGGGATCGTCGTCGCCATCTCGACCGCACGCTCGACGGGAACGCCCAGCCCGACGGTGTTGCGCACGGCGCGTTGCATCGACAACGTCGATCCGGCGAGTGTGCCGTCTGCGAGGCGGGCGGTCCCGTCCTCGGCGACGCGGAGACCTTCGGTCGCGACCCGGTCGGTGACGAGGCCCACGTTGTGCTTTCGGTGGATCGCGAGCCGCAGCGCCGCCGCGTGCACGTGCACGAGGTCCGGGATCAACGTCGGGGTGAGACGCTCGTCGTCGAGGGCGGCGCCGGCGAGTCCCGGCGTCCGGTGGTGCAGCGGGCCCATGCCGTTGAACAGATGCGTCACCAGCCGAGCGCCGGCGTCGGCAGCCGCGCGCGCCGCGTCGTAGGTCGCGGTGGAGTGACCGAGCGCGACGATGACGCCGCTCTCGGCCAGCAGGCGAGTCGCCGCCAGGCCGGGATCGGCTTCGGGCGCCAGCGTCATGATCGTCACGAGACTGGGGAACGCGGCGAGGAGGGCCCGCAACCATTCGCTGTCGGCGGTGCGTACGAGCGCGACTGGATGCGCACCGGGGGCGCCGCCCAGGAACGGGCCCTCGAGGTGGACGCCGATGATGGCCGGGAGCGATCGGTCCTGCGCGATGGCGCGCGCTGCTCGGGCGCGCTCGAGCGCGGCGCCGTACTCGTCGAGTGGGGCGGTCACGAGAGTGGGGCAGTACGCGGTCACTCCTTCCTCGAGCTGCGCGCGCCCGGCGCGGCGCCAACCGTCGGGGTCGGCGGAGAAGAAGTCGACGTCGTTCACGCCGTTGACCTGGAGGTCGATGAGCCCGGGCGCGAGCAACGCCGGGCCGGTGTCCACCGCGCCGGCGGGCGCGGGCCCCGAGCCGACTTCGGCGACCATCCCGTCGGCGATCGCAACCCAGCCGGGCTCAGGCCGGCCGGGTGGGCAGACGCGCTCGGCTGCGAGCACGTAGGTCACGCCGCGCTCCGCCGTTCGCGCCAGAGGGTGAGCCGCAGCTCGATCATCCCGACCAACGTCCGCGGCACTCGCTGCCAGATGGGCGTGCGTGACGGTCGTCGCTCCTGCGCGTTGACGGGCAACTCCGCGATCGGGAGCCCGGCGCGCTGGGTCCGGATCACCAACTCGGTGTCGAACAGGTCGGTCCGGAAGCGGCAGCGCTCGAGGAGCGGCTCAACGTCGACGCGCCGCATCGCCTTCATGCCGTGCGTATCGGAGACCGACAACGAGAACACCGCCCGCAGGAGCAGGCTGAACACCGTCGTGACGAGCCGCCGAGACCAGGGGCGCACGTCGCGCGCGCCCGGCGCCCGCTTCGAGCCCACGACGATCGCCGGTGCCGGCGCATCACCTGTGAGCAACTTCAACGCGTCGTCGACGAAACCGAGGTCGTAGTAGTCGACGTCGAACGTGACGATGATCTCTCCGCGCGCCGCCAGGATGCCGTCTCGCAACGCTGCGCCGTAGTCGGCAACTGCGCGCGTGAAGACTCGAACCGCAGGGAGCTCGTCGGCCAAGCGTCGCGCGATGGACACCGTGTCGTCGGTGGATCCGTTCTCCACGACCAGGATCTCGAGCTCGTAGCCGCGAGCGCGCACGCCTTCGTCGACATCCGTGACCGCGGTCTCGAGATAGCCGGCTTCGTTGTGCGCGGGCATGACGACGGACAGCACGGCGTCGTCCTCAGGCGAGCCGGGAATCGGGGAACGGCAGGATGCTCTCAGCGCCCGTCACCTCGGTCGCGTCGGGTCCCGCTTCGACGACGACGGTCTGCGCTCCCGGTGCAGAGAACGCGCCGTTCGACGCGACCGCGACGGGCTCGCCGGCGACGCGGACACGGAGCGACTCCGGTGACCGTTCCGCCCACACCTGGTACCGCGCCAGCGCGACACGGCACAACCGGTCGATCGCAGATTGGCCCTCGACGACCGCGAGATCGATGTCGAGTCCCGGCCGGCCGTCGGCGAGCTGGACGACGGCGGGATAGATGGCGAAACGCGGCCCGAACACGACGTGCTTACGCCGGCGCGCCGCGCTCCACGAGAAGAGCGTCGCGAACGCGTGCACCATCGCCTGCTCGGCGTCCGGGAGCACGGCGTTCCCGTTGCCGTCAGGATCGATGTGCGCGACGGGGTACGTGTGCTGGATCAGGCGGAGCGCGGCGAGGCCGGCGTCCACTTCGACGGATGCGGAGGCGAGCCACGGTTCGAGCTCGGCCGCGAGCGGATCGTCGTCGGCGTCGGTCCAGACGCGCCCGGCGTCCTGGACAGCCGTGAGGTGATCGCGGAGTACACGAACGGCGTCGGGCCAGGCCGGACCACTCGTCGCGTCGGCCAGTGCCGTGACCAGCGTGTGTGCCTCGAGTTGCTCGGGCGGCAGGAGCGGCCCGTCCGCACACGCCGCCGCCATGGCCTGGAGCGCCGGTGCCCGCGACTTGCCGACGGCGGCGATGGCGCGGGGCCACGACGCGGCCGGGTCGTACTCCTCCGGTGCGCACAGGAAGTCGGCCGCCGTCGCCAGCGCGACCTGGGACGCGTGCGGTTGGAGCATGGGGTTGCACAGCACGCC
>DASZGY010000096.1:0-1719 GCA_035938395.1 Acidimicrobiia bacterium
GTTCGGAGCTCGGCCGCCACGATGCGCAGGTTCTTGCGTTCCAGACGGCTCACGATCTCGCCGGCGAGGCCGCGCTCGACGCCGTCGGGCTTCACGATGACAAGGGTGCGATCCACGAGGGTCCGAGACTACACAACCCGGACCGGGTCAGCGTCCGGCTTCCTCCCACGGTGCGCTCGATGCCAGAGCGTCGGCGCGGGCAGTACCGACCACGTAGAGCGAGCCGGCGACGACGACGAGGCCGTCCGCGTCCACCATCCCACGCGCCACACGTATCGCGTCGCGCACATCGGGTTCTTCGTAGACGGCGAGACCCAAGGCGCGTCCGGCTTCGGCCACCGCGGCGACAGGCATCGCACGCGGCGAGTCGGGTTCGCAGGCGACGACGGCGCGCACTCCCGCTTCGGCGAGCGGCTCCAACATCGCAGAGGGGTCGCGACCGGTCAGCATCCCGACAACCGCCACCGCCGCGCCGTCCACCGCGAACTCCTCGGTCAACGCGGCGCCCAGCGCGGCCATCCCCGCGGCGTTGTGCGCGCCATCGACAAGCAAGAGCGGACGGCGACCAAGCACCTCGAGTCGGCCGGGCACGCGCACAGCGGCGAAGCCCTCTTCCACAACGTCGGGAGCGAGGGCATCACCGAAGAACGCCTCCGCCGCGGCCAGTGCAACGGCCGCGTTGGCTCCCTGGTGGGCGCCGTGCAGCGGAACGAGGACGTCCTCGTAACGCCCGCCCGGGGTCCACAGTGTCACCAGCCGGCCTCCCACAGCGACCTGGTTGGACGCGCAGCCGAAGTCCCGCCCCGAGACCCACACGGAGGCGGCGCCCACCTCATCAGCCCTGGTCAGGACGATGTCGAGCAGGTCGGGGGCGAGCTCACCCAGCACCACCCGGCTCCCCGGTTTGATGATCCCGGCCTTGTCCTCGGCGATCCCTTCGAGTGTCGGACCGAGCACATCGGTGTGGTCGAAGCTGACGTTGGTCAGAACCGCGACATCCCCGTCGATCACGTTCGTGCAGTCCCAAGTGCCGCCGAGCCCGACCTCGACGACCATGGCGTCGACCGCCTCGGACGCGAACCACGACAGCCCAGCGCCCGTGAGGAGCTCGAAACGGGTGGGGCGATCCTCGAGCAACGATTCGAGCAGCGCCAGCTCGCCAAGAACGTCGGACAGCGCGGCGTCGTCGATAGCTTCGCCGTTGCGAGCGATGCGCTCGGCGACAACGTGCAGGTTCGGACTGGTGTAAGTGCCGACACTTAGACCCTTGGCCAGCAAGAGCATCGTGACCATGGCCGATGTCGATCCCTTGCCGTTGGTGCCCGTGATGTGGATCGACGGGATGGAGTCCTGAGGATCACCGAGCAGCGCGCAGAGCGCTCGCATGCCATCAAGCGTCGGCACGAGGCGACGGCGTGGCATGTGCTTCTCGAAATCGATGTGGGAGTCCAGCCAGGCGAGTGCCTCGTCCACGCTCTCAAAGGGAAGCGACGCCGGTGGCTCCACGGCGACCGGGTTTTTCGATGCCGGCGCCGTCAGGAAGCGGCGCGGCGCGACCGCGTCGACTTGACGGGCGCGCCCCCGAGCGGCACGAGCGTCGGGGCAACCCGATCCAGCACGACGGAGCGATCCACCACGCACTTGCCCACGTCGGTACGGCTGGGGAGGTCGTACATCACGTCGAGCAACACTTCTTCGAGAATGGCCCGCAGGCCGCGT
>DASZGY010000097.1:0-29498 GCA_035938395.1 Acidimicrobiia bacterium
GCGGTGGCGTGGGAGAGCGACGCCGGCGGCTACGCCGAGTCGTTGCCGTTCGAGCTGCGCGGAATGTTGCGGAGCCGCGCGAACACGATCGAGGGCGGCACCACCGAGATCAACAAGAACGTGCTCGGCGAGCGCGTGCTCGGCCTGCCCCGCGAGCCCGACCCGTGGCAGGGCCACCCGTGGCGCGAGGTCCCGCGCAGCTGATGGCGTACGAGACCCTTCTCGTCGAGCGGCGCGGCCCCGTGGGGTGGCTGGTCTTCGACCGGCCCGACGCCGGGAACGCGATGGACGCGACCATGTTCCGCGAGCTCGAGTCCGCATGGCGCGAGCTGGACCGCGACCCCGCCGTTCGGGTGATCGTGAACACGGGCAACGGGCGCGCGTTCCAGACCGGGGTCGATGTCGTGCAGCTCGGTCGCGACAAGGACGCGCTGCGCGAGCAGTCGCGCCGGACGAGAGACGCCGAGCTCCGACTCACGGCGTGGCACAACCGGGTCTGGAAGCCGGTGATCGCGGCCGTCAACGGCGTCTGCGCGGGTGGCGGCCTCCACTTCGTCGCCGACGCCGACATCGTCCTGGCGTCGTCGAGCGCGTCGTTCGTCGATCCTCACGTCTCGCTCGGGCAGGTGAGCGCGTTCGAGACGATCGGCCTCGTCCGGAAGTCCCCGATGGAGCCGATCGTGCGCATGGCGCTGACCGGCGCGCACGAGCGCATCGACGCCGCGCGTGCCCGGCAGCTCGGCATCCTGTCCCAGGTCGTCGACCCGCCGGACGGGTTGCGCGAGGCCGCCCAGGAGCTCGCCGAGAAGGTCGCGCGCAACTCTCCCGCCGCGATGCGCGCCACCAAGCAGGCGCTATGGGGCGCGCTCGAGCTCGGGCTCACCGACGCGAGCCGCGCCGGCGGCCGCGCCCTCGTGTCCATGTGGGGCCACCCGGACCAGGAGGAAGGCCCGCGGGCGTTTGCCGAGAAGCGCGAGCCCGTATGGCAGATCCTCGAACCGCACGAGAGGACGACGGCATGACGTATCCGGAGCTCGAGTGCCTGAAGCTCGAGCGGCGCGGGCCGGTCGGTTGGCTGATCAACAACCGCCCCGACCAGCTCAATGCGATGTCGGCCCGCATGCGCGACGAGTTCGCGGTGGCGTGGACGGAGCTCGACCGCGATCCCGAGGTGAAGGTCATCGTGCACACGGGCGAGGGCCGCGCGTTCCAGACCGGCGTCGACGTGGCCGAGATCGCGAGCGACGGCGTGGGCATGGAGCGCTACCGCCGGTCGGTCGAGGAGTTCGACCTGCACTTCACGGCGTGGCACCAGCAGGTGTGGAAGCCGGTCATCACGGCGGTCAACGGCCTGTGCGCCGGCGGGGGGTTCCACTGGATCGCCGACGCCGACGTCGTCATCGCCGCCTCCGACGCGCAGTTCTTCGACCCGCACGTCTCGATCGGGCAGGTCGTGTCCCTCGAGGCCATCGGCCTCATCCGCAAGATGCCGGTCGAAGCCGTGATGCGCATGGCCTTCGTCGGCCGGCACGAGCGCCTCGGCGCGCCCCGGGCCTACGAGCTGGGCATGATCAGCCAGATCGTCGATCCGCCCGATCGGCTCCGCGACGAGGCGCAGGCGCTCGCCGAGAAGATCGCCCGCAACTCACCGGCGGCGATGCGGGCGACGAAGCGGGCCCTGTGGGGCGCGCTCGAGCTGGGCCTGACCGACGCCTGCCGCGCCGGCGCCGGTGAGCTCGTGTCGATGTGGGGTCATCCCGACCAGGAGGAGGGCCCGCAGGCGTTCGCCGAGAAGCGGGACCCGCGCTGGCGCGACCTCACCGAATCCTGACACTCGCCACTGTCGCCCCTGACGAAGTCGCGGTTCAAAGGAGGAGCGCACCGATCGAAGGGAGACAGAGCATGGCAGCCGTCACCCAGGATCGTCCGACCCGGTTCGGCCTCGTCACGGGGCTCACGTTCGTCGCCGCGCTCGTCATCGCGCTCGTAGTGCGGGGCGGCGCCGTCGTGGGCATCGCGGCGCTCTTCCTTCTCTTCGTGCCGCTCGAGAAGCTGTTCGCCCTCCGGCCCCAGAAGGTGTTCCGGCGCGGCCTGCTCACCGACCTCACGCACCTGCTCGTCAACAACCTGTTCTCGACGGCGTTGGGGATCGCCCTCGTCGTCGTCGCGCTCATCCCGGTCTTCTGGGTGCGGAACATGAACATCGTCGGGCTGGTCCCGCCGGCGGTCGCCGTCGCCCTCGCGGCGGCGCTCGTCTTCGTCGGCAACTACTGGGGTCACCGCCTCACGCACACGATCCCGTTCCTCTGGCGCTTCCACGCCGTGCACCACAGCATCGAGACCATGGACTGGGTGGCCGCCGGTCGGCTCCATCCTCTGGACCAGGCCTTCACGCAGGCGTTCACCGTGCTGCCGCTCGTGATCCTCGGGTACGGCGGTGGCACGTTCGCCGGCGTGGCCGTGCTCGTCACCCTGCTGGCGATCTTCCAGCACGCCAACGTACGGCTGCGATTTCCCGGGCTCCGCTGGGTCATCAACACGCCGGAATGGCACCACTGGCACCACGCAATCGACCCGGAGGCGAAGGACAAGAACTTCGGCCTGCCCATCGTCGACCGGATCTTCGGCACCGCGTACATGCCGAAGGACAAACGTCCCCGCGGCTTCGGCATCCCCGATCCCGTCCCGCAGGTGGGGTACCTCAGACACCTCGCCTACCCGTTCACCGCCCCGGCCCGCGCCGGCCGGGCGTAGCCGGGTCGCGCAGAGCCATTCGAGACGTGCGAAGCTCTGCGCCGTGCCGGATTCCCGGAGGGCCCTGCTCAACGCGACGTTGGGGTTGGCGACGCTGCTGCTCACGAGCGTGCTCTGGCGCTCCCCGCTCGCGCTCACTTCGCTCCAGATCGCGACCGGAGTCGCCATCTATTCGCTCCGGCCGAGCCGGACCAGCGCCTGCGTCTACGCCGTGGGTTTCGTCTTCGGCCCGCTCGCGGAGGGCCTGGCCATCCAGACCGGCGCCTGGGCCTACGCGTCACCGAGCGTGTTGGGCATCCCGCTGTGGCTCCCGTTCGTGTGGGGGAACGCGGCGCTGTTCATCCAGAACTCGGCCGACTTCGGGAAGGCGATCTTCGCCAGGAGCTCTGACTCGAGCGCCGCCCCAGATGTCGTTGCACCGCTCGCACACCTCGTCGGGGATGACGCCCCAGCGCATGAGCACACCGAAGATCGCGCAGCCGATGCAGAAGGCGAACACCGACTCGAGCGTCGCCGCCACGACGATCAGGCCGAGCAGCACGTACGCGGCGCCTGAGCTCCCGAACCCGAAGTACGCCACCACCGCCGCGACCGAGATGGTCGCACCGATGCCCTGGGCGAATCGCTTCGGCGGTCCGGGCACGTACTTCGCCGGCAACGACAGCCGCGGCGTGACCACCTTGGTGACGAGCGAGCCCAGCGGGCTCAGTGTCGGGCCCGTGAGCACCCGGGCGACGAACCCGTACGCGAGCGGGATGAGCAGCCAGAACTGACCGAAGACGATCGCAGCCACAGCCATGGTGACGACCCCACCCGCGACGAGGCGCGCCGACAGCTCGTTGACGGGGTTCGGGAACGAGAACAGCTTGCGGGCGGTCATGACTCCCTCCTGCGTGTCGGAGGATCGCCATCCCAATATACGACCGAATCGGTCGGGTTTGGTCAACGGGCACCCGACCGTCTACGGGCCGCCCTTCAGGACGCGGATGCGCTCTCGATATTCGTCCTCGGTGATCTCTCCGCGGGCGTAGCGCTCGCTGAGCACGGCCTCGCCCGACGCGCTCGGGTGACCCCTCCAGCCTCGGCGCCGCCGGAGGACGAGGGCGGCGACGCCCCAGAAGAGCGCGATCCACAGCAGCCCGAACCCGGGCCACCATCCAGCATCAGCCAACATTGCTCGACCTCCTTGTTTTCACTCCTCGCAACCGATGGTGCCGAGGTCGCGGCCCATTTGCGTCCGGCCACGGGAGGTTTCGCAGGTACACCAGTCGGCGCAGCAGTCTGCGTCCGCCTACGAGCAGCGTCGTACGCTCGCCGGGCGCCCGCGGTGTACTAGACGGGATCCGAGCCCGGCAAGGGGGAAGGACGGCATGGCGATCGACACGGCACGAACCGGATCGGGGACCCGCTCCGCCCATCCGCTGGACGCGCTGGACGCGGCTGAGATCCAGGCGGCCGCGGCCGTGCTGCGGGCCGACGGTCGCATGGCCGACTCAGCGCTGTTCGCCTACTTCGGTCTCGACGAGCCCTCCAAGGAAGCGGTCGCAGGCTTCACCGCCGGCGATGCGGTCGACCGGCGCGTGCGGGTCGCGATCGTCCCAGGCCCGGCGGCGGACGTCGTGGAGGCGGTCGTCGACGTCGGCCGCGGCGCGGTCGCGTCGTGGCGCGAGGTGCCGGGCGTGCGCCCGGCCCTGCTGTACGGGGAGTCGTTCAACGCGATCGTCGCGCTGCACGAGCACCCCGAATGGAAGGCGGCTCTCGCCCGCCGCGGCATCACCGATCTCACCCGGGTCCAGATCGACCCGTGGCCGGCCGGCAACTTCGGACTCTCGCACGAAGAAGGGCGGCGCATCTGCCGCTGCCTCGCGTACTACCGGGAGACCGACACCGACAACGGCTACGCCCGACCGATCGAAGGGCTCATCGCCTTCGTCGACAACGGGCGGGGGGAGGTGCTCGAAGTCGTCGACCACGGCCTCGTGCCCCTCCCGTCCGAGCGCGGCGGTTACCTACGCGACGACGTGGGGCCGATGCGTGACGACCTCAAGCCGCTGGAGATCACGCAGCCCGAGGGGCCGAGCTTCACCGTCGACGGCAACCTCGTGCGCTGGCAGCGCTGGTCAATGCGCGTGTCGATGGATCCATATGAAGGGCTGGTGCTGCACACGATCGGCTACGAGGACGGCGGCCGCGTGCGCCCGATCGTGCACCGCGCCTCGGTGAGCGAGATGGTCGTCCCGTACGGGCACACGGGACCGATGCACAACTGGAAGAACGCGTTCGACGCCGGCGAGTGGGGCCTCGGACGGATGGCGAACTCGCTGACGCTCGGGTGCGACTGTCTGGGGGAGATCCGCTATCTCGACGTCACATTCGGCAATGAGCGCGGCGAGCCCTACACGATCGAGAACGCGATCTGCATGCACGAGGAGGACTACAGCATCCTCTGGAAGCACGTCGATCTCCGTACCGGCACCACGGAGGTCCGTCGCCAGCGTCGCCTCGTGATCAGCTCGATCGCGACGGTCGGCAACTACGAGTACGGCTTCTACTGGTACTTCTACCTCGACGGGAGCATGCAGCTCGAGGTCAAGTTGACGGGCGTCATGTCGACCATGGCAGTGGACGGCGACGGGGTGCTCGGCAACGCGGCGATGGTCGCGCCGCAACTGGCGGCGCCGTACCACCAGCACCTGTTCAACGTGCGTCTCGACTTCGACGTCGACGGGACGGCGAACACCGTCTACGAGGTCGACTCGGTGGCAGCGCCGGACGGTCCCGACAACCCGTTGGGCAACGCGTTCACGGCCGAGGCGACGCCGCTCGAGACGGAACTGCAGGCGCAACGGATCGTGGACCCGTCACGCAGCCGGTGCTGGAAGATCGTCAATCCCGAGGTGCGCAACCGCCTCGGGGAGCCCGTCGGGTACAAGCTCGTGCCCGCCTCGACGCCGACGCTGCTCGCGCGGCCCGAGTCGAGCGTCGGTCGGCGGGCGACGTTCGCGACGCGCAACCTCTGGGTCACGCCGTACCGCGCCGACGAACGCCGCGCCGCCGGCGACTACCCGAACCAGCACGGCGGGGGAGACGGGCTGCCGCGATGGACGGCCGCCGACCGGCCCGTCGCCGACACGGACGTCGTCGTGTGGCACACGTTCGGCCTGACCCACATCCCCCGGCCCGAGGACTGGCCCGTTATGCCGGTGGAGTCCACCGGCTTCCTGCTCGCGCCGGTCGGCTTCTTCGACCGGAACCCTGCCCTCGACGTCCCGCCGTCGCCCGGGCACTGCGACGGGGAGGCGGACGCCTAACTCCGACCGGGTCGTGGCCTCAGTCGCGCGGCGCGCTGAAGGGGGCCATGCCGGCGAGCTTGCCGCCGTCGATGGGGAGCGTGACGCCGGTCGTGAAGCTCGCCTGGTCCGAGCAGAGCCACACGACCGCGCGTGCCACCTCGTCGGGCTGGCCGATCCTGCGCATCGGCATCGCGAGGCCGGCGCGTTCTTGCATCTTCGGCCCGGCGCGCTCGAGATTCTCGGTGAGGATGGGCCCGGGAGCGACTGCGTTCACGCGGACGCCTCGGCTCGCGTAATCGAGTGCGGCCGTCTTGGTCAGCCCGATGACGCCGTGCTTGGCGGAGACGTAGCCGGCGAGCCCGCCCACCGCTTCCGTGCCGGCCGTCGACGACATGTTGACGATGGCTCCGCCACCCGACTCGAGCATGGCGGGGATCTCGTACTTCATCGACAGGAACACGCTTCGGAGCGTGATCGCGACCGCGCTGTCGTACGAGTCGACGGGAAGATCGGCGAGCGGGGTCGGCGGCTGGCCGCCGCCCGCGGCGTTGTTGAACGCCAGCTCGAGGTGCCCGAAGGCGCGCACCGTCTCTGCGACGAGCCGCTCGACCGCCGCCGCGTCGCCGACGTCGGTCGGCACCGAGATCGCGCCGTGGCCGTTGCTCGAGAGCTCGTCGGCCAGCGCATCGAGCGCAGCTTCGTCGCGCGCCGCGAGCGCCACGGACGCGCCGGCAGCGCTGAACGCCCGGGCCGTCGCGGCTCCGATCCCGCGGCTCGCGCCGGTGATGACGGCGACCTTCCCCTCGAGGAGCGGTGTCGAGCTCATGTGCATCTCCTTCGTGTTGGCTCACGGCGATCCAAGGTTTCCGCCCCCCAGGCCATGACTGCCGCGATGTTGACGATCGTGCCGACGACGAGGCGTTGTTTGCCCGACACCGCGGCCGCCCCGGTAGGTGTGCGGGGGGAGTGGGGGCGGGCGCGGCGGTCGGACATCTCGCTACTCGGTGACGATGGCTCGTAGGACGGGGAGCTTCGCCGCCCGCCGTGCGGGCCGCAGGCCGGCGAGCACGCCGGCGATCCCGCCCACGACGAGCAGGATGGCGAGCTGGGCGACCGGGGCCGAGAACGTGGGCGAGATGAAGTCGCCGGATCCCTGCGACGCCGCTTCGACGAGGGCCCAGCCGAGGAACACTCCCACGCCGAGCCCGCCGAGCGTGCCGAACACCGCGATGATCACCGACTCCCACCGGATCATCGACCGCAGCTGTCGCCGGGTCTCACCGATGGCGCGGAGGAGCCCGAGCTCCCGGGTCCGCTCGTAGATCGACAAGGACAGCGTGTTGGCGATGCCCATCAGGGCGATCAGGATGGCCAGCGCCAACAGGACGTAGACGATGCCGAGCATCATGTCGACGCCCTGGGTCTCGGTTGCGATGAACTGGCTGCGGTTCTCCACGTCGGGTGCGCCGTAGGCGTCGACGGTGCGCTGGACGGCGCGCTTGCCGCTTTCGATACCGACCCCGGGCTTCAGGCCGACGAGCACCGTCGTGTCGATGTCCTGGACCGCGTGCGGCGCCCACGCCTCCCGCGGCAACAGGTAGTTGCCGACGATGTTGCGGGAGTTGTAGACGGCTCCGACCGTGAGCTCGCTCGTCGCTCCGTCCGAGAAGGTGACCGGGACCCGGGACCCGCGCGTCCAGCCCTTGTCGTCGGCGGTCCGCTGCGAGATCGCGAGCTGCTCCGGACCGAGGGTCCCGATCGAGCCCTTCGTAACGCCGAGGTCGAGGACGCCGCCGAGCTTGGTCGGGTCGGCGATCGTGACCGTCTGGGTGCCGGTGCCGACCAGTGCCCGTCCTCTTCCGAGCCCCGTCGCGTCTTTCACCACGGGGAGCTGCCCGACGTCACGCGCGAGCTGTGGGCTGATCCCGCCGCCGCCGAACCGGCCCGTGCTGACCACGAGATCGCCGGTGAACGACTGCGACACGCTGTTGTCGATCGACGCCTTGAGGGACGCGGCGAAGATCGTGAACAGTGTGACGACGCCGACGCCGACCATGAGCGCGGCGGCGGTGCCCGAGGTGCGGCGAGGGTTCCGCATGGCGTTCTCGCGGGCGAGTGAGCCCGTGACGCCCCGCAGCAACCGCAACGGCGCGCCGATCACACGGCTCGCCGGTCGGGCCACCACCGGACCGAACACGACGACGCCGACCATGGTGAGCACGGCGCCGAGCCCGGCCAGTGCGAGCACCGAACCGCCGCCGCTCAGGACGGCGACGAGCACGACGGCGACGCCGATGGCGGTCAATGCCAGCCCGGTGATTGCCCGCCGGGCAGACGCGGTGGTGCTCTCGACCGACACGTCCCGGATCGCCGCCAGTGGCGCGACACGCGAGGCCTTGATCGCCGGGGCCACGCCGGCCACGAGCGTGACGATCACGCCGACCACCAGCGAGATCACGACGGCCGAGGTCTTGAACACGAGGCCGCCGGCGGGCAACGCAAACCCGAAGCTGTCGAAGACACCCTTCAGCAGGCCGGCGATGCCGAGCCCTCCGAGGAGCCCGACCGCGGACGCCACGATGCCGACGAGCAACGCCTCGACCACGACCGACGTGAGGATCTGACCGCGCCCGGCGCCGATGGCGCGCAGCAGGGCGGACTCCCGCGTGCGCTGAGCGACGATGATCGAGAACGTGTTGTAGATGCTGAACGTGGCGACCAGGAGCGCGACGCCGGCGAACACGACGAGGAACGTCGTGAACAGGTCGAGGAACTCCTTGTTGATGTCGCTCGTGTTCTCGTTGGTGAGCTTTGCGCCCGTGATCGCCTGGACGTCGGCGGGAAGCGCGCGCTGAATGCGTTTCACGAGCACGTCCTGCGGTACACCGGGTTGCGCCTTCACCGAGATGCTCGTCACCTGGTCGGTGCGGTGGAGGAGGTGCTCCTGCGCGCTCGCGAGCGTGAAGGCGGTGAACGTGACGCCGCCCAGCCCGTCGGCGGAGCCGAACTTGGAGATGCCGACCACCGTGACGGGCACGGGCTCCGGCGTCTGGACGGTGGTCGTGTCGCCCACGTGCAGGTTGCCGTTGCTCGCAGCGCCGCGGTTGATCACGACTTCGTTGCCGGCGCGTGGCGCCCGCCCTTCGACCAGGTGATACGGGCTGAGGGCGCGGTTGTCGATCCAGTTGCCCGCCAGCGTGGGCGGGCCGTTGCCGCCGAGCTTGTCGCCGTTCTTGCCGAGGATCTGACCGAAGCCCTCCACATAGGGGGCGGCGTCGGCGACACCGTCGACGCTGCGCACCTTGTCGACCACCGTCGTGTCGATGAGGCCTCGTTGGCTCTTTGCCTCGCCCGGATCGGTGCCGAGCTTCGAGGCGTGGCGGACGACGGCGTCGGTGCCCGCGTTCGCCTCGGTGAAGAGGTTGTCGAAGTTGCCTCGCAGCGTGTCACCGAGGACGAGCGTCCCCGAGAGGAACGCCACGCCGAGGAAGACGGCGAGGAACGTGCCGAACAGCCGGCGCTTGTGGGCGAGGAGTCCCTTGAGCATGACGGTGCGCATCGCTCAACCTCCCAGCAGCTGCATGCGGTTGATGACGGTCTCGGCGGTGGGATCGGCGAGCTCGCCCACGATCCTCCCGTCGCCGAGGAACACGACCCGATCCGCGTACGCGGCTGCCGCCGGGTCGTGGGTGACCATGACGATCGTCTGCGCCAGGTCACGGACGGCCTGCGCCATGAATCCGAGGATCTCGGCTCCCGCCCGGGAGTCGAGGTTGCCCGTGGGCTCGTCGGCGAAGACGATCTGCGGGCGCGTGGCGAGCGCCCGCGCCACCGCGACGCGCTGCTGCTGCCCACCGGACAGCTCGGAAGGCGGGTGCAACAGCCTGTCGCGCAGGCCGACGGTGTCGATCACGCCGTCGACCCACTCCCGGTTCGGCTTCCTGCCGGCCAGCGCCGTCGGCAGCGTGATGTTCTCGAGTGCCGTGAGCGTCGGGATCAGGTTGTACGACTGGAAGACGAAGCCGATGCGATCCCGGCGCAGGAGCGTCAGCTCCTTGTCCGACAGCGAGCCGAGCGCCACGTCGCCGACGAAGACCTCGCCCGACGTGAGATCGTCGAGCCCGGCGGAACAGTGCATGAGCGTCGACTTGCCCGAGCCGGACGGGCCCATGATCGCGGTGAACCGTCCCGCCGCGAACTCGACGGTGACGTCGTCGATGGCACGAACCGCGGTCTCCCCCGAGCCGTACACCTTGGTGGCGTGCTCGGCGCGGGCGACGGCCGCTCGGGGGGGTGCGAGCGTCTTTGTCATCTGGGACCTCCTGGGGTCGCGTCGTGACGATCGTCGCGACACGGGCCCGAGGAGTCGTCGCCCCGACGAAGGTTTCGCCGCTACGCCGTCCGGCGCAGGAGGGGCTGTCGCCCTACCGCGTCCGGGGTAGGTGTCTCAGCCCGCCCAGCCGGGGCGGACGAGGCCGGACTCGTAGGCGAACACGACGAGTTGGGCGCGGTCGCGGGCGTTCAGCTTGATCATCGCCCGGCTCACGTGTGTCTTCGCCGTGGCCGGGCTGACGAAGAGCCGCTCGGCGATCTCGTCGTTCGAGAGTCCCTCGGCGACGAGCGCCATGACCTCGCGTTCGCGATCGGTGAGGCCGTCGAGCTCGGGGCCGCGAGCGGGCTCCTTGGCGCGCGTTGCGAACTCGGCGATCAACCGCCTCGTGACGCTCGGCGACAGCAACGCCTCCCCGGCGGCGACAGCGCGCACGGCGCGGATCAGCTCGACCGGCTCGGTGTCCTTGACGAGGAAGCCGCTCGCGCCGGCGCGCAGCGCCTCGAACACGTACTCGTCGAGCTCGAACGTCGTCAGGATGACGATGCGGACCGACGACAGCTGCTCATCGGCCGCGATCTCGCGCGTGGCGGACAAGCCGTCCAGACCCGGCATGCGAATGTCCATGAGGACCACGTCGGGGGCATGGCTCTTCGCCAGCCGCACCGCCTCTTCGCCGTCGTCGGCTTCGGCGACGACCTCGATGTCGTCCTGGGCGTCGAGGAGGGCGCTGAAGCCGGCGCGGACCAGCGCCTGGTCGTCGGCGAGCAGGACCGAGATCACCGCGCGCCGTCCACCGGGAGCTGGGCGCGGACGCGGAAGCCACCACCGGGCCCCGGCCCGGCGTCGAGACGGCCGCCCAGCGCGACCGTTCGTTCCCGCATCCCGGCGATGCCGCTGCCGCCGCCCGAGATCGTGCCCGGGGTCGCCCCGCGGCCGTTGTCGTCGACCTGCACCGTCAGGTCGTCCTTGCCGTACGCGACGCGGATGGTCGCACTGGACTGCCCCGAATGTCGGGCGACATTGGTCACCGCCTCCTGCACGATGCGGAACGCCGCCAAGTCGACTTCGGCGGGCAGCTCGCGCGGGCTGCCGTCCACCTCGATCGTCACCTCGACCCCGGCCGCGCCGGCTCGGGAGACGAGGTCGTCGAGCTCGTCCAGGCCGGGCTGCGGCGTGCGCGGCTCCTCCTCACCGGATCGACGCAACACCTCCAGCACGGACCGCAGTTCGCCCAACGCGTCCTTACTCGCTTGCCTGATCGCGGTGAGCGCGGTGCGCGCCTGCTCCGGCTGCTCGTCCATGAGATGGAGGGCGACGCCGGCCTGCACGTTGACGAGCGAGATGTTGTGGGCGAGCACGTCGTGCAGCTCGCGCGCGATGCGCAGACGTTCCTCGCTCGCTCGGCGAAGAGCTTCTTCCTCTCGCGAGCGCGCTCTCTCGGCGCCCCGCTCACGGCTGACGCGTGCGAACTCGCCGATCGCGGACAGGACGAGCAGCCACGCCAGGAGGCCGACGGTTGCGGCCGGGCTGGGCTCGGACTCGTTGCCGACGAGATACGGCAGCCACGTAAAGCTCAACCAGCCGGCGACGACGACGACGATCGCGAGGACCCGCAGACCCGCCATGACCGTCGTGACGAAGGCGACGATCAGCGCGAAGAAGACCGGCCCTCGTGGATAGTCGCTCAACCAGTACGCGAGCGTCGTGGCGAAGACGACGACCAGGACCGCGGCCGGGTGGCGACGCCGCCACAGCAACGCTGCCGGTCCGATCGCCAGAAGCGTGTACGCAAGCACATCCAACGGGCTGCGACCGGCCTGATGCCGGGACGCAAGGATGGTGCCGGCGATCTGGAGCACCCCGACGACGACTGCGATCTCGGCGTCGGCCCAACGTCCACGCGCCCAGGACGGCAACGCGTCCGCGAACCGCACCGGTGCGGGGCCGGGCCTCATACCTGCAAGGTAAGACCCCGGTGCGGGGGTGTCATCGTCCGGCGGGCGGCTCCCCCGCTACGCCGCCGGGAGTAGGCGAGCGGGCCGGCCTCGAGCCTTCGGCCATTCGGGGCCTCCGGACGCGACGATGGCACCATGAGGCGAATCTCCGATCGCGAGCGCCGCGCGAGGCTCGCCGTCCGGCATCACCTGGCGCCCTCGGCGAAGGCCACCGACGTCGTGGCGCTCGCGGAAGGGATGGTCGGCCTCCACTCGACCGACCCCGCCACCGTGTTCCTGGCTGCCGCCGCCCGTCTGAAGAAGCCCACTGTCGAGGCCGTCGAGCGGGCGCTCTATGACGATCGGACGCTCGTGCGCACGCTCTGCATGCGCCGGACGCTGTTCGTCCTCCCCGTCGGGCTCGTCCCGATCGTGCAGGCCGCCGTGACAGAAGCGCTCGTGCCTCCCGAGCGCAAGCGGACCGCGCGGATGATCGAGGAGGCCGGCATCGCCCGCGACGGGGCGCGGTGGCTGCGCCAGGCCGAGGCCGAGACCGTCGCCGCGATCGAAGCGCGCGGCGAGGTCACGGGAGCGGATCTGTCGAAGGCCGTGCCGCGCCTGCGCAAGCAGATCCCGTACGGCGAGGGCAAGACGTGGGCCGGCAAGATGGGCATGACCACCCGGGTGTTGTTCCTGCTCGCGTGCGAGCAGCGCGTCGTGCGCGGCCGGCCGCAGGGGTCGTGGACGAGCACGCGATACCGGTGGGCGCCGATGACGTCCTGGCTCCCGGCGGGCATGCCGGCCTTGAAGCCGGACGAGGCGCGCGCCGAACTCGCCCGGCGCTGGCTGGCCGCATTCGGTCCCGGGACGATTGGTGACCTGAAGTGGTGGACGGGGTGGACGTTGGGCCAGACGCGCACCGCCGTCGCCGAGCTCGACACCGTCGAGGTCGAGCTCGACCACGGCGAGACCGGGATCGTGCTTGCCGGCGACGACGGGCCCGTACGGTCGCCGAAGCCGTGGGCCGCGCTGCTGCCGAGCCTCGACCCGACCGTCATGGGCTGGGCCGAGCGGGCGTGGTACCTCGGCGCGCACAGGTCCGCCCTGTTCGACCGGGCCGGAAACGCCGGGCCCACGGTGTGGTGGGACGGTCGCATCGTCGGCGGTTGGACCCAGCGCGCCGGCGGCGAGATCGTCTGGCACGCGCTCGACGACATCGGGGCCGACGGGCGACGCGCCGTCGAGCGGGAGATCGATCGCCTGCAGGCCTGGCTCGGCGGCGCGGTCGTGCTCCCGCGCTTCCCGACTCCGGTCCATCGGGGGCTCCGTGGGTAGGGTCTGTATGCCTTGACAGGCACATAACCGTCTGGATATGTTGAGTGCATGGCAGCGACCACGTTCGACGTGCTGGCGGAGCCCCGGCGGCGCGAGATCCTCGATCTGCTGCGGGTGCGGGAGCGCTCGGTGGGGGAGCTGGTCGAGGGCGTATCGCTGAGCCAACCCGGTGTGTCGAAGCACCTCCGCGTGCTGCGCGAAGCCGGCCTCGTCGAGGTGCGAGTCGACGCCCAGAGACGCTGGTACCGCGTGCGCGCCGAGCCCCTCGCCGAGATCGACGCCTGGCTCGCGCCGTACCGGCGGTTCTGGACCCAGCGCCTCGATGCATTGGAACGCCACCTCGACGACGAGACCGAGTACAAGGAGGACTAAGTATGGCGACGAACTCGAGCCCGCAGACCACACCGGCCGACGGGACGATCGAAGAGGTCGACGGGCGGTACGTCCTTCGCTTCGAGCGCCGGTTTCGGCATCCGGTCGAGCAGGTGTGGGACGCGATCACCCGACCCGAACGGATCACGCAGTGGTTCGGCGAAGGCGAGGTGGACCTCGACCTCGTGGAGGGTGGGAAGTTCCACTTCCGCACGACCGGTCCGCCCGAGCTCGTCGAGGCGATCGTCGCCGAGGCCGGGGAAGCCGCGTTGGTCGCTCGTGACACGGTCCTTCGAGTCGACCCGCCCCGACTCTTCGAGCACACCTTCGGCTCCGATCCCGGCTCGATCGCCCGCTGGGAGTTGCGCGACGACCACGGCGGTTGCCGGCTGACGCTCACGCACACCGAGCCCGCCGGATTCGACTTCGCCAACGCCCCGCGCGATCTCGCCGGGTGGCACACGCTCCTCGACCGACTCGAAGGCGTGGTCGACGCCAAGAGCATCCCTTGGGAGAAGAAGCACTGGGAGGATCTCCGGGACCACTACAAGACGAAGACGGATGCGGCATGAAGTTCGAGTACGTGTCGTACATCGAGGCCACGCCGGAGCAGGTCTGGCGCGCGCTGACCGACGCCGATCTGTCCGCCGAGTATTGGGGTCACCGCAACGTCTCGGACTGGCAGGCCGGCTCGCGGTGGGAGCACCAGCGCACGGACGACGCGCAGACCGCCGATGTCGTCGGCACGGTCCTGGAGAGCGTGCCGCCCGTCCGCCTGTTGGCGACGTGGTCCACACCCGACGAGACGCGGGCCGACGGACCGACGCGGTTCGCCGCCGACATCCAGCCCTACGGCGAGATCGTGCGTTTGACCGTCACGCAGGAGAACCTCGCCGACGAGAGCGAACGCGAAGGATTCGCCGCCGGGTGGTCGGCCGTCGTGTCGAACCTCAAGTCGTTCGTCGAGAGGGGCCACCCGCTCTCGCGAGCACCGTGGGAGATGCCTTGGTGAGCTCAGCCGCCCGCTACGACGCGGCGTGGGCCGCCAGGCCCGCCGCGCACTCGACGGTGAGAACTTCTTCGCCCGTGACGCCCGCACGGTCGGCTGACCGTGCGGGCGGGATCGTCAAGCGCTCGTGATCTCCCGCGGCTCGGTGAGACGGATGTTGTTCCCCGAGGGATCACGGAACGCGGCGTCGATCCCGTAGGGCCGCTCTTCCGGCGCCTCGGCGAACTCGACGCCGCGCCCCCGGAGCTCGTTGTACGCGGTCTGGCAGTCGTCGGTCTCGAGGAAGATCGTCCCGGCGAAGCCCTTGGCCATCAGCGAGCGAACCTCCTTGGCGGTCTGCTCGTCCATCACCGGCGGTCCCGGGATCGCCATCAGGACGATCGCGATGTCGGACTGCCCGGCGGGCCCCACGGTGAGCCAGCGGAAGTTGCCCAGCTCGGGAACGGTGACGTCGGACCGGATCTCCATCCCGACCTTTTTGGTGTAGAACTCGAGCGCTTCGCCCTGGTCGTGGACCCAGAGTTGTGCGGTGCCGATCCGGATCATTCGTCCTCCTCCTCGACGGAACGTGTGCAGCGCACGCTAAGGATTTGCGGGACGCCTGTCTTCTCGAAACGTGCGGTTTCGCGGGCGTCCGTACGCACGCATGAAGCACGTCGGGATCTGCGCGTGGTTGGCTGCTCGCGGGAACAAGCCGCGGTACGCCGTAGGGGAGACGCCGTAGGTGCGGGTGAAGCTCGTAGTGAACGAGCCGATGCTCTGCAACCCGACGTCGACGCAGATGCGCGCTACCGAGCGGTCCGTGTTCCGCAAGAGCGCGGCGGCGCGCTCGAGCCGCCGAGTCAAGAGGTACGAGTGGGGAGACTCGCCGAAGGTGCGGCGGAACTCGCGGCTGAAGTGGGCGCGTGAGAAGCCGGCAGCGCGGGCAAGGTCGCCCACCCCCAGCGGCTCGAAATACCGGGCGTCGGCGAGATCCTTGGCCCGCAGCAGGTCACGCGGGCGCGACACGAAGACCATCGGCGGCGAGTCTCCGTTACTCCTTGCGGGCGCGGCTGGGCGCGACCCGCGGCGGTTCGTCGGGCTGCTTCGGGTAGACGGGCGGCCACGGCGCGTCCATCAGCCCGTTGGCGCGATCCTGCGCGTACATGGTGAGCAGTGGTTCGAGCGACTGCGGATGGTCGTTCATCTCGGCCCACGGATCGCCGTGCGCCTCGATCCGGGCGGGCAGCGTGGAGATCGTCAGATCGTCGGGGTGGATCTCGTCGATCTCGTCCCAATACAGCGGCGTGGACACCTGCGCGCCGATACGGGCGCGCACCGACCACGCGCCGAACACGGTCTTGTGGGGCGCGTTCTGGTTGAAGTCGAGGAAGACCCGCTCGCCTCGCTCTTCCTTCCACCACGCCGCAGTCATGAGATCGGGGTGACGCCGCTCGAGCTCGCGGGCGGCGGCGACGGCAGCGCGTCGGACGTCGTAGGAATCCCACCGCGGCTCGAGGCGGATGTAGACGTGCACGCCGCGGTTGCCGGTCGTCTTCGGGTACCCGACGATGCCGATCTCGTCGAGGAACGACCGCACTTTGGCCGCCGCCGCCCGAATGTGTGTGAAGTCGTTGCCCGGCTGGGGGTCGAGGTCGAGACGGAGCTCGTCGGCGTGCTCGGGGTCGTCCGCGAGGTACGGCCACACGTGGAAGCCGAGGCACCCGATGTTGACGGCCCAGACGACATGGGCGAGGTCGGCCACCACCAGTGCCCTCGAGGTCGTCCCGTTCGGTGTGCTCACGATCGTCGTCTGCAGCCAGTCGGGCGCCGACTTCGGCACTCGTTTCTGGAAGAAGTTCGAGCCGCTCGCGCCTTCGGGGAACCGCTGCATGAGCGTCGGCCGGCCGCCCATCGTGTGCATCACGGGCTCGGCGAAGCGGAGGTAGTGGTTGACGAGGTCGAGCTTGGTCTCGCCGTGCTCGGAGAAGAACACCTTGTCGGGATGCGAGATGTGGAGCTCGTGCCCGTCGATCTCGAGGACCTTCTCGTCGGCCGACGCCACGGTGCTCACGGTAGCCAAGACCGTGCGACGGACCTGGTCTCATCGGTGACGGGCGTCACAGGGAGGAACGGCTGGGCCCGCGATGAATTCCTCGGGGCGTGCCGGTCGTAATTCGAGACCGCCCCGTTGGCACGCCACGAGGAGGATGCCATGTTGGGTGAACGAGACGTGACGACGATGGTGCCCGTCAAGGACGCGGCCGAAGCGGCGAAGTTCTACGAGGATGCCCTTGGGCTCACGAGGCTGGACAGCTCACCGGCCGTCATCCGTTACCGGAGTGGCGCCAGCACGCTCATCGTCTACGAGTCGCAGACCGCCGGCACCAACCGGGGGACCACGGCGCTCTGGACCGTCGACGACCTCGAGGGGACGGTGCGCGAGCTCAAGGCGAGGGGAGTGGCCTTCGAGCGGTACGACGACGTCCCGGGCGTCACCCGCGACGGCGACATCCACGACACCGGAGCGTTCAAGACGGCGTGGTTCAAGGACCCGACCGGCAACATCTTCGAAGTCAACGGTGGCGTGGCACTCGGCGAGCTCGAAGTCTGATGACGACACCGGCACTCGGCAGCATCCTGCTCGGCACCACGAACCCCCACCGGCTTCGCGACTGGTACGCCGCCGCCCTGGCCCCGGGCGACAGCGGAGAAGCGTTCACCGAGGTGACGCCGACGATGTTCGCCGGGACGTTCGGCGACACGTCGGTGCTCATCGACGGGCGCAGCGACGTCGCCGAAAAGAACCCCGACCCCGGGCGGGTGATCCTCAACTTCCACGTCGACGACGCGCGCGCAACCGCCGACCACCTGAACGCACTCGGCGTGACGTGGCTGGTCGAGCTGGAAGAACGCGCGGGCGGTCTGTTCGGCACGCTCGTCGACCCGGACGGCAACTACGTGCAGATCATCGAGCTGAAGGAGTGACCGGGGTCGTCGTGATGGTCGCGGACGCACCCGTTCCGGAGATACCTTCGGGCGTGCGGCGGCGCGCCCGCATCCGCGCGATCACGCTCGAATCGCGCGCGCCCGACCGGGCGGCGGCGTGGTACCGGCAGGCCCTCGGCCTGACGCATGCCGACCCGCTGCTCACCGCGGGCGGCGTCGAGCTCCGCTTCGCGCTCGGCACTGCCGACGCCCCGAACACCGTCGAGCCGGCGCGGATCATCCTCAACTTCCATGTCGACGACATCCGCACGGCCGAGGCGAGGCTGGTCGCGCTCGAGGCCGTCTGGGTCCGTGAGCTGGAGCGCACGCGCTGGGGCATAATCGGGACGGTTCTGGACCTCGACGGCAACTATGTCCAGATCGTCGAGCCCACCCCCGACTCACCGCCCTGCCTCCAGCGCAAAGAGGAGCACCCATGACCGACGTCGCCGCGCCGGACCTGGAACGAACCCTCGAGCAGCATCGCGTCGAGCTGACCGGCTACTGCTACCGAATGCTCGGCTCGTCGTTCGAGGCTGAGGACGCCGTCCAGGAGACGCTCGTGCGCGCCTGGCGCGGCTTCGACCGCTTCGAAGGACGATCTGCGGTGCGATCGTGGCTGTACCGCATCGCCACCAACGTCTGCCTCGACATGATCCAGGGGCGGCAGCGCCGGGCGCTGCCGATGGACCTCGTGTCGTCGTCGTCGGGAGACTCGGAGGCGGGCCCGCGCCTGCCCGAGAGCAAGTGGATCCAGCCCATCCCCGACGGCCGCGCTGTGCAGCCGACCGAGGACCCCGCCGAGGTGAGCGAGTCCCGCGAGACGATCCGGGTGGCGTTCATCGCGGCCCTCCAGCACCTGCCGGCCCGCCAGCGCGCAGTGCTGATCCTGCGCGAGGTGCTGCGGTGGAAGGCGAGCGAAGTGGCCGAGTTGCTCGACACGAGCGTCGTCTCGGTCAACAGCGCCCTCCAGCGCGCCCGCTCCACGCTCGCCGAGAGCAACGTCGCCGAGTCCGACGTGCTGATGCCGCAGGACGAGGAGCAGCGCGCGCTGCTGGCTCGCTACGTCGACGCCTTCGAGCGCTTCGACATCGACTCGCTCGTCTCGCTGCTGCACGAGGACGCCACCATGTCGATGCCGCCCTACGAGCTGTGGCTCGAAGGCGCCGACGAGCTTCGCAAGTGGCTGCTCGGCGCCGGTTCGGGCTGTCGCGGCTCGCGGTTCGAGCCCATCGAGGCGAACGGGTCGCCCGCGTTCGCGCAATGGCGCGCCGGTGGTCCCGACGGGAGCTTCGAGGCGTGGGCGATCCACGTCCTGCGGGTGTCAGACGGACGGATCAGCGGGATCGACTTCTTCGTCGATCCGGATCTGTTCCCGCTGTTCGGCCTGCCGGTGCGCGAGCAGGCCGGGGCACACCGGTAGCTCGTCCCGCAGCCCGGTCAACGCGAGGAGCTCGCACAGCTCGATCTGTGCGTTGCGGAGCCGGATCGCCCGGCCCGACCGCCGCGCTGTGAGCTGCAGGCGCGCCAGGGCGTCGACCGCGGCGACGTCGGGGTGCACGAGCCCGCCGACTTCGCACGTGACGAGGTCGACGTCGCCGTTGGCGAGGAGCAGCCTGACGTGCTCGCAGAGGGCGGGGACCGCGGCACGCGCGATCGGTGCGCAGATGTCGAGGACGATCGTCCTCGGTCCGGACGGCGGGCGCAGGCCTTCGAGCGGGGTCGGGGACGGCGGGTCGGGCGCGGCCAAGAGAACCTCCTCGGGGAGCCCTTTCCCGACTACGACCACGCCCGGGGCCGAAACTCACCGCACCCCCGGGACCATCCCCGATTCCGCGGGCGCGCCGGAGCACAATTGCGTCCCATCGGAACCTCTGGATCCGTTTTGGACGCTCACATGGGCGCCGTTCGCAGCTTCGAGCTCGGCGGCACCTCGACGACTGCCGGCCGGCGGTGGGCCGCTCGGTGCAGCTGCGGAGTCGTGGCGACAACGGGGGCCTGGCCCGAGGCGCTCGCCTACCTGAGCGAGCATCGCCGCGCCACGCCCGAGCTGCGCACGGCATGGGCGGCGCGCCGCCCGACCCCCGACCTGCGGGGGGTCGAGTACCGGCCGATCGACGTGGTGTGGCCCGCCGTCAACGGCCACCGCCCCCGGGTCTCGACCCTGCGCCAGCTGGTGACCGGGGTGTTGCATTCGATCGTGCGCGTGACGGTGGGCGTGTTCTCGACCAGCGCCTGACCCGGCCGCGCGTGCCCTGCGGTGGCCGTGGTCGGGAGCGGTACCGTCGCCGTCGATGAGCATTCCTCCCCCCGGACCCGATGCTCTCGGGCCGCTGGCGCCCCTGATCGGAGAGTGGGAAGGCGATCGGGGCTCCGACGACGCCTACGTGTACGCGCGAGGTCGCGAGGAATCGGCCCGCTTCCGTGAGCTGAGCTCGTTCACCCCGGCCGGCCCCGCCCACAACGGAGCCCAGGCGCTGTACCGCCTCGATTACACGACCACCGCGTGGCGCTTGGACGAAGAGGTGCCGTTCCACACCGAGGTCGGCTACTGGTTCTGGGACGCGGAGCACGAGCTCGTCATGCGAGGGGCCATCACACCCCGCGGCATCGTGGTGCTCGCCGGCGGGTCAGCACGACCCGGAGACACCACGGTCACCGTGAGCGCCGAAGCGGGGGCCGACGACTTCGGGGTCCTTTCCAACCCGCACCTGGCCACCACCGCGCGCACGACGCAATTTCGGACGACCGTCGACCTGTCGATCCCCGATCAGTTCTCTTACGAGCAGGAGACGTTCATGTACCAACCCCGCATCGACGGCGTCTACTGCCACCGCGACCGCAACACTCTCGCTCGTCGCCGAAGCTGATCGGTCTCAAGACGGCCGCTCGCGTACCACCTCACGCGCTCGTTTGTCGCGACGCAACCCCATGAACCGCGGGTGGCGCAGCCGCCCGTCGCCCGTCCATTCGGTGAAGCCTGCCTCGCACACGAGCTGCGGCTTCACCCAGTGCACGTTGCGGCCCGGCACGCGGTCGAAGAAGGGAGAGTCAGGACGCTCCAGTCGACGGAGTCGGCGACCGAGATCGTGCAGCGTGCGGTCGTCGAAGCCGGTGCCGATCTTTCCTGCGTAGCGAAGGTCGTCGCCCTCGTAGTACCCGATCAAGACGGCCCCGAACTCCTTCCGACTTCCGCCCGGGTCCGTGTACCCGCCGACGACGAACTCCTGGCTGTTGACACACTTGAACTTCAGCCAGTCCGGTGAGCGTTCGTGCGCGTAGGTCGAGTCGGCGCGCTTTGCGACGAGTCCCTCCCATCGTTTGCGGCAAGCCTCGGCGTAGAACCGTTCACCTTCGGTGTTGCGGTGCGATGTGAATCGCAGCGGATTGGCATAAGCGAGAAGCGCTCGGAGAAGCCGTTTCCGGGACCGGAGTGGAACGCCCGTGACGTCGTAGCCGTCGACGTGCAGGACATCGAACACGTAGTAGTAGACGGCGACGCCGCTCCGCCGGGCCTGTTCCGGATCCTTGGTCTGCATGCGACGCTGGAGACGGGAGAAGCTCGTGCTCGTGCCGTCGAACGCCACCACCTCGCCGTCGATGGTGAAGTCGTCTGCTTGCTGCAGCCCGAGTGCGTCCACGATCTCGGGGTATGCACCGTCGAGCGTCTGCTGACTGCGCGAGTAGAGCTTGGCGGACCGACCGGCGCGCACGCCGATGACGCGTTCTCCGTCGAGCTTCCGCTCGTAGATCCAGTCGGGGCTGGAGAAGTAGTCGTTCGTCAGCGTGGCCAGCATGGGCCGAGACCAGCCGGCTTTGCCGGCGCGCCGGAGCTTGGTTCGCTCCGAGGCAGGAATGATGTCGAGGATGCTCATGACGTGCAGATGCCCCCGCTCTGCGGTCATCGTGCCCGCGAGGGACGTATCTTCGCTCGTGACCGGGTCGCCGACCATCGAGACGGCTCGGCTGCCCGCTGATCTTTGGAGAAGACCCCGTGGACTTCGAACTTCCGCAGGACCTCGTCGACTACCTCGCCGAGCTCGACGACTTCATCGCGCGCGAGATCGCGCCGCTCCAGGCTCAGGACGACAACGAGCGGTTCTTCGACCATCGGCGTGAGGACGCCCGGACGGATTGGGATCGGGGCGGCCTACCGAACGAAGACTGGGAGGCGCTGCTCGTCGAGATGCGTCGCCGGGCCGACGCCGCCGGCCACTACCGGTACGCGTTCCCGAAGGAGTACGGCGGCAAGGACGGCACCAACCTCGGCATGGCCGTGATCCGCGAGCACCTCGCCCGTAAGGGACTCGGGCTGCACAACGACCTGCAGAACGAGTCGTCGATCGTGGGCAACAACGTCGGATTGCTGTTGATGCTCCACCACGGCAGCGAGGAGCAGAAGGCGGAGTGGGTGCCGAAGCTGCTCGAGGGTACGAGCGGCTTCGCGTTCGGCATCACTGAGCCGGAGCACGGGTCCGACGCCACCCACATGGAGACACGTGCGTACCGGGACAGTGACGAGTGGGTGATCAACGGCGAGAAGACGTGGAGCACGGGCATGCACAAGGCTCCGTACGAGCTCATCTTCGCCCGCACCTCGGGGAACGCCGGCGACGGCGAGGGCATCACCGCGTTCCTCGTGCCGACGAAGAGCCCGGGGTTCGAGATCGTGGAGTTCCTCTGGACGTTCAACATGCCGACCGACCACGCCCACATCCGGTTGACCGACGTGCGCGTGCCGAACTCGTCGGTCTTCGGAGGCGAGGGCAGAGGTCTCGGCGTCGTGCAGCTGTTCTTCAACGAGAACCGCATCCGGCAGGCGGCGTCGTCGCTCGGCGCTGCGGAGTACTGCCTCGACCGCGCGATCGCGTACGCCGGCGAGCGGGCGCCGTTCGGGAAGCCGCTGTCACACAACCAGGGCATTCAGTTCCCGATCGTCGAGCTCGTGACGCAGTGCGAGATGCTGCGGGCGCTCATCCGTCAGACGGCGTGGAAGATGGACGAGTACGGCGCCTTCTCGGTCTCGAAGGAGGTGTCGATGTGCAACTACTGGGCCAACCGGCTTTGTTGTGAGGCGGCCGATCGCGCGATGCAGGTCTTCGGCGGCCTGGGCTACTCCCGACACCAGCAGTTCGAGCACATCTACCGTCACCACCGCCGGTACCGGATCACCGAGGGCTCCGAGGAGATCCAGATGCGTCGCGTCGCGGGCTACCTGTTCGGTTTCATGAAGCAGCAGGCGCCCAAGGGAGTCACCGTGGCCGACAGCTAGGCGGGTCGGCGTGACGAGGTCGTTCGCCCGATCTCGCTCAGTCGCACGGACGACGACGGTCCGTCATCGACGCGTGGCCGGCGGGACAGGGACTACCAGGCCGGCCGAGCTCGGCATGATCCCGTCGATCAGCTCATTGCTTGTCCTCGACGGTGAATCCCAGCTTCCTGAGCACCGCGACGGCGCCGCTCTTCCCGCCCTCGAAATCACCAGAGCCAAGGCGCTCGCCCGTGGCGAACTCATAAGCGGTGCCCAAGATTGCCTTGTGGGGGTAACGGCGTTTCTCCCAGACCAGTTCGTAGCTCCTGCTACGCCCGAAACCATGCTTCGAGAAGAACCGGTCCGGCCCGAGTCGGTCGTATTCCTTTATGGCACGCAACACGTCTGGACGGGCCACGTCTGCGCGCAGCCTGGCGAGTGCATCTGTCATTGGGTCCTCCTCGGCATTGTTCTGGCCTGCGCCAACACTCGAGTGGCCTCTGCGAAAGGCTCTCACCAATTCGCCGGACGAAGCCACGGCTGCGGCAAAACACGGGATCGCGTGATGTTCTCGAACCGGTGCGGTCTGACACGGCGATTTGGCCGTAGCTTGCGCGCCGCACGCGTGTCGGTGCCGACGAGGTCGCCGGTTGAGCACGGTCCTCATCACGCCGGCGACCTCGCCTGACTCCGCGCCGGACGGGCACCGACGCGGGCGTGGTCGATCAGGCCCGAAGGGGGGAGGCCGAAAGGGACGCGGGGGAGGGTTCGAAGCCGCGCGACAGTCGGTCGAATGCGTCGTCGATCAGTGCCGCGAGGTCACCGCCAGCCTCGAGCCAAGTGTGGAGCGCGGCGCGGAGGGTCGCGGTGGTGACGCTGGCGACGAGGCGGAGCTCGATCGTCGCCGGACCGGCGTCGGTGACGCGCTCTCCGAGGGCGTCCGTCACGGCGTCCTCCCAGTCGAGTTGTCGTTCGAGGCCTCGTGACCGCAGGCTCTGTGTCTCCGCGATGATCCGCTTGCGCGTGATCAGCTGCGCTCGATCGCTCGTGTATTCGGGGACAAGGCTGAGCGCGGCCTCCCGCATCGAGCGAAGCGGCGCCTCATCCGTAGGCCGGGTCGCGATGGCGTCCAAGAGCTGGCGGAGTCGTTCGTCACCAACCGCGAAGAGCACGTCCTCCTTGGAGGAGAAGTAGCGGAAGAAGGTCCGCGGTGACACTTCACACGCCTCGGCGATCTCTTCCACCGTCGTGTGGTCGAACCCCTGCTCGGCGAAGAGCTCGGTCGCCGTGTCGGCGAGGACCTTGCGGGTCTTGGCCTTCTTTCGCTCCCGAAGGCTGGGGGGACTGGCCCCGATCACGCTGTGATCGTCGCGGCTGGTGCGAACTGGCACAAGACGTAATTTAGCACTTTGCGCTATCTGGCACCGACTGCCATAATGTCGGGCTTGCCCGAGACGACTGCACAGGCGCAGCCCACTTTCGCCGAGCACGCCGACTACGCGCGCCGGTGGTGGATGCTCGCAGTCCTGTGCTTGAGCCTGCTCATCGTCTTCGTCGGGAACTCGAGCCTGAACGTCACGATCCCGACCTTGTCGCGCGAGCTGCACGCGAGCGAGTCCCAGCTCCAGTGGGTGGTGGCTGCGTATTCGCTCGTGTTCGCCGGGCTGTTGTTCTCGACGGGAGCGATCGGCGATCGCTTCGGGCGCAAGGGCGTGTTGCAACTCGGTCTCGTCGTGTTCCTTGTGGCTGCGGTGCTGGCGTCGGCTTCCAGCGAGATGTGGCAGCTGATCGCGTGCCGGGCGCTCATGGGCGCGGCCGCCGCACTCATCATGCCGTCGACGCTCTCGATCCTCGTGAACGTGTTTCCGGCGCACGAGCGGGCCAAGGCCATCGCGATCTGGGCGGGCACGACCGGGGCCGCAGGCGCGATCGGTCCCGTCGCGAGTGGGTGGTTGCTCGGCTACTACTGGTTCGGCTCCGTGTTCCTCGTGAACGTCCCGTTCATTCTTCTGGCTCTCGTCGGGGGCTGGTTCCTCGTGCCCAAGTCACGCGATCCGGAGCAGGGCCGGCTCGACCCCGTAGGCGCCGGCCTGTCGATCGTCGGGATCGTGGCGCTCGTCTACGGCCTGATCCAAGCACCTACCGAGGGGTGGGCGAGTGGGCGGACGTTGACGGCGTTCGCCATCGCGGCCGTCGTGCTGACTGTGTTCGTGCTTTGGGAGTTGCGGGCCGAAGAGCCCATGCTCGACATCCGCTACTTCCGCAACCCGGCATTCAGCACCGGGACCGGCGGCATGATCCTGGTCTTCATGGCGCTGTTCGGCGTGATGTTCCTCATCACGCAGTACTTCCAGCTCGTCCTCGGATACTCGCCCTTGTCGACGGCGCTTCGACTGCTCCCGATGGCGCCGATCATGATCATCGTCGCCCCGCTGACGCCGCGCATCACGGCGCGCTTCGGCGCGAACCGGGCCGTCGCGTTCGGGATGAGTCTCGTTGCCGGCGGTCTGCTGTTGTTCCGGGGTGTAGGTGTCCATACCTCGTACCTGTACATCCTCGTCTGTCTCGTTCCGCTGGTGGTCGGGATAGCGATGACGATGTCGCCGATGACGGCGGCGATCATGTCCGCGGTGCCGTCGAGACGGGCGGGCGCGGGATCGGCGATGAACGACGCGACCCGCGAGCTGGGCGCAGCGCTGGGCGTGGCTGTGCTCGGGAGCATTGCGGCTTCGCAGTACAGCGCCAAGGTCGAGCCACTCGTTTCGACCCTGCCCGCGTCGGTTCGCTCCACCGCAACGTCGTCGATCGCCGGTGCGATCCAGACGGCCAACGGCTTACAAGGTGCTGCCGGCCGCGCGCTGACCCTCGGCGCCCAGCACGCGTTCGTGGATGGCGTGCACTTCGCGGTGACCGTCGGCGCCGTACTTGCGGCGATCGCATCGGTGACCGTGTACCGCTATCTGCCACGAGTGCTCGCTCCGGAAGGCGCGCTCCATGGTCCGGTCGAGTCGCTCGAGAACGTCGCCGAGCTCGGCCTGGGTGGAGTCCCGCCTGAGGTCGCCGAGGCTGACCCCGTGACCGAGAGCGACGAGTTGGCCGAGCGGTTGCCGTGACCGCGGTCAGTCCGAGGACGGCAACGGCTTGGCTTCCTTGAGCACGAGTGTCTCGTTGCCGAGTGACAGCGACCCGGCGCCCGGCTTCGTGCACAACACCTCGAGGTCGCCGGTGCCGTCGGTGTAGCGCTTGCCCAACGCGGTGCCGTCCGCAAACGCCGCCTCGAGCGCACCACCTGCCGGCGGTCCCTCGCCCAACGGCACCATCGGCTGGCCGCCACAGCGGAGATCGACGTCCTCGGCGGGCGCGCGCACCGCGATCACCTCGGTGTCGCACACCGCGCTTCGCAGCCGGGAGCCGGGGGTGAGTTTCATTCGGCACACGCTCCGTCTTGTTCCGAGCGCTCGCGAGAACGACCGTAACGCCAGACGCGTGGGCGGTTGACTGCCTACGCCGCAGTGACACTACTGTTAGAAATTGCCCGCGCTCAAGGACTGCGGTGGCGCGGAGACACCCGAGGACGCGCGGGCGCCCCAGGCACATCCTCTCGGGTGGGTGTCTGCGATCCGAGATGTGGTCGCGGCAGGGTTCAAGTGAGGAGCCAAATGACCGACGTGATGAAGGGCGTGCGCATCCTGGAGGTCGCGGAGCAGACGTTCGTGCCCGCGGCGTCGGCGCTCCTTTCGGACTGGGGAGCCGACGTGATCAAGATCGAGCACGTCGAGCGGGGCGATGCCATGCGCGGCCTCGCGGCGAGCGGGATCGCCGTCGTGCCGGAGAACGTGCACGTCCTGCTCGAGCACTCAAATCGCGGCAAGCGCAGCCTGGCCCTCGATCTCGCCCAGCCCGAGGGCATCGACATCCTCTACAAGCTCGTGGCGGCATCGGACGTCTTCCTCACCAACAAGCTCCCGAGGGTGCGCAAGAAGCTCAAGATCGACCTCGACGACATTCGCGAGCACAACCCGAGCATCATCTACGTGCGCGGCACCGGGCAGGGCGAACGCGGCCCCGACGCCGACAAAGGGTCCTATGACAACCTCTCGTTCTGGTGCCGCGCCGGCGTCGCCATGGCCGTCATGCGGCCGGAGTACGGGCACGTACCCGTCCCGCCCGGGCCCGGTTTCGGTGACTCCATCGGGGCCATGACCATCGCCGGCGGCATCATGGGCGCGTTGTTCCACCGGGAGCGCACCGGCGAAGTGTCCGTGGTCGACGTCTCGCTCCTGGCGTCAGGGATGTGGGCGATGGGCCAGACCATCGGTCTGTCCGTGGTGCTCGATCGTGGCTGGTCGCCACCACCGGCCGGCGCACTGCGCAACCCGTTGGTCGCCAACTATCGGACCAAGGACGATCGCTGGCTCGCGCTCAACTGCCTCCAGGCGGGTCACTACTGGCCGCCGCTGTGCGAGAGCATCGGGCGCCCCGACCTCGCCGCCGATCCACGCTTCGTCGACCACGAGTCGCTGATCTCGCACGGAGCCGAAGCGGCCGAGATCCTCGCCGAGGTGTTCGCCGAGCGCACCGTCGACGAGTGGCGTCGGGTACTCGCCGACTTCGTCGGGCAGTGGACCGTGGTGCAGGACACCCTCGAGGCAGCCGCGGACGTCCAGTCGGTGGCCAACGGCTACATGCAGCCCTGCGAGACGTCCGCCGGCGTCCCCTTCGAGATGGTGGCCGCGCCCGTGCAGTTCGACGAAGAGCCGGCAACTCCGGCCCGAGCACCAGAGTTCAACGAGCACGGCGACGCCATCCTCACCGATCTCGGCATCGACTGGGACACGATCGTGGACCTGAAGGTCCGCGGCGTCGTCGCCTGACGCGTGGAACGCTGTCGGGTTCCATTGCTTGCCTTGGTCGTAGGCGTGTCGATCGTGATCGCGGTTCCCGCGCTGGCCGTGACACGCGTAGCGGCGTCGCCCTCCGGGCGGTCCGGGATCCACGGGTTTGCGTGTGTCCCGACGGTCGAAGCGCCGGCGCCGGTCACCGAGTCGTCGCCTGGGTTCGTCGGGGTGTTGCAGGCCGATCTGCCCTCGGGGTGGGTCGACGAGGAGTTCTTCGTTTCCTGTTCGTCGCCGGGGATCACCTACCGGACCGCCGTCTTCGTGCGCAGGCCCGCGGATGCGAGTCGGGCGTCGGGTGTCGTTGCCGTCGACCCGTTGCACAGCTCCGGTATCTGGGGCATGCAGACGTTGTTGCAGCCGTACTTCGTTGCGCACGATGACGTGCACGTGGGCGTGGCCGCGAGCCGCGACGTCGTGGAGCGGCTCGTGAAGGGCGCCAACCCCGCGCGCTACGCGTCGCTCGATGTGCCCGACACGACCGACGCCCCGAACGAGATCCTGGCCGGAATCGGTGCGTTGCTGCACCAGCACCCCGATTCCCTCTTGCCAGGGGTCCGCGTGAAGAGCGCGATTCTCGGTGGTTGGTCGCAGACGGCGGTGGTGACCCGCACCTTCATCAGCTCACCCCAGGGCAAGGGGACGGTTGACGGCCGGCGGGTGTTCGACGGTTTCTTTCCCGGGCAGGCGGCGGTGGGCAGCTCAGGTGGGTCGCGGGTGGGGCGCGTTCCCGACATCGGCGTGCCGATCGTGGAGTTGGAGGGTGAGCGCGAGCTGCTCGTGACCATCTCGGTCTACGGAAGCCTCGGCTACCGCCGGCCCGACAGCAAGGCGTACCGGCTCTACGAGGTGTCGGCGATGTCGCATATCAACGACGAACCCGAGAACCCGATCTCGGCTTTCGCCGGGAGCCTCGACTGCGATCGCCCGGCCGGCGCGACGCCGTCGGCGTTCCGCCAAACGGACATCTGGGCGATGGCGTTCGACAACCTCGTCCGTTGGACCTCGCGGGGCGCCGCGCCGCCGCGTGCGGCTCGGATCGAGCTCGAGGCCGACGGCCGGACGGTGAAGCGCGACGCCAACGGGAACGCGCTCGGCGGGGTGCGCAGCGTCTTTGTCGATGTCCCGACGGCGAGCATCATGCCGACCAGCCTCGCACCAGGCGGCGTCGTCAGGAACCCGTGCGCCTACGCGGGCTACCAACTCGACCTCAGCCCGGACAAGCTCCAACAGCTCTACCGAACCCACGCCGGCTACGTGCAGCAAGTAGCCAAGGACACCGACAAGCTGGTGCGCCAGCGCTTCCTTCTCCGCACAAGCGCTCGTGAGCTCGTCTCCGCGGCGCAAGCTTCGAA
>DASZGY010000098.1:0-4122 GCA_035938395.1 Acidimicrobiia bacterium
GCCCCGTTCTCCGGTGACGAGATCGTCACCGTCGGCGCCGCGTTCGGCGCGGTCACCGTGATCTGCTTGGTCGACGGGTCAGTGCCGCCGGGCCCGATAACCGTCAGGGTGGCGGTGTAGGTGCCCGGCGCGTCCCCCTAGGCCCGGTCGCGAACGGAGTGCGTGGAGAATCCGCGCCTCCATGTGCACTATCGGCGCGAACGGGAGCAACCTTGAGCGCTGCCGTACGATCACGAACGCAACGGTCGCGCGGGCATGCGAAGGGCGAGCCATGGCGCCGAGCGCCGAAGAATTCGATCTGATCAGTTGAAGCGGACGATCCCCACGCTGTTCCGGCAGGCGGTCGACGCTGCCGCGGACAGCACATGGCTGCTCGCCGGCGAGCGCGTCTACAGCTACTCGGAGGCGATGGACCAGATCGAGCGCGCCGCCAGCGCGCTTCGAGCCGCGGGCGTCGATCCGGGCGATCGCGTGCTCGTCACGGCACGCAACACAGCCGAGTACCTCCTCGTCTGGTTGGCGCTCATGGAAGTTGGTGCGATCCAGGTCCCCGTCAACCCGAAGAGCTCACGCGACGAGCTCGCCGGCTTCGTGCAGCAGGCCGCGCCGAGTTTGATCGTCACTGATGACGACCTTGCGCCACTCGTCGGGGGTGTCCCGCGCGTCGACGTCGGTGAGACGTTCAACGACGCGCCGGACGGCCGCGGCCCGGCGAACGTCGACGAACGCGACGTCGCGGTCATGATCCCGACATCCGGCACGACGGGCCGGTCCAAGCTGGTCATGCAGACCCACCTCGCCTACGTCATGGCGGGCGAGGGCTTTCCGTACTGGCTGGGGCTCACGAGCGAGGACCGGCTCATGACCTCGCTGCCGTTGTTCCACATCAACGCGCCGGCGTACTCGACGCTGGGCTCGGTTGCGGCCCGGGGAAGCCTCGTGCTCCTCCCTGCTTTTTCCGCCCGCGATTTCATCGCCGCCGCCCGTCGCTACGAGGCGACCGAGTTCAACGCCATCGGCGCGATGCTCGAGATCCTGATGCGCCAGCCCGAGCGTCCCGACGACGCCGACAACCCCGTTCGGCTCTGCTACACGGGGCCGTCACCGGATCGCGAGCGGCAGCTCGAGATCGAAGCGCGCTTCGGTTTCGAGATCGTGTGCGGCTACGCGCTGTCCGAGACGCCGTACGGCCTCGTCTGGCGGCGCGGGACGCGGCCGTACGGCTCGCTCGGCTCGGCGCGGCAGCATCCGGAGCTCGGGCACGTCAACGACGCGCGTGTGATCGACGAGGGACGGCCGGCCGCGGCGGGTGCGGTGGGGGAGCTCGAGCTGCGAAATCCGGTGATCATGCGGGGGTACTACGAGATGCCGGCCGAGACCGCCGAGGTCCTCGTCGACGGATGGTTGCGCACGGGCGACCTCGTTCGAGACAACGGGGACGAGACCTTCACGTTCGTCGGTCGCAAGAAGGAGGTCATCCGGCGACGGGGCGAGAACCTGTCACCGGCCGAGGTCGAGGCCGCTCTCGAACGCCACCCCGATGTCGCCGAGGCAGCCGTCATCGCAGTGCCGTCGGAGTTGTCCGAGGACGACGTCAAGGCGTTCGTGACCGCGACGCCGGGGCGAACCGTTGATGTCGCCGACGTGCACGCGTTCGCCGGCCGGCACCTCGCCCGGTTCAAGGTCCCGCGGTACTTCGAGGTGGTGGACGAGCTGCCGCACACCCCGACGGGGAGAATCGCGAAGCACCGGCTCACCGTCGAGCGAACGCCCGAGGAGGTCGACATTGGCTGACGCCGACCTGCCCGACCACGACCAGTCGGACTGGCTCCGCACCTGGGTCGGGTCGTCCGCGCCCGACGCGATCACCGTGGCGGGCCGCGACCTGCCCGGCGACATCATGGGGCGGCTCAGCCTCACCGAGTTGGCGTTCCTCCTCGTGACGCGGCGCGAGCCGAACGCAGGCGAGCGCCGGATCCTCGACGCTGTGCTGGTCTCCCTCGCCGACCACGGGCTCACGCCGAGTGCGCTCGCCGCCCGCCTGACGTACACCGGTGCGCCCGAGGCGATCCAGGGCGCCGTCGCCGCCGGCCTGCTCGGAGCGGGCAGCGTGTTCCTGGGCCCGGCCGGCGACACCGCGCTCTTCCTCCGCGACGCGCTGGAACAGAACGACGAGCTCGGGACCGACGACGCGTCGCTTCGGCGCATCGCCGAGATCGCGGTCGAGGCGCGGCGTCAGGCCGGCGCGCTGGTGCCGGGGCTCGGGCATCCCGTCCACCGCACCGAGGACCCGCGAGTGCCCCGCCTCTACGCGCTCGCGGCGGAGGAGGGCACGCTCGGCCCCCATCTCCGCCTGCTCGCGCTCGTCGCCGCGGTGCACGAAGAAGCAACCGGCAAGCATCTGCCCATCAACGGGGCTGGTGCCGGCGGGGCCGCGCTCGCCGACGTCGGCGTACCGCCCGGGAGCGTGCGCGGCTTCGTGCTCATCGCGCGGACGGCGGGACTCGTCGGTCAGCTCGCGGAGGAGGCCCACCAGCCGATCGGGAGACAGCTCGCACACGAGATCGAGCAACGAGCGAGCCGGAACGCGTGAGGCGGCCTGCCGTGCGAGTCTCCGTCTTGCGGCGCCATCGGCCCGTCGTTAGGCTGCGAACATACGTTCCCCCGAGGAAAACCCCGAACCGATAAAGGAGTGCGAGCATGAGCCCTTCCGTGAAGCCGATCCCCGACGGCTACCCCCAGGTGAGCCCGTCCCTCGTCGTCGACGGCGCCGCGCAGGCCATCGACTTCTATACGCAGGTGCTCGGCGGCACCGAGCGCATGCGCATGGGTGGCCCCGACGGCAGGGTCGGACACGCCGAGATCCAGTTCGGCGATTCCGTGGTGATGCTCGCTGACGAGTATCCGGATATGGGCTACGTCGGGCCGAAGGCGATCGGTGGCTCACCCGTGACGATCGCGGTCTACGTCGAGGACGTCGACAAGACCTTCGACGCCGCGCGCAAGGCGGGTGCCAAGGAGATCAGGCCGGTCGAGAACCAGTTCTACGGCGACCGCTCCGGTCAGTTCGAGGACCCGTGGGGGCACCGGTGGAGCGTCGCGACCCACGTCGAGGACGTCCCGCCCGACGAGATGGCGAAGCGGGCGGCCGCGATGGCCGAGGGTGGCGGCTGACGCGCCGCGCGCAATGGAGCAGCTGCTCGTCGATCTTCCGAAAGCCGAGCTGCACCTGCACATTGAAGGGACGCTCGAACCCGATTTGGCGTTCGCGCTGGCGCGCCGCAATCAGGTGGAGTTGCCCTACGAGGACGAGGAAGCGGTTCGGCGTGCGTACGTGTTCGAGGATCTGCAGTCCTTTCTCGATATCTACTACGCCGCGTGCAGCGTCCTGGTCACGGAGCGCGACTTCTACGACCTGACCTGGGCGTATCTGCTGCGGGCGGCGGGCCAGGGCGTGCGGCACGCCGAGATCTTCTTCGATCCGCAGACGCACACGGATCGTGGCGTCTCGTTCGGGACGGTGATCGCGGGCATCACGCGAGCGCTCGAGGACGGCGAACGCAACCTGCGGGTGACGTCACGTCTGATCATGTGCTTCCTGCGTCACCTCAGCGCCGAGGCCGCCATGGCCACGCTCGAGGTTGCGCTCCCGTACCGCGACGCCATCGTGGCCGTCGGGCTCGATTCCGGGGAATCCGGCAACCCACCGGAGAAGTTCCGTGACGTCTTCGACCGCGCCCGGGCCGAGGGATTTCCCGCCGTCGCGCACGCGGGCGAGGAGGGGCCGCCCGAGTACATCTGGCAGGCGCTCGACGTTCTGGACGTTCGCCGCATCGACCATGGCGTGCGGTGCACGGAGGACGGTCCGCTCGTCGAGCGCCTCGTGACGGAGCAGACGCCGCTCACCGTCTGCCCGTTCTCCAACGTGAAGCTGCGCGTGTTCCCCGACCTGCAGCATCACAACTTCGCCGAGCTGCTCGACCGCGGCCTGCTGGTGACGATCAACTCCGACGACCCGGCGTATTTCGGCGGATACGTCGCCGACAACTACATCGGCACCGCAGCCGCGCTCGGCCTCAGCGCGGAACAGATGATCCAGGTGGCGCGCAACTCCTTCGTCGC
>DASZGY010000099.1:0-31826 GCA_035938395.1 Acidimicrobiia bacterium
GTTCGAGATCGTGAAGTACCTGGGGCGGAGGGCGCAGGCGGCGCGGCGCAATGGCGCCGCGGTGGGCGCCGAGGCGTCGGTCCTGAAGCTCGCGGTGTCGCAGAATGTGGCGTTGAACGGCGACCTTGCTCTTGCACTCGAAGGCGCCACTGCGATGCTGCTGCACGGGGACGCACCGTACGGCGGTTTTTGGCAGCAGCAGTTCCTGAACCAGTGGGGAACCCGCATCGGCGGCGGCACGGAGCAGGTGCAGCGCAACGTGATCGGGGAGCGCGTGCTCGGGCTTCCGCCCGAGCCTCGCCGCGACAAGCGCGTCCCGTTCCGCGAGCTCGTCGGGAGCTGACGCGGTGGCGGGGGGCGCGGTGCCGAGCTTCGCAGAGGTGCTCGTGGCGAGGGCCGACGACGATCACACCGCGGTCCTCTTCGAGGACGAGGCGATCTCGTACCGGGCGTTCGTCGCCGAAGCGGCCGCGCGGGCGGCGCTGTTGCGCGACGCGCGCCGGGAAGGGCCGTTCCACGTCGGTGTGCTGCTCGAGAACGTGCCCGAGTACCTGTACTGGATCGGCGCGTCCGCGCTCGCGGGCGCGGCGGTCGTCGGCATCAACCCGACGCGCCGGGGCGGAGAGCTCGCGCACGACGTGCGCCACACCGACTGTCAGCTGGTCGTGACCGACGACGCCGGCGCCGGGATGCTGGCGGGGCTCGATCTCGGCATGCGGCCGGACGCGATGCTCACCGTCGGGGGCGGCGCATACGACGCACGATTGCGCCAGTACAAGGGCGCGCCGGTGCCGTCGACGCTGCCCACGCCCGACACCCGCTTGCTGCTGCTGTTCACGTCGGGTTCGACGAGCGCGCCGAAGGCGGTCGTCTGCAGCTCGGGGCGCCTGGCGGGGGCGGGGCGGACGACGATCAAGATGTTCGAGGTCGACCGCGACAGCGTCCTGTACGAGTCCATGCCGCTCTTCCACGGCAACGCGCTCATGGCCAACGTGACGACGGCCGTCACCGCGGGCGCGACGATCGCGTTGCGTCGCAAGTTCTCGGCGTCGGGGTTCCTGCCCGACGTGCGCCGGTTCGGCGCCACGTACTTCAACTACGTGGGACGCGCCTTGTCGTACGTGCTGGCAGTGCCCGAGACGCCGGAGGACCACGAGAACCGCCTGCGACTGGGCTTCGGGACCGAGGCGTCGGCGCTCGACCGCCAGCGCTTCGAGGCGCGTTTCGGTTGCCGGCTCATCGAGAACTACGGATCCAGCGAAGGTGTCATCGCCATCGTGCGGCTGCCTGGTTGCCCCGAGCAGGCGCTCGGAAAGCCGCGTCCGGGCGAGGGCGCGGACGTGGTCGTCATGGATCCGGGCACGAGCGAAGAGTGCGCGGCGGCGGTCTTCGACGAGCACGGGCGACTCGTGAACGGCGACGAGGCGATCGGCGAGCTCGTGCGTCGTGACTCCGGCGCCCGGTTCGAGGGCTACTACAACAACGAGGAGGCGACCGGCGAACGGGTGCGTGACGGTTGGTATTGGAGCGGCGACCTCGCGTACCGGGACGCCGACGGGTGGTTCTACTTCGCGGGGCGTAGCGCCGACCGACTGCGCGTCGACAGCGAGAACTTCGCCGCCGCTCCGATCGAGGGGATCCTCTCTCGCCTGCCCGGTGTGGTGATGGTCGCGGTGTATCCGGTGCCTGATGCTCGGACGGGTGACCAGGTCATGGCCGCGCTGGAGCTCAGCCCGGGGGTGGAGTTCGACGCCGATGCGTTCGCCGAGTTCCTCGGCGCGCAGACCGACCTCGGGACGAAGTGGGCGCCGCGTTACGTGCGCGTCGTGGGGCACATGCCCCTGACCGCCAACAACAAGGTGAACAAGCAGCCGCTGCGCGCCGCGCGGTGGGAGACGGGCGACGAGGTGTGGGTGCGCGAGCCGGCGGACGGCTCCTACCGGCGCCTGACCGAGGCCGACGTAGCGGCGCTGCGGGATCGGTTCGCTGCGCACGGTCGGGCCCAGGTACTGGAACTCGGGGGTTGACAGTCCGAACCGCCCGGACGCGGGTCCGCACACGTGCGGGCGGGGAGCTCGACGGCGACGATGCGGCCGTCCACGGGCCAAGTGTAGATTTAGAACTCGTTCTATGTTCCTCGAATACACCCCCGAACAGCAGGCGCTGCGCAAGGAGCTGCGTGAGTACTTCGCGCGGCTGCTGAGGCCCGAGGTTCGGGCCGAGCTGGGGGAGCCGGGGGAGGGCAGCCCGCGGTTCCGGGACGTCGTCCGGCAGATCGGCACGGACGGGTGGCTCGGGATCGGCTGGCCCCAGGAGTACGGCGGGCAGGGGCGGCCGGCGACCGACCAGTTCATCTTCTTCGACGAGGTGCAGCGGGCCGGCGCGCCGTTCCCCTTCGTGACGCTCAACACGGTCGGTCCCACGATCATGCGTTTCGGGAGCGAGGAGCAGAAGTCGTTCTTCCTTCCCGGGATCCTCGCCGGTGAGATCAACTTCGCCATCGGCTACACGGAGCCTGAGGCCGGCACCGACCTGGCGTCGCTGCGGACGCGTGCCGTCCTCGACGGTGACGAGTGGGTGATCAACGGCAACAAGGTGTTCACCAGCGGCGCCAACCAGGCGGACTACGTGTGGCTCGCCTGTCGCACCGATCCCGACGTGCCCAAGCACAAGGGCATCTCGATCATCGTCGTGCCGACCGCGTCGGCGGGCTTCAAGTGCACCCCGATCGTCACCGTCGGCGGCAACACGACGACCGCCACGTACTACGACGACGTGCGCGTGCCGAAAGGGAACGTGGTCGGCGACGTCAACGCCGGGTGGCAGCTCATCACCACGCAGCTGAACCACGAGCGCGTCGGGCTTGCCGCCATGGGCGGTCTCGCCCACCGGCTCTGGGACGAGGTCGCCGGGTGGTGCCGTGCAACCGACTCGGGGCAGGGCGGGACCATGCTCGAGGTGCCGTGGGTGCAAATGGACCTGGCGCGCGCCCACGCCCGGCTCGAGGCGATGAAGCTTCTCAACTGGCGGATGGCCGCCGCCCTCGACGCCGGTGCGCTCGAGCCGGCCGACTCGTCGGCGGTCAAGGTCTACGGCACCGAGACACTCGTCGACGTGTACCGCACCCTGCTCGGCGTCCTCGGCGCCGCCGGCTACCTGCCGTCCGGCTCACCCGGCGCGGTGCTGCAGGGTGACGTCGAGCGCGCCGGACGGGCGGCGCAGATCAACACCTTCGGCGGCGGGGTGAACGAGGTGCAGCGCGAGATCATCGCCAGCGCCGGGCTCGGCATGGCGAGGCGGGCGCGGTAGCTGTGGCAACGACGATGGACACCGACAAGGCGGCGTTCGCCGCCCGGTTGAAGGAGTTCGAGGGGAAGGAGGCGGGCGATCCCGAGCAGGGCGCCGACCCGGTGAACCAGCCGATGATCCGCCACTGGGTCGAGGCCGTCGGCGATGACAACCCCGTGTATACGGATCCCGAGGCTGCGGAAAAGTCCGTGCACGGCGAGATCGTGGCCCCGCCGGTGATGCTCCAGGCCTGGGTCATGCGCGGCGTGCGGCCGCGCCCGACCGACGGCGGCAACGCCCGCGACGAGCTCATGACGCTGCTCGACGAGGCCGGCTTCACGTCGGTGGTGGCGACCAACTGCGAGCAGGAGTACACCCGGTACCTGCACCTCGGCGATCACCTGTCGACGACGACGATCATCGAGTCGGTGTCGGACGAGAAGGCGACCGGCCTCGGCGTCGGCCACTTCGTCACGACGCGGGTCGACTACCACACCGACGACGGCGAGCTCGTCGCGACGATGCGGTTCCGGATCCTCAAGTTCAAGCCCGGGACTGGTCGAACCGGCCGCAGCGCAGCCGCGGAAGAAGAACAGGCGCGCGAGCGGCCGCTGCGGCCGCGGCCCGCACTCACGCAGGACAACGCGTTCTGGTTCGAGGGCGCCCGGCAGCACCGGTTACTCATCCAGCGCTGCAAGGAGTGCGGGACGCTGCGCCACCCGCCCCGCCCGATGTGCGCCGAGTGCCGGTCCTACGAGTGGGACGTCGTCGACGCCTCCGGCCGCGGCACGGTCTACAGCTTCGTCGTGAACCACTACCCGCAGGTGCCGGCGTTCGACTACCCGCTCGCGGTCGGCCTCATCGAGCTCGAGGAAGGCACCCGACTCGTCGCCAACGTCATCGGCGTCGAGCCCGGCGACATCCGCGTGGGCATGCCGGTCGAGGTGGAGTGGGTCGACCACGACCCCGACCTCTCCTTACCGGCCTTTCGACCGGGGAAATAGCAATGGACTTCACGTTCTCCGAGGAGCAGGACGCGGTCCGCGACCTCGCGGCGCAGATCTTCGAGGGCCACGCGACCACCGAGCGAGTGAAGGAGGTCGAGCGCAGTGAGGAGCGCGTCGACCGCGAGCTGTGGCGCGCGCTCGCCGACGCCGGACTCCTGGCCATCGCCGTGCCGGAGGAGCACGGGGGCAGCGGGCTCGGCCTCGCCGAGGTGTGCCTGCTCCTCGAACAGCAGGGGCGGCGAGTCGCGCCCGTGCCGCTGTGGCCCACCCTCGTCCTCGGGGCGCTCGCGATCGGCGAATTCGGTTCACCGGCGCAGCAGCAATCGTGGCTGCCGGGGGTCGCAACGGGCGAGGTCGTGCTCACGGCCGCCCTCGCCGAGCCCGGCGCCAACAACCCGCTGCGTCCCCAGGTCACCGCGAGCCGTGATGGCGGCACCTGGCGGCTCGACGGCGACAAGCCCAGCGTGCCGGCGGGCCACGTCGCCGAGCGGGTCCTCGTGCCCGCGTCGACCGGCGACGGCGAGCTCGGCGTGTTCCTCGTCGATCCCGCCGGGCCCGGCACCGAGCGGACGGTCGCCGCGACAACCGACCGGGCGAAGGTCGCGCACCTGTCCTTCGACGGGGCGCGCGCCGAGCGCCTCGGAGCGGAAGACCTCGACGGACGGCGCGTCACGTCGTGGATGCTCGATCGCGCCCTCGTGGGGCTGTGCGCGACGCAGGTCGGGGTGGCGGAGGGCGCGCTGCGGATGGCCGCCGACTACACGTCGGAACGCCAGCAGTTCGGGCGGCCGCTGTCGACGTTCCAGGGCGTCGCGCTCAAGGCCGCCGACGCGTACATCGACACCGAGGCGATGCGGGTCACGCTGTGGCAGGCGGCGTGGCGGCTCACCGCCGGTCTCGACGCCACGCGCGAGGTCATGGTGGCGAAGTGGTGGGCTTCGGAAGGGGGCCAGCGGGTGGTGCACATCACGCAGCACCTCCACGGCGGGATGGGCGCCGACGTCGACTATCCCGTGCACCGCTACTTCCTGTGGGGCAAGCAGATCGAGGACACGCTGGGCGGCGCGAGCGCGCAGCTCGCCCGGCTCGGCCGAGCGCTCGCGGAGGCACCGGCATGACAGTCATTTCTCCATGAGTACAAAGACCGCGCTCCGCTACGACGACGTGCAGGTCGGCGACGAGGTCCCGACGCTCGTCATCCCGCTGACGCGCACGCTCATCGTGGCGACCGCGATCGCGTCCCGCGACTATCAGGACGTGCACCACGACCCGGGGCTCGCCCAGGAGCGCGGCTCGCCCGACATCTTCATGAACATCCTCTCGACCAACGGCTTCGTGGGCCGGTTCATCACCGACTGGGCCGGGCCCGACGCGATCCTCAAGAGCGTGAAGATCCGCCTCGGCGCGCCGAACCACCCCGGCGACACCATGACCATGACCGGCCAGGTCACCGCCAAGGACGACGGCGTGATCGAGGTGCACGTCCGGGGGGCGAACGACCTCGGCGACCACGTGACGGGCACGGTCGCGTTGGAACTGCCGCCGCGATGACGGCGGCTTTGCCGACCGGCAGCGCACGAGCCGGAGCTTGCGACGGCGCCGAAGGAGGAAGGTGAGCGAGAGCAACCAGCTCCGCGACGTCGCCGCCGTCGCCGGCATCGGCGCCACCGAGTTCTCGAAGGAGTCGGGGCGGTCCGAGCTGCGCCTCGCGGTCGAGGCGTGCGACGCGGCCATCGCCGACGCCGGCCTCGAGCCGGCCCAGATCGACGGGATGGTCACCTACACCCAGGACACCAATCCCGAGATCGAGATCGCCCGCAACCTCGGCGTCGGCGAGCTGTCGTTCTTCTCCCGCATCCACCACGGCGGCGGTGCCGCGTGCGGCACTGTCCAGCAAGCCGTGCTGGCCGTGCACGCCGGCGTCGCCGACTACGTCGTGTGCTACCGGGCGTTCAACGAACGCTCGGGCCGACGGTTCGGCGCCGGTGTCCAGGACCGTCCGCCGGCGGCGACGGCCGAGCAGGCCCACTTCGCCTGGTACGCGCCGTTCGGCTTGCTCACGCCGGCGCAGTGGGTGGCGATGTTCGGGACGCGCTACATGCACGAGTACGGCGCGACGAGCGAGGACTTCGGGCGGGTGGCGGTCGCCGACCGCAAGCACGCGGCGACGAACCCCAAGGCGTGGTTCTACGAGAAGCCGATCACGCTCGAGGAGCACCAGCAGTCGCGCTGGATCGTCGAGCCGCTCCACCTGCTCGACTGCTGTCAGGAGAGCGACGGCGCCCAGGCGATCGTCGTGACGTCGCTCGAACGAGCGCGTGATCTGCCCAACGCGCCGGCCGTCATCAACTCGTCGGCGCAGGGCGCGGGCGAGAACCAGGACATGATGACGAGCTACTACCGGGACTCCATCACCGGCCTGCCCGAGATGGGGCTCGTCGCCCGCCAGCTCTGGAACACGACCGGGCTCGGTCCCGACGACATCCAGACGGCGGTGATCTACGACCACTTCACGCCGCTCGTGCTGCCCCAGCTCGAGGAGTTCGGGTTCTGCGCGCGAGGTGAGGCCAAGGACTTCCTCCGCGACGGCAACGTCGAGCTCGGCGGCCGGCTCCCGATCAACACGCACGGCGGCCAGCTCGGCGAGGCGTACATCCACGGCATGAACGGCATCGCCGAAGGCGTGCGCCAGGTGCGGGGAACGTCGGTGAACCAGGTCGACAACGTCGAGCACGTGCTCGTGACCGCGGGTACCGGCGTGCCGACGAGCGCGCTCGTCCTCGGCTCCGACTGACTCTCCGCCCTTCGCACGGGAGGGCGACGTGACAGCACGCCGAATTTTGTATACAAAGTCGTCCTCGACAAATTGGACATTTCACGCGGCTAGCAATGGGGGGCGCCGTGAATGGACGACGGTGGGTCGTGTTGGTCGGCGCGCTCGGGCTCGTGGGAGCGCTGTTCCCGACGGCGGCGGACGCCCGGCCGCAGCAACAACAGCCGGCGGGGGGTGAGATCGGGGTCACGGCGGACACGATCCGCATCGCCGTGATCGCCGACGTGGACAACCCGGCCCGGCCGGGTCTGTTCCAGGGTTCGGTGAACGGCGTCCGCGCGTTCGCCAAGTTCGTCAACGCCAACGGCGGGGTGGCCGGCGGGCGCAAGGTCCAGGTCGACTTCATCGATTCGCACCTGAGCTCCGACGAGGCCCGCAATGCGCTGGTGCAGGCCTGCCAGGAGGACTTCGCCATCGTCGGCACGACGGCGTTGTTCATGAACAACATCGAGCCGATGACGAGCTGTGTCGACCAGGCCGGCAAGGCGACCGGGCTGCCCGACGTGCCGGTGCTGCAAACCGAGATCGCACACCAGTGCTCGCCGATCTCGTTCCCCGTCATCGTGGTCGGGCTCGACTGCGCGACCAAGGATGCCGCGGAAAAGAAGGTCACGATCAGCGCCGGACCGCCCAAGTACTTCACGAAGCACTTCAAGGCGCTGCACGGCCCGTTCGTGCTCGCCGGCGACCTCAAGTCGACGACGAACGCCGGCCTCCCGGTCGTCAAGACGAACACAGACTTCGGCATCAAGTCCGACGGTGATTTCAAAGTTTCGGGTCTCTCGCCCCAAACCGCGTATACGCCGATCGCGCAAGAGATCAAGGCAAAGGGCAGCACCTACGCTCAGAACCTCGTGGACTACAAGGCAGACGTGTTGCTCCGGAAGGAAGCCCAGGTGCAGGGCGTGAGCACCGTGAAGGTGTGGGACTGCGCGCTCCAGTGCTACGACCAGAGGCTGATCCAGGAGGGCGGCACTGCGGTCGAAGGGCAATACGTGTCGCTGTTCTTCGTCCCCTTCGAGGACGCGAAGCAGAACAAATCCGTCGACAACTACCTGAAGAACGTCGGCGGCAAGAATCAGGCCGACGGCTTCGGCGCGCAGGCGTGGACAGCGGGCTTGTTCTTCCGGGACGTGGCCAACAATGTGGCGAAGGCGGACGGCAACAACGGACTGACGCGCGCCCGCTTCCTCGAGGAGGCGGCCAAGGTCCACAACTTCACGGCCGACGGCATGCTCGGCCCCACCGACGTCGGCGGCCGCAAGGTCAGCGGCTGCGGCGTGATCCTGCAGGTCAAGGGGGGCAAGTTCGTTCGCGTGACGCCGTCGAAGAAGGGAACGGTTGACTGCTCGGGCGGCACCAAGACCGTCCGGGTCCAGTTCGAGTAACCGATCAGGCTGGAGAAAGCGGCCCGACGTCGGTCAGCTCGATCACGTTACCGGCCGGGTCGGTGATGAACGCGGCCCGGACCGGCGTCCCGAAATCGACGCGGGACGACGGCTCGCCGAGCATCTTCACGCCCGCGGCGCGCACCGACTCGATCGTGGCGTCGAACTCGTCGGTCGGCACGTACAGCGCGAAGTGCGGGAAGCCGGGACCGGCCGACGGGGCTTCGTCCACCACTCCCAGGTGCAGCTGGAGGGAGCCCACCTGGAGCCACAGGCCGGGGAAGCCGAAGTCCGGTCGGGGCAGCACCTCGAAGCCGAGCAGGTCACAGTAGAAGTCGCGCGCCTCGTCGAGGTCGGTCACGGAGATCGCGATGTGGCTGTACCCGGAGACGGTTACGGCCATGACGTCAGCCGCGCACGGCGGACAGCCGGGCGGTGAGGTTCGCCATCGCCTGGTCGAACATGTCGCCGATCATCGTCTTGGCCGCCGGGATCACCGCTTCCATGTCGGCGCCGGGCTGGACGGCGAAGGTCCAGCGCACGGTGCTGCGATCGCCGTCGCCCTCGACGACCCACTCCTCGACCAGCGCGTCGATCAGGGCATCGGCGCTCTCGTCGACGCGGTAGGCCCAGCGCGTCGGCTCGTCCCACGCCAGGATCGTCTCGCGGTACTGGGATTCGCCCATGTGCATCTCACGACGCGAGCCGACACCGTGCGGAGCCGGAGTCTCGTACGCGCCTCCTTCGTGCCCGGGCCACCACGTCCACGTGGAGGGATCGTCGCTGATCGCTGCGAACACCGTCTCCTTCGATGCGGGGACAACCGCCTCGAACACGAAGCGATGCGGTGCCTCGTCCAGAAAATCCAGCTCGACCGTGCGCAAGCGATGGGCCATGACGCACAACGTAGACTTTCCTCACCGCTTGTGCGGAGAGAGAACGGGGGCCTCTGATGCCGGAGATGCGGTTCAACCACATGGAGCTGACGTTCCCGCGCGGGACGCTCACGACCGAGCTCCGCGAAGAGATCGACGCCTTCTACGGGAGCGTGTTCGGCTGGACGGGCGTCGACGCCGAGGTCGTCGGTCAGATGTGCCACATCCTCCTGTCCGAGGAGGTGCAGCAGTTCATCCTCCTCGCCGAGAGCGACAAGCCCATGCAGTCGCCCGGCTACGACCACCTCGGTCTCCTGTTCGCGACGCGCGAAGAGGTCGACGAGAAACTCGAGCAGGTCAAGCGCTACCAGGAGAAGGACGACCGCGTGCGCATCAAGGAGTACGACGACCTCGTCACCGGCGACATCACCACGCGCGCCTTCTACGTGAAGTACCTGCTGCCGATCTTCTTCGACGTGCAGGCGCTCGAGCGCGGCGGCGAACCGGTCGGCAACACGCTCACGTAACTCACCCCTTCGGCACGGAGCGGCTCTTCCGGTACTGCTCCTGCCAGTCCTTGGGCGGAGGATCGGCGCGCTTGGCGCCGGCACCGAACAGGCGGGGGATCTCGGTCGCGAGGTCGTCGACGGTCCAGCCCCGGTCGTGACGTTCGGCCACGGTGTCGATCTCCCACGTGCGGACGTGCTCGACCATGCCTCCACGCACCTGGAAGCACTGCCCCGACAGCCAGCCGGCCCCCGGCGACGCGAGGTAGCAGACCATCTCGGCGACGTGGACGGGGTCGGTGGGGTCGAACGCCTCTTCCTCGGCCCGGGCGCGATCGATGCGCCATCCGATGTTGGCGAGTCGGGTGCGCGCCGACGGCATGATCGTGTTGGCAGTGACGCCGTAGGGCGCCATCTCCGTCGCCACGGCGTCGGTGAACGCGGCCACGCCCGCCTTCGCCGCCACGTAGTTCGACTGACCTGCGCCGCCGTACACCAACAGTCCTGTCGAGGTGTTGACGAGCCGGCCGTAGCCGCCGCGTCCGGCCTTGTGCTCGGCGCGCCACCACCGGCAGGCGGGCCGGCTGACCGAGAACGTGCCGGTGAGATGGACGCGCAGCACGTCGGCCCATTCGGCGTCCTCGAGGTTGAAGACCATATGCGGACGGCCGATGCCGGCGTTGTTCACGACGATGTCGATGCGCCCCCACGCGTCGAGGGCGGCCTGGACGAGCGCCGCGCCGCCTTCCGGCGTCGAGATGTCGTGGGCGTCGGCGATCGCCTCGCCGCCGGCGGTCGCGATCGCGGCGACGGCTTCGTCGGCCGGCGTCTCGCCGGTCTTGGCGCCGTCCGTCGCGACGCCGACGTCGTTCACGACGACGCGCGCGCCGTACGCAGCCAGTCGCGTGGCCTCGGCCCGACCGATGCCACGCCCGGCGCCCGTCACGACCGCGACCCTGCCGTCGAGCATGCGCTCGCTCATCTTCCTCCCATCCTGGCTAGGTCGCCTCCAGCACCGGTTGACGGCCGCGGGCGGCGAACTCCGCCCGCAGTGCGTCGACGTCTGCGGGGGTCAGGCGCCGGTACGCGCCGCCCTTCTCGGGCTGCCACCACACTTCGTCGTCGGTCTCCCACCGGTCGCGTCGCAGCACCCGCTTGAGGACCTTGCTCGTCTCGGTGACGGGGAGGGTCGCGGCGACGCGCACGAACCGCGGCGTCCACTTCGTGCCCAGGTCGGGCTGGGCGGCCAGGAAGGCGGCGAAGCCCTCGGGTTCGAACGTCGCGCCCGGCCGCAGTTGCAACGCGGCCATGACGCGGTCGCCGACGTCAGGGTCGGGCACCGCGTATACCGCCGCCAGCACCACGTCGGCCTGGCGGGCGAGGATGCGCTCGACGGGGGCGGCGGAGAAGTTCTCGCCGTCGACCCGCAACCAGTCGTAGTCGCGACCGGCGAAGAAGAAGTAGCCCTGCTCGTCGCGATACGCGAGGTCTCCGGTCCAGTAGATCCCGTCGTGGACGCGCGCCGTGTTGGCCTCGTCGTTGTTCCAGTACCCCTCGAAGCCGGAGGCGCCGAGGCGGTTGACGAGCTCGCCGATGGCCTCGTCGGGGTTGAGCAGGCGGCCGTCGGCGTCGAAACGCGCCGGCGGGCTCTCCTCGCCGGTCTCGGGGTCGAGCACGGCCATGCCGTCGCCCCCGCGGCCGAGCGCGCCCGGCGGCATGTCCGGCGTGCGCTGCACGACCGCGCCACCCTCGGTCGACCCGTACGAGTCGATGACGGGGACGCCGAAGCGGCGCGAGAAGCGGTCGATGTCGAGATCGGCGCCCTCGTTCCCGAACACGAGGCGCAGCGGGTTGTCGTCGTCGTCGGGGCGCTCGGGCGTGGCGAGGATGTACGACAGCGGCTTGCCGACGTAGTTGAAGTACGTGACGCCGAACCTGCGCACGTCGGGCAGGAAGCCGGATGCCGAGAACTTGCGGCGGAGCGCGCTCGTCGCGCCCCCGGCGAGGGCCGGCGCCCAGCCGGCCATGAGCGCGTTCGAATGGAACATCGGCATCGCCAGGTAGCACACGTCGTCGGGGCCGAGCTTCACCATGTCGGCCAGCGTGCGGCCGATCCGGCCGAGCCGGCCCTGCGAGCACAGGCACGCCTTGGGGGCGCCCGAAGTGCCCGACGTGAACAGCAACAGATACAGGTCGGAGTCGGCGATCTCGACATCGGGGAGCGCCGCCCCGCGGTGGCGGTGGAGTGCCTCGGTGTAGGCGGCGGACTCGACGTCGAAGGTGCGGTCGGGTCCGACTCCGGTGTCGATCCGGTCGAGGACCGGTGCGTATCGCTCCTCGGTCACCAGCAGCTGGCACTCCGTGTGCGTGATGTCGCGGGCGAGCTCGGCGCCGCGCCGGGTCGGGTTTATGCCGACGACGACGGCGCCGGCGACCGCTGCCGCGCCGAGCCACATGGCGAACTCCGGGACGTTGTCGAGCAGGACGCCGACGTGGAAGGGGCCTGGGCGCCGCAGCTCCTCGAGCAAGGCGGCGCGCTCGGCGCACGCGGTCACGTACTCGGCGTAGCTCCACGACCGGTCCTCGAACAGGATCGCGGGGTGCTCGTCGGCGGCGCGGGCGCGGACGAGCTCGGCGATCGTCGGCATCGTGTCTACGCGCGGGTGTAGTCGACGTGCAGCGAGCGGAACCCGCGCACGAAGGCGTTCGGGATGCGCTCGGGCGCGGTCCCCGGCGCGAGGCGCAGGTCGCGCAGGCGGGGGAGCAGCTCCTCGAACATCACGCGGATCTCGAGACGCGCCAGCGCGGCGCCCAGGCAGAAATGCGTTCCGAACCCGAACGCGACGTGCGGGTTCGGCTCTCGGCCGACGTCGAAGCGCTCCGGCGCGTCGAACACCTCCTCGTCGCGATTCGCCGACGGGTACATGAGCAAGAGCTCGTCGCCCGCCTTCACCGGAGTGCCGCCGACCTCCGTGTCGCGGGTCGCCGTCCGGCGCATGTTGAGGATCGGCGTGACCCACCGGATGAACTCCTCGACCGCGACCGGCAACAGCGCGGGATCGTCGAGCAGCCGCTGATGCTGGTCGGGATGCTCGATGAGCGCGAGGAGCGCGCCGGTGATGACGGTGCGGGTGGTCTCGGCGCCGCCGTCGACGAGGAGCAGCCCCTCGGACAGCACCTGCTCGGTCGTGAGGACGCCGTCCGCCTCCGCCTGCATCCACACCGACATGACGTCGTCCGCGGGCGCGGCCTGCCGGGTCTGCATCAGGCGGGCCGCGTGCTCGCAGTAGTCGCCGAACGCCTCCACCACGCCGTCGTTCATGTAGCGCGGTCCGCCGCCGGCGACGATCGTCGCCTCCGACCAGTGCTTCACGCGCGGCCACTGGTCGTCGTCGAACCCGAGGAGCCGGGCGATGACCATGGCCGGCAACGGCGCCGCCAGCTCCTCGACGACCTCGCACCGCCCGTTGCCGGCGACGGCGTCGACGAGCCGTCGCACCACCGACCGCACGGCGTCGGCGTGCCCGGCGACGGCCTTGGGCGTGAAGCGCCGGGCCACGAGCCGTCGCCGCTCGTTGTGGCGTGGGTCGTCGTTGCCGATCATCGAGTCGTCGGCCGGAATGTTCGGCCGGTAGCCCTCCGACGAGCAGAACGTCGCCGGGTCCTTCTCGATCGCCACCACGTCCTGGTACCGGGAGATGCCCCAGAGGTGGTTGGTCTCGTCCCGGTACACCGGGGCGTTCCGCCGCAGCCAGGCGTAGGTCGGATCGGGATCGCCGGCGTAGAGGTCGCCGTCGAGCAGGTCGATCGCCCCCGCCGGGGCCCGTTCCGCCACCGGGCTTGCCATTCCGGACACCATACGCGGCCTTTTCGCGTCTTGAAACACGTTCCGATTTAGGACACACTGCCCCGCACCGGGGCTTCCCCGGAGGGGCGGAAACCTGCGTGAGGGGGGAACGGTGAAGCGGAGCCTGTGGGCGCTCGTGGCCGTGGCGGTCGGGATCGGCTGGGCGGTGTCGCCGGCGGTGGCGGGGGCCGCGCCGGAGCAGACCCAACCGGGAGGCTCGCCCGAGAGCGAGATCGGGATCACGGCCGACACGATCAGGATCGCGGTGATCGCCGACGTCGACAACCCCGCCCGCCCGGGCCTGTTCCAGGGGATCGTCAACGGAGTGCAGGCCTTCGCGAAGTACCAGAACGGCCACGGCAAGTTGGCGGGCCGCAACGTGCAGGTCGACTTCATCGACTCGCACCTGAGCGCCGACGAGGCCCGCAACGCGGTCGTCAGGGCGTGCCAGGAGGACTTCGCGATCGTCGGGACGAGCGCTCTCTTCCTCAACAACGTCCAGCCGCTGGAGCAGTGCGTCGACAAGGCTGGGCAGGCGACGGGTCTGCCCGACGTGCCGACGCTGCAGACCGAGGTCGCGCACCAGTGCTCGCAGATCTCCTTCGCGGTGATCGCGAGCGCCCTCGACTGCGCCACGAGGGACCAGCACCCGCAGACCTACTCGGCCCGGATGGGGCAGATCCTCTACTACAAGAAGCAGAACAAGGACCTGCACGGCATCTGGGTGCTTCCGAGTGACCTCAAGTCGACGATCAACTCGACGCAACCGGTTGCGACCGGGGACGTGAAGGCCGGGGTCAAGCAGGACGAGGACTTCTTCAAGCTCTCGGCGCTCGCAACGCAGAGCGACTACACGCCGGTCGCCCAGGCCATCAAGCAGCACAACTCGACGTACGCGCAGAGCATCTCCGACTACAAGAGCTCGGTGCAGATGCGCAAGGAGTCGAAGGTCCAGGGCGTCAGCAGCGTCAAGGTCTGGGACTGTGCCCTCCAGTGCTACGACGCGAAGTTCCTGAGCGAGGGCGGCTCCGACGTCGAGGGCAACTACGCCTCGCTGTTCTTCGTCCCCTTCGAGGAGGCGAAGCAGAACAAGTCCGTCGACGCTTTCCTGAAGTCCATCGGCGGGAAGAGCAAGGCCGACGGGTTCGCCGCGCAGGCGTGGACGGCCGGCCTCTTCTTCCGTGACGTCGTCAACAACGTGGTGAAGGCGGACGGCAACAACGGCCTCACCCGGGCCCGCTTCATCGAAGAGGCGAAGAAGATCCACGACTTCACCGCCGCCGTCGGCGGCCAGGGGATGCTCGGGCCCACCGACGTCGGTGCTCACAAGCTCAATGGCTGCTTCGTGCTGACGCAGGTGAAGGGCGGGAAGTACGTGCGGATCTTCCCGACGGCAAAGGGCACGCTCAACTGCGACAGCAAGAACGTGACCACGATCAAGCTCGATCAGACGTAGGCATTCGCTGCGCCCGGGTGACGAGGCCACCCGGGCGCGGTCTGCCTGAGCGGAGAATGCCGTGAACCTGAGCAGGCAGCGGGCAGCGGTCATCGTCGGCGCCCTTGCCTTCCTGATCATCATCGTGGTCGCGTCGTGGGCGGGGCGTCCGATCACTGTCGACAGCGTGCTGTCGACGCTGATCGTCGGCGTGTCGGTCGGGTCGATCTACGCCATCGCCGCGTCCGGCATCGTCGTCACGTACACGACCTCCGGCATTTTCAACTTCGCCCAGGGCGCCATCGGGATGTTCATGGCGTTCGTGTACTGGGAGCTGCGCGTCAACCGTGGCATCCCGGCGCCGATCGCGCTCTTCCTCACGATCCTGGTGGCCGCGCCTGCGCTCGGCGCGCTCATCGAACGGGTCCTCATCCGGCTGATCGTCAACTCGACGCTCGTCGTCCAACTCGTCGTGACGCTCGGCTTGATGTTCGCCCTCATGGGGTTGGCGGTCACGATCTGGAACCCGACCTCGGAGTCACGCTCGATCGACTTCTTCTTCGGGAGCAGTGGTTTCGAGATCGGCAGCACGTTCGTGCTGTGGCACCGCTTCATCACGATCGTCACCGCCGTGGCGATCGCCATCTTCCTCCGGTTGCTCCTCTACCGAACGCGCATCGGCGTGACGATGCGGGCGGTGGTCGACAACCGAAGCCTCGCGGGGCTGCACGGCGCCCGGCCGGAGGCGGCGTCGATGCTGGCGTGGGCGATCGGCTCGTCGATGGCGGCGGTGTCGGGGATCTTGCTCGTCTCCGAGCTCGGGCTCCAGGTCGACGCGCTCACGCTGCTGATCATCAACGCGTTCGCCGCCGCGATCGTCGGCCGGCTGCGGAGCCTCCCGCTCACCTACATCGGCGGGATCCTGCTGGGGCTGGTGGTGACCTTCCAGACGAACTTCCTCGACTGGTCCGGCCGCTTCGCGACGACGTCGTTCGCCATCCCGACGATCTTCCTCTTCGTCGCCCTGCTCGCGGTGCCCCAGGCGCGCATCGCGCTGCGAAGAGCGCCACCAGACCCGAAGCTCCACCAGCCGCGCGTGCCGAAGATCTGGGAGACGGCGCTCGGCATGGTCGTCGTCTTCGCCGTCGTCTGGCTCATCTCGGGGGGCATGGGCCAGGTGAACCTGAACCGCGTGACGCTCGCGATCGTCGTGGCCACCCTCATGCTGTCGCTCGTGCCCCTGACCGGCTGGGCGGGTCAGGTGTCGTTGGCTCAGATCACCTTCGCGGGCGCGGGCGCGTTCGCCATGTACCAGTGGGCGCCGTTCGGCAGCGGGGGCCCCGCCGGGCTGCTGCTCGCGGCGGCGTTCGCGATACCACTCGGCTTCCTCATGACGCTCCCGGCCCTGCGCCTCCAAGGGTTGTACCTCGCACTGGCTTCTTTGGCGTTCGCGCGCATGGCGGAGTCCTTGTTCTTCGACCAGCCCGAGGTCTTCGGGAACGGGGCGAAGCCCGTGCCGCGGCTTTCGGTGTTCGGCTACCGCTTCACGGACCAGCGCGCGTTCCTGCTGTTGGTGACGGCGATCTTCGGCGCGATGGCGATCTTCGTGGTGTGTCTGCGACGCGGACGGTTCGGCCGTCGGCTGATCGCGCTCCGCGACAGCGAAGCCGCGTGCGCCACACTCGGCGTGAACCGCTTCCGGACCAAGCTGGCGGTGTACGCGCTGTCGGCGGCGATGGCGGGCTTTGCCGGCGCGCTGCTCGGGATGCAGCGCGGCACGGCCGCGACGCAGGACTTCGCGCTGCTGAGCCCGCTCGCGATCCCTATCGTCCTCCTCATCGTGGTGGGCGGAGTAGAGACGGTCAGTGGTGCGCTCATCGGCGGCATCACGTACATCTTGTTCGTCATCGTGAAGGAGAACTACGACACGTCGTGGCTCGTATGGGTGGGAGTGATCGTGGGCCTCACCGTCGCCGTGATCCTGTTCTCGGAGCTCAGGCTCAGCCCGTCGCGGCGAGCCGCGATCGCGGTGTTCAGCGGCGCGTTGATAGGCGTCGGCGCGTTCCTGATACTCGACGCGACGTTCCAGACCTCGTGGCTGGCCGCCCTGGAGCGCCTCGGCCCGGGTCTTCTCGCGATCAACGTGGCGCTGAGACCGAACGGCGCGTCGGTCGAGCTCGGCTTCGCGCTCGCTCCGCTGCTGCCGTGGCGCCCCGACGCTCGCCGTGCGTTCATGGCCGAGATGCGCCAGCGCATGGCGGGGAAGGGTGGTCCGCGCGGCGGCGAGCCGCCATCCGGGCCGGTCGCGCCCGCGCCGGAGGTGCCTGTACCTTCGGCCGTGACCACCGGTGACGCGCCCGAGCACGGGGTCAGCTGGAAGGCGCCGACCTGAGATGGCCCTCCTCGACGTACGCCAGGTGTCGGTCAGCTTCGGCGGCCTCCAGGCCCTCAGCGAGGTGTCGATCGACGTCCAGGTCGGTCACGTCACGGGGCTGATCGGGCCCAACGGTGCGGGCAAGACGACCCTGTTCAACGTCATCACCGGGCTGCTCGGGCCGAACTCGGGCCGCGTCGAGCTCGAAGGTCGCGACATCACGCGCCGCAAGCCCCACCAGCGGGCGCGCCTCGGGATCGGCCGCACGTTCCAGCGGCTCGAGACGTTCGGGAGCCTGACTGCGCGCGAGAACGTCCTCGTCGCCGCGGAGATGCGGCGGGGATGGTCGCACGATCGAAAGCGCTCGCCGTCGGTGATCGCCGACGAGATCCTCGACCGGGTGGGGCTGCAAGCGGTGGCCGAAGACCGCGTCGACCGGCTGCCGACCGGCACCGCGCGCCTCGTCGAGCTGGGACGGGCACTGGCGACGCAACCGCGCGTGTTGCTGCTCGACGAGCCGTCAGCGGGTCTCAACGAGTCCGAGACCGCCACCCTCGGCACCTTGTTGCGCGAGGTGGCCGGCTCGGGGCTGGCGGTGCTGCTCGTGGAGCACGACATGTCGTTCGTCATGGGGACGTGTGAGCGGATCCACGTGCTCGACTTCGGGCGCATCATCTCGGTCGGGACGCCCACCGAGGTGCAGGGCGACGACACGGTCCGGGCGGCGTACCTCGGCGAAGGCGAGGAGCACGAGCGCACCGCATCGGCCGCGGCGTCACGGGACGGCGGCGGCACGACCGGCGCGGCCGCTCCGCCCGCGCTCGAGCTCCGAGACGTCCGAGCCGGGTACGGGACCATCGAGGTGCTGCACGGCGTGAGCCTCACGGTCCCGACGGGATCGGTGTTCGCGCTCCTCGGTCCGAACGGTGCCGGCAAGTCGACGGCGCTGAAGGTCGCGAGCGGTCAGATCGCACCGACCTCCGGGGAGGTCCGACTCTTCGGATCCTCGGCCAAGGGCAAGTCGTCCGACGCGCTCGCCCGCGCCGGGATCTGCGCGATCCCCGAAGGCCGCGGGATCTTCCCGAACCTCACCGTCACCGAGAACCTCCGCATGGCGACGTACACCGGCCCGAGCCTGGCGGAGCTCGAAGACCGCGCGTTCAACCGGTTCCCGCGGCTGCGCGACCGCCGCAAGCAGCTCGCAGGCACGCTGTCGGGCGGTGAGCAGCAGATGCTGGCGATGGCGCGTGCACTTACGACCAACCCGAAGGTGCTGCTGCTCGACGAGCTGTCGATGGGTTTGGCGCCCATCGTCGTCGAGGAGCTGTACGAGATCGTCGCCCGCATCGCGGCCGAGGACGTGTCGATCCTCATCGTCGAGCAGTTCGCCCACGAGGTCCTCGACGTCGCCCAGACCGCCGCGATCATGCTGCACGGCCAGATCCAGCTCACCGGTCGTCCCCACCAGATCGCCGAGGAGCTCGACGCCGCCTACCTCGGGTTGGCGCAGCCGAACTAGCCGGCTACGGCGCGGTGTCGTCGCCGCGTTCCAACCCGTACTTGCGGAACGGGCCGAAGAAGCCGTGCTCGTGGAGGCCGTAGCCGGTGGTGTCGCCGGTCTCGAAGCGGGCGACGTGGTCGACGATGCCGTACCAGCCCCACGTCTCCAGCTCGGCCATGTCGCGCTCGACACCCTGCACGACGAGCGGCCCTTGGTACATGCCGTGACGCCAATCCTCTTCGAGGCCGTAGCCGGTTCCGACGGCGAGGTAGACGTGAGTGAGCGGCGTCACCTTCACGTCGAAGCCGCCGCCGGGAGCCTCAGGGAACGACAGCACCGATGACGAGACCATCCGCGTGCCGGACACGAGCGTGTGCTCGAACTCGGGCCGGCCCAGCCATTCCGGCTCGCGGGCCGGGTCCGCCCAGATGCGCACCGCCTCTTCCGTCGGGCGCTCACCGTCGTCCGTCTCGTTGAGGATGTAGAGGATCGAGAAGTCCGGGAATTGCATCGGCGCGTAGTTCCACATGCCGCCCAGCTGGCCCTCGCCCTGCCGGATCCCGGGATGCTCGGCCTCACCCACCGGGCGCACACCCCACGAGCGGTCCCGCGTTCCCCACCACCGGTCCGGCGTGACGTCGAAGTGCTCGCCGCCGACCTCGAGCGTCCCCGACCAGAACCCCGTCTGCGCGAAGCGCATCGTGTCGAACAGCACCCGCCCGTACTTGCGGATGTACTGGCGCGGCTCGAGGAACGCCTCGATCGCGCCCTCCCACGTCAGGTCGCAGGCAATGCCGTGCTCCGTCGGCTCGAGCACCAGGCGCACCTTCCGTAGCCCCTCGATCACCTCGACCCGGAACGGACCCACGCTCGTGTCCATGCGGTCGCCGAGCTCGCGTGACGCGCGCACCACCCGGTGCTTGTCGCCGCGGCGCACGCACGCGAACGCGTCTTGCACCCCCAGGTTCGGGTACTGGCCGATCCCGATGATCAGGAACAGCTCGTCGCTGCACCCGTGCATGTTGAAGTAGTAGCGGTCGTAGAAGTTGCGGTCGCTCGTCCCGACGTTGCGGATCGGCTCGGCGATCTGGTGGAGCGGATAGTCGTCCATCGGCGAGAGCATGCAGACGCCTTTCTTCTCTCTTGCGGCGGTTATCTGTCTGTCGGACGGCCCAGCTCCTCCAGGAACGGGCGTGAGTACAGGACGCGGCCGGTCATGGTGGCGGGATCACAGGTGGACAGCACGACGGCCGCGTCGGCGAGCAGCTCGACGGGCTCGACGATCTCCGGGCGCTCGTCGAGCAGCGGTCCCAGGTGGACCTCTGCGCCCGGCGTCCGCACCGCCGCCACCGGCGCCAGCGAGTTCACCGCGATGCCGTCGTCGTAGAGCTCGGCGGCGAGGCCGGTCGTGATCCGCTCGAGCGCCGCCTTCGTGGCGCCGTACAGCGTGCTGGTCGACCCGAGCTTGATCCCGGCGTCGAACGGCGGTCCCTTCGGGCGGCGTGACGTCGCGCTCGAGACGTTGACGATCCAGCCGCGACCCCGCGCCCGCATTCCCGGAATGACCTGTTGAGCAAGGTCCACCGGCGCGTGCACGTTCAGCTCGAACAGGACCCGGCGGCGCCGCAGCGGCAGCTCGGCGGTCGGTGCGTAGAAGGCGGCGGCGGCGTTGTTGACGAGGATGTCGACGGGCCCGAGCGACGACTCCACCTCGGGCACGACACGCGCCCGGTCGTCGGCGTCGGCGAGGTCGGCCGGGATCGCCACCGCCTTTCCGCCGAGCGCCTCGACGGCGGCGACGACGTCACGAAGGGTTCCGGGAAGCGTGGGATGGGGATCGAGCGTCCGGGCGGTAACTCCGACCGCCGCCCCTTCCTCGGCAAGGCGCAGCGCGATGGCGGCGCCGATGCCGCGGCTGGCGCCGGTGACGAGCGCGACCCGCCCGTCGCACTCGCCCATGCCCTAGACGGGGACCTTGTCGTGGGCCTTGCCGATCGGGCGGACTCGGGGGCCGCGCGCCGACACGTACGCCTCGCGCTGGCGTTGGGTGCTGTGCACCGGGTCCTTGTCGAACACGGGGATGAGCTCGCGACCGAAGGTCTCGATCGACTCGACCGCGACGTCGATCGGCATGGTGGAGGAGAGCTGACCGAACACGAGCTGGTCGGCGCCGGTGTCGACGTATCCCTGCACCGCCTTCTCGCATTCCTCGGGTGTGCCGACGATGACCCGGCCGGCCTGGATGCGCTGTTCCATCTCCTCGAGCGTCGGCTCGGGGATCAGCTCGGGCCAGTCGGGGACGAACGGCGGCTTCGGGAACGTGTCGAGGTAGTGGAACACGAGGCTGTTCTGGTAGCTGCCGTTCATGTCGCACGAGATCTCACGCGCCTTCTGGCCGTCGTTCAGGCACAGCATCTGGCTCGTGATCATCACGTTGTTGTTCACGTACTCGCCGACCGGCTCGGCCTGGTCGATCGTGTTCTTGTAGATCTCGACGAGACCCTTGAGCATGTCGGGCGCGCCCATGGCGAAGCACAGCACGCCGACGCCCATGCGGGCCGCCTTCTCGAACGTCGACGGGTTCCCGGCCGCGATCCACAGCGGCGGGTGCGGATCGGTGTACGGCTTCGGAAGAACGTTGCGCGGCGGCATCGAGAAGTACTCGCCGTCGAAGCGGTAGTCGGTCGTCGCCCACATGCGCTTGAACTCCGGGAACACCTCGTCGACCATCAGCTTCGTGAGCTCGGGGTCCTGGATGCCGAATCCCTTCTGCTCGGTGCTCGACGAGCCGCGGCCGACGCCGAACTCCATGCGTCCTTCGCTGAGGTGGTCGATCATCGCCACCCGCTCGGCGACGCGGGCCGGGTGATTGACCGGAGGCGTGATGTTGAAGATCCCCGAGCCGAGGTGGATGCGGTCGGTGACGCCGGCGAGGTACGCGAGGAACGACTCGTTGGCCGAGAGGTGCGAGTACTCGGTGAGGAAGTGGTGCTCGGTCGCCCAGGTGTACTTGAACCCCGACCGGTCGGCGGCCTTGGTCCATGTGATCTCGTCCATGAGCCGCTCGTGCTGGACCGCCTGGGGGTCGGGAACCCCGTCGGTCACCTGGTGAGGCACGTACAGGCTGTTGAAGATCCCGAATTCCATCGGCGACGCCCCCTCCGCGGCTCGACCCGGGGAGACGCTACCGGTCTCCGACCGAAATTGCAACAGGTTCCATTTTCGGCCGAGGCGGCTCAGCCCGAGCGGGCGGCCCCGCTCATGGCGGCGATGTCGGAGATGAGGACCGGGTGCTCGGGCCGCGGCTGCGGCGTCCCCGCGCTGCGCTCCGTCGTGTCGACGCCAGAGGCCTCGGCGCGCAGCGCGCCGACCGTGCACCGTTCCCGCGGCCGGTGGGCGAAGGGGTCGAACCGGAAGTGGCGCATCGCGTTCTCGCTCCCGATCATGCGCACCTCGTCGTCGGGGACGCCGTCGAGCTGCTCGGCAAACGCCTCCGGGGAGTGCGGCCACGTCGAGTCCGAGTGCGGGTAATCGACCTCCCACGTGATCGTGTCGATGCCGACCTCGTGGCGGAGCTCGATGCCGATGCGGTCCTGCACGAAGCACGTGACGACGTGTTCGCGGAACACGTCGCTCGGGAGCTTCTCGCCGAAGTCCTGCCCCGTCCACCGGTGCTGCTGCTGGTACGTGCGGTCGACCCGCTCGAGGAAGTACGGCACCCAGCCGATGCCGCCCTCCGAGAGACAGACCTTCAAGCTCGGGTAGCGGCGCAGGAAGTCCGACCAGATGATGTCGGCCGCGACCTGCACGATGTTCACGGGCATGAGCGTCAGCGTGACGTCGACCGGCGACTCGACCGACGTGATCGGGATCTCCGACGACGAGCCGATGTGGAAGCACACAATCGTGCCCTCGTCGGCGCATGCGGCCCAGAACGGGTCCCACCACTCGTTGTGCAAGCTGGGGAAGCCGGTCTTCTCCGGGTTCTCCGAGAACGTGAACGCGTGGCAGCCCTTCGCCGCCATGCGCCGGACCTCGGCGACCATCGCGTCCTGGTCCCAGACCGGCGGGATTGCGAGCGGGATGAACCGGCCCGGGTGCGTGCCGCACCACTCGTCGACGTGCCAGTCGTTGTACGCCTGGAGCACGGGGAGCGCGCTGTCGTCGCCGGCGGCGCCGCCGACGTGGAGCATGCGACCGGCGAAGCCGGGGAACGACGGGAAGCACATCGAGCCGAGCACGCCGTTCACGTTCATGTCGCGCACGCGGGCGTCGATCTCGTAGCAGCCGTCGCGCATCTCGCCGAACGACATCGGGTTCATGCCGTACTCCTCGGGCGGACGGCCGGCGACCGCGTTGAGCCCGAAGTTGGCGCCCCGCTGGTCGCCCCACATCCAAACGTCGGCGCCATTCGGGGCCCGGACGACGCGGGGCGCGCGGTCGCGCCAGCGCTCGGGGAGGTGACGGTCGAACAGGCCCGCGGGCTCGACGACGTGGTCGTCGACGCTGACCAGGATCAGGTCGTCGATCTGCATGCCGGCTCCGATCGTCACGAGTGCTCCTTCGGGCTGCCTTTGCCGTCCCGCCAATCCGGGTGGAGGCCACGCTCGAGCGCGAACCGCTGGGCCGAGATCGTCGTGCCGTTGAGGTCGGCGGCGTCGGGCGACGTGCCCATCCACGCGATGACCGTGCCCGGAACGGAGGGCGGCGCACCCTGATAACGGCCCGCGAGCCCGAGGTTGCCGGCGTTCACTTCCATCCGCTCGGTGATGACGAACCCGGGCTCGAGGTTGAAGCTGCGGATCCCGCGATCGCCGACCTCGACGGCGAGGATCCCCGCCAGCTTGTGGAACGCGCCCTTCGACATCGCGTACATCGCGCCCCACCCGCCCTCGCCGACCGGTGCCTGCGGGTCGATGACCGCGACCGCCGACGTCACGTTGACGATCGTGCCGTCGCCGCGCTCGAGCATCCCGGGCAGCACCGACTTGATGAGCACGATCTGCGAGACGACGTTGGCGGCCAGCTTGGCCTCGAGCAGCTCGATGGGCGTGTCCTCGAACCGCGTCATGTCACCGGGGCCGGTGTCGATCGCGTTGTTCACGAGGACGTCGATGTGCCCCCACTCGTCGAGCGCACGCTGCACGGCGGCGTCGAGGGTCGACCGGTCGTGCAGGTCCATGACGACCGGCAGCGCCCGCCGGCCCGTCGCCTCGATCGCCTGCGCGGTCGTTTCCAGGCTGCCGGGGATCGAGCGCCCCGCCCCGTCCGAGTCGTCGACGCCGTCACCCTCCCGGACCGTGCGCCCGGTGATCACCACATCGAGCCCGGCTTCGGCGAGCGCGATCGCCGCGGCCTTGCCGATGCCCCGGCTGGCGCCGGTCACGAAGGCGACTCTCGGCTCGGTCACGGAGTAGAACGTATTCCACTTTTCGGCGGAGGACGGGGGAGCCGGTGCTCGAAGGGATGGAGGGCAAGGTCGCGATCGTCACCGGGGCCGGACGCGGGCTGGGGCGGGCCGAGGCCCTCGAGCTCGCCCGCCTCGGAGCCCGTGTCGTCGTGAACGACTACGGCCGCACCCTGCAGGGAGAAGAGGAGAAGAGCCCTGCCGACGCCGTGGTGGGCGAGATCGCCGCCGCCGGCGGCGAAGCCGTCGCCGACCACGGCGACGTGGCCGATTGGGACGACTCGCTCCGCCTCGTGCAGACGGCGGTCGACCGGTTCGGGCAGCTCGACATCCTGGTCAACAACGCGGGTTTCCTGCGGGACCGGATGCTCTTCAACATGAGCGAGGAGGACTTCGACCTCGTCATTCGCGTCCATCTCAAGGGGCATTTCTGCATGTCCCGGCACGCGGCGGCGTATTGGCGCGAACGGTCGAAGGCCGCGGAGGCGCCGGTGTACGGGCGGGTCGTGAACACCTCGTCGGAGGCCGGCTTGTTCGGGTCGCCCGGTCAGCCCAACTACGCGGCGGCCAAGGCCGGGATCATCGCGCTGACGCTCGCCACGGCGAACAGCCTGGGTCGCTACGGCGTGACCGCCAACGCGATCGCTCCCCGAGCGCGCACGCGCATGACCGAGACGCTCCCCGGCTTCGAAGAGGCCGACCCCGACTTCGACCAATTCGCGCCCGAGAACGTGTCGCCACTCGTCGCCTATCTGGCGTCACCGGCCGCTGCCAACGTCTCGGGCCAGGTGTTCGTCGTGTACGGGCGCATGATCGACGTGGTCCAGGGCCCCGGCGTCGACCGGCACTTCGACGTCGGCGAGCGCTGGACTCCCGACGAGGTCGAGGCCGCGCTCACGCCGTTCTACGCCGATCGCAAGCCGATCAGTGACGGCTACGTCTACCGCGGCACTCCTCCGTAGGCGCATGGAGCAATTCGAGGGTCGTGTCGCGGTCGTCACAGGCGCAGGGAGCGGGATCGGGCGCGCGCTGGCCCGCCGCGCCGCCGGCGAGGGGATGCGCGTCGTGATCGCCGACGTCGAGGTCAACGCGCTCGAAGAGGCGGCGGCCGAAGTCGAGACCGCCGGCGCCGAGGTCGTCGTGGCGCCGACCGACGTGTCCCGTCCCGAGCAGGTCGACGCCCTCGCCGCCCTCGCGTACGAGCGGTTCGGCGCCGTCCACCTGCTGTGCAACAACGCCGGCGTGTTCCAGGGCGGGATCACCTGGCAGCGCGAGCTCGGAGACTGGGAATGGGTGATGGGCGTCAACCTCTGGGGCGTGCTGCACGGCATCCGCGCGTTCGTCCCCCGCATGCTCGAGCGCGGTGACGAGGGCCACGTCGTGAACACGTCGTCCGTGGCGGGGTTGATCACAGGCGCGTATACGGCGCCGTACATCACCAGCAAGTTCGCCGTGCTCGGGCTCACCGAGTGCCTCGCGCACGACCTGCAAGCGGCAAGCGCGCCGATCGGGGTGTCGGTGCTCGTGCCCGGGATCGTCGACACGAAGATCGGGTACTCGACTCGCAACCGACCCGACGAGCCGCCGGGCGAGGCGCAGGCACCCGACGCCCACCTCGTCGAGCAGGCGTTGCGGGACCTGACGTCGAGCTCGGGACGGCCACCCGACGACGTCGCACGGCTCGTGTTCGACGCCGTCCGCACCGGCCGCTTCTACATCACGACGAGCGACGCGACCGCCGGCATGTTGCGCGAGCGCTTCGACGCCGTCGTGGCGGGGGAATTCCCGCCCATGTCCCGCTGGGATCTGCATCTCTGAACCGGGCGTAGGCTCCGCGGAAAGCCGCCCGCGGGGGAGCCGTCATGAAGATGCACAACCTCGGCAGCACCGGCGTCCAGGTGAGCGAGCACTGCCTCGGGGCGATGATGTTCGGCAAAATGGGCAATCCCGACCACGACGAGTGCGTCCGGATCGTGCACCGCGCGCTCGACGCCGGCGTGAACTTCATCGACACCGCCGACGTCTACTCGAGGGGTGAGTCCGAAGAGATCGTCGGCAAGGCGATCGCAGGACGACGCGACGACGTGGTGCTCGCAACCAAGGTGCACGCGCAGATGGGCAGCGACCCAAACATGCGCGGCAACTCGCGCCGCTGGATCCAGCGCGAGGTCGAGAACAGCCTGCGCCGGCTGGGCACCGACTGGATCGACCTCTACCAGGTGCACCGACCCGACGAGGCAGCCGACGTCGACGACACCCTCGGCGCCCTGAGCGACCTCGTGCACCAGGGGAAGATCCGGTACGCGGGCTCGTCGACGTTCCCGGCCGAGTACATCGTCGAGGCGCAGTGGGTCGCCGAGCGCCGCGGCCGCGAGCGGTTCCGGTGCGAGCAGCCGCCCTATTCGATCCTCGTGCGCGAGGTCGAGCGTTCGGTGCTGCCGACCTGCCAGCGCTACGGCATGGGCGTGATCCCGTGGAGCCCGCTCGCCGGCGGCTACCTCGCCGGCCGCTACCGCAAGGGCGCCGAGCTTCCCGCCGACTCCCGCATGGCGCGCCGCTTCGGCCGGCAGTTCGAGGACGAGCGCCAGCGAGCCGTCCACGAGCAGCGCGTCGACGTGGTGGAGGAGCTGCTGAAGGTGACCGCCGATGCCGGGATCACCATCACGCACCTGGCGATTGCGTTCGTGCTCGAGCACCCGGCGGTGACGTCGGCGATCATCGGGCCGCGAACGATGGAGCAGCTCGACGACCTGCTCGCGGGCGTCGACGTGCGGCTCGACCCCGACGTGCTCGATCGCATTGACGAGATCGTGCCGCCGGGCACGAGCATCTCCGGCGCCGATCCCTGGCAGCCCCGCGCCCTGAGCACCCGCAGCCGTCGCCGCTCGGGCGCCTGAACCTGCGTGCGACGACAGCAGGGCGACCGGCCGTCGACGCGGGAGACGGGAGATCCGGTCGTGTTTGGTCTCTCCCGCCTCCCATTTCCTCCCGTGCAGGAGTCCCGTTATGAGGCGGAGTAGGGCTCCCTCGGGAGTTATCCACAGTGTCTCACCGTGGTCAAGGGGTCGCTCAGCGCGGTGGGAGCGGCACGAGAGGGTTCTCGGCTCGAGCGAATGAACCCGGCCGGCTACGAGGCCGGCGTGAACTGCACCGGCATGTGCTTGATGCCGTTGATGAAGTTCGAGCGCAGGCGCTGGACGTCGCCGGCGAGCTCGATGTCGGGAAGCCGGTCGAGGACCTCCTCGAACATCACCCGGATCTCGAGCTTGGCCAGGTTGGCGCCGAGGCAGAAGTGCGGGCCGCCGCCGCCGAAGGCGACGTAGTCGTTGGGCGTGCGCGTGATGTCGAACGTGTTCGGATCGTCGAACACTTCTTCGTCGCGGTTCGCCGAGGTGTACCAGAGGGCGATCTTGTCGCCCTGATGGATCGTCTGCCCGCGCAGCTCGAAGTCTTCCGGCGCCGTGCGCCGCATGTACATGACCGGCGACGCGTAGCGCAGCATCTCGTCGATCGTGCCCGGCAGCAGTGAACGGTCGGCAGCGAGCTTCGCTCGCTGGTCGGGGTGCTCGAAGAGGAAGTGCATGCCGTTCGAGATGAGGTTGCGCGTGGTCTCGTTGCCGGCCACCGCCAGGAGCTGGAAGAACAGGTTGAACTCGGCGTCCGTCAGCCGGTTTCCTTCGACCTCGGCCTGCAACAACGTGCTGATGATGTCGTCGCCGGGGTTGGCGCGCTTCGATTCGGCCAGCTCGGTCGAGTACATGAACATCTCGGTGGCGGCGCCGATCGCCTCTTCGCGCGAGACGTTGTACTCGGGGTCTTCCGACCCGATGAGCCGGTTGCTCCACTCGAAGATCTTGTGGCGGTCCGACTGTGGGACGCCCATCATGTCGGCGATCACCTGGAGCGGCAGCTCCGCCGCCATGTCGACCACGAAGTCGCACTCCCCGCGCGCCGCGACCTCGTCGACGATCCCCTTCGTGGTCTCGCGGATGCGCTCGTCGAGCCGGCCGATCATGCGCGGGGTGAACCCCTTGTTGACGAGCAGCCGCAGCTTCGTGTGCTTCGGTGGGTCCATCATCAGCATCATCTGGCGCTGGAGCTCGAGGTCCTCGTTCGTCATGTCGTTGAGCGTGATCCCGCCGAGCTCCGACGACGCGTGCGGGTAGTCCCGGCTCAGGTCGACGAGGTCGGCGTACTTGACGATGCACCAGAAGCCCTCGGTGTCGTCGGTCGAGGGGTGGAACCACACCGGCGCCTCGCGTCGCAGCAGGGCAAACATCTCGTGGGGGACGGAGGCGACGAAGTTGCCGGGGTCGGCGAGATTCACGTCCTCCAGGGTGATGGTCGTCATGGGGGACCTCCGGGGGCCGGCAGAAAACTGGAACACGTTCTCGTCTTGGGGCAAGATAGCCCACACGGCGAGCACGTAGGGAGAAGCCGATGCATGACCTGATCGTCCGGGGCGGCACGGTCGTCGACGGCACGGGCGAGCCGGCCGTCCCCGCCGACGTCGCGGTCGACGGCGGGCGCATCACGCAGGTCGGCCGCGTCGACGGGGACGCCGCCGAGGTGATCGACGCCACCGGCAAGCTCGTCACCCCCGGGTTCGTCGACGTGCACACGCACTACGACGGCCAGGTCACGTGGGACCCGCTGCTGACGCCGTCCTCGTGGCACGGCGTCACCACGATCGTCATGGGCAACTGCGGCGTGGGCTTCGCGCCGGCCCGGCCCGACAAGCACGACTGGATCATCGGGCTCATGGAGGGCGTGGAGGACATTCCCGGCGCCGCGCTCTCCGCCGGCATCCGCTGGGGCTGGGAAACGTTTCCCGAGTTCCTCGACTACCTCGACGAGCAGCCGCTCGCGCTCGACGTCGGCACGCAGGTCCCGCACGGTGCCGTGCGCGGCTACGTGATGGGGGAGCGCGGGGCGCGCAACGAGCCTGCCACGTCCGACGACACGGCGGCCATGGCCGCGATCGTGCGGGAGGGCATCGAAGCGGGCGCGCTCGGTGTCTCGACGTCGCGCACCATCGCCCACCGCGCCATCGACGGCGAGCCCGTGCCCGGGACGTTCGCGGCCGAGGACGAGCTGTTCGCGCTGGGGCGCGCGCTCGCCGAGGTCGACGCGGGAGTGTTCGAGCTCGCGCCGGCCGGCGTGCTCGGCGAGGACCTTGCCGCCGCCGACCGCGAGATGGACTGGATGTTGCGGCTCGCGGCGGAGATCGATCGACCCGTGACGTTCGCCATGATCCAGCACGACCAGGATCCCGACCAGTGGAAGCGGATGCTCGACCTCGCCCTCGAGGCCCACGACCGCGGCGTCCCGATCCGGCCCCAAGTCGCCGGTCGTCCCCTCGGCCTGTTGCTCGGCCTGCAGACGTTCCATCCGCTGCGCGACCGGCCGAGCTTCCAGGCGATCGACGCCCTGCCGCTCGACGAGAAGGTGGCGCGCCTCCGGGATCCTGCGGTGCGCGCCGCGATCCTTGCTGAGTCCCCGGAACCCGACGATGTCATGGCGTTCATCGGGCTCGGGCTCGACCGGATCTTCCCGATCGGAGATCCGCCCGACTACGAGCCCGCGCCGGGCCAGAGCATCGCAGCGCGCGCCGAGCGTGACGGGCGCGACCCGACCGACCTGCTCTACGACCTGCTGCTCGCGCACGACGGGCGCGAGCTCCTGCTGCGGCCGCTGCTCGGGTACAGCCGCTTCACGCACGACCCGATCCGCGAGATGGTCGAGAACCCTATGACCGCGCTCGGGCTCGGCGACGGCGGCGCGCACTGCGGCGCCATCTGCGACGCCAGCATCGAGACGTACATGTTGACGCACTGGGTGCGCGACCGCAGCCGCGGCGAGCGGCTTCCCCTCGAGCTCGTGGTCCGCAAGATGACGAGCGACACCGCCTCCCTGTACGGGCTCGGCGACCGGGGTGAGATCACGCCCGGCAAGAAGGCCGACCTCAACGTGATCGACCTCGATGCGCTCGTCCTACGCCGCCCGGAGATGCACTACGACCTGCCCGGCGGCGCCCGCCGGCTGCTGCAACGCGCCGAGGGGTACGACGCGACGGTCGTGAGCGGTGAGGTCGTGCTTCGCGACGGCGAGGACACCGGCGCCCGTCCCGGAGCGCTCCTGCGCGGGGCGCGCTAGGCGAGCATCACGCCAGCGTCGGGCGGTCCTCGGGGCGGATGCCGCGCAGGCCGAACCACGCCAGCTCCGAGATCCACGCCGCCAGCTCGTCGGAATCGTGTGACGCGTCCGGGTCGGTGAGCGCGTGACGGCTCGTCGCCTCGGCCACGCCGACGAGAGCGTGCGCCAGCACCCGGCGGTGCTCGGCGGTGCCTTCGATCTCGATCAGCTGGCTGATGGCGTCGGCGGCGTCGTGCAAGACCTCGTCGACGATGCGGGCGAACTCCGGGTCGTTGCGAGCCGACGCGCCGAACAACAGCCGGAAGGCGGCTCGGTTGTTGGTGACGAACCGGAAGTAGGCGCTGAAGCCCTCCTCGACGCGCTCCCGGCCGGTGTTCGCCCGGCTGGTCGCCTCGGTGAGCTCATCCAGGAGCTGGCGGCCGACGTCGGCGAGCAACTCGACGAACAGGGCCCGTTTCGACGGGAAATGCTGGTAGAGCACGGGCTTGGTGACGCCGGCCGCGGTGGCGATGTCGTCCATGGCCGTCGCGGAGAAGCCGCTGGTCGCGAAGACGTCGCACGCGACATCGAGGAGTTGACGCCGGCGCTGCTCGGCCGGGAGACGCATCGCCATCGGCGTCATGTTACCGGCCGGTAAGTCAGCTGCTGCTCTTCAGGGGCATCTCGTAGCGGTCGGTGATGCCGAAGTTGTCGCGCCACTGCGCGTCGACCGCGGCCCTCTCGTCACTGCTCAGGGGAAGGTCCGAGGCGGCGGCGTACTCGCGCACTTCGTCGGCGGTCACGCACGTCGGCAACACCGTGGTGAAGCCGTCGATGGCCAGGATGCCGGCCACGGCGGCCTGGCCGATGGTGCGGCCGGTCTCGGCGCCGTGCAGGAAACCGAGCGCGTCGGCCTTGTCGAAGAGGTCGAGGAGGTTCTCGCGCTTGCGGTGGGCGCGGTGGTCATCGCCCTCGAACGCGGTGTCGCGCGTGATCTTGCCCGAGAGCACGTCGGATGCGTGCGGCACCCGCGCGATCAAGCCGACTCGGCCCTCGGTGACGGTCGGCTCGGCCGCGAACGTGCGTCCGGGTTCCTGCTCGAGCAGGTTGAACACCGTTTGCAGCGACACGATCGGCCGGTTCTGCAGCGCCTCCAGCCCCTCGTCGACCCACCCGATCGCCGGTCCGAGCGCCACGCCGAGCTGCCGGACCTTGCCCTCGGCCTGCAGC
>DASZGY010000100.1:0-7794 GCA_035938395.1 Acidimicrobiia bacterium
CGGGCCCCCTACCGGTCGAGACCGCCACGCTCGAGGGCGCGCTCGACCTCGTGCTGGCGCTGGACGTTCTCGTCGTGCAGCTCTTCGGTCGTCTTCACGACTCCGCCGACCTTGAGCTCGCCCATGACGTGCACCTCGCCCAGCGTCTCGTGCATGTAGTCCGGCCCGTCGCCGGTCGGGATGAACCATCCGGTCGGGCACATCGTCAGCACCTCGACGAACGTGAATCCCTCGCCCCGCAGCTGGGACTCGAAGGCGTGGCGGAACATCCTCTTCGTACGAGCGACGGCGCCGGCGTTGTGCACGGAGCCCCGGGCGACGTACGCGGCGCCCTGCAGCCGCGCGATCAGGTCTCCGATCAGGATCGGATAGCCGTGGTATTCGGCGTCGCGCCCGTCGAGGGAGTTCTTCGTGCGTTGACCGAGGACACTGGTGGCCGTCATGTGGCCGCCGGTCTCGCCGAACACCCCGTTGTTCAGCAGGATGCACGTGACTTTCTCGCCTCGCGCCGCCGTGTGGAGCACCTCCTGCAGACCCTCGTTCACCATGTCGCCGTCTCCCTGGAGCGTGAACACGACGGCGTCCGGCCGCATGCGCTTCGCCCCGGTGGCGACGGACGGCGCGCGACCGTGCAACGCCTGTACCAGGTCGACATCGACCGTGCTCGTGAACGCGGTGTAGCAACCGATGCCGGCGACCATGATCGAGCGCTGCGTGACCCTGAGCTCCTGGAGCGCTTCGAGATAGACGCGCAGCGCCAGCGGCTCGCCGCAGCCCGGGCACATGTTGTGCTCCTGGGTGAGCAGCAGGTCGGGCTTGAGGTCGGCGACCTTCTTGGCGTGGTCGGGCGGCGCGCTGGTGTCGAGCACCGGTCCGACGGGTCCGTCTGCTCCGACGTGCTCACCAGTCATCTCGGACCCTTCCCCTTTCACCCTCGCTCGTTCACCGGCAGGGGCGGAAGCTCGGCGCCGGTGCCGCCGCGGTGAACCGCGAAGACTCGTTCGCGGATGACCTCGGCGTCGAGCAGCGGTCCGACGCCGAAGCCCGAGCCGTCGGTCGAGATGCCGCCGATCGGGATAATCGGCGCGCGCCCGAGCACCGCGAGGCGGACGTCGTCGATCATCTGACCGGCGCAGAGCTCGAACACGGCGACGGTTCTCGCGTCCGCGGTCGCGGCCGCCACCGCGCCGAACGGGTACGGCCAGAGGCTGATCGGTCGCACGAAGCCGACCTTCTCGCCCTCGGCACGGAGCTGGCTGACGACGTAGCGCACGAACTTGGCCGGCGTCCCGAACGCGACCACGACCGTCTCCGCGTCGTCGCAGAATGCGGTCTCGGCGCGTTGCTCGTCGCGTTCCATGTCGGCGTGCTTGGCCGTGATCCCGCGTAGGTGCCGCTCGATGCCCGGCGCCTCGTGGCCATGCTTGGCGAGCCCGAGCGGTGTGACGAGCCCGGAGTCGCCGGTGCCGCCGCCCGACCCGTCCACGGCCCAGGCCTTGGGCGGCAACGGGGGGAACTCGACGGGCTCGACCGACACGGCTTCGTGCGTGTGGGCGAGCAGGTAGTCGCCGTAGACGAGCACCGGGTTGCGCCACTTGTCGGCGAGATAGAACGCGAGCTGCGTGAGCTGGACGGCTTCGGCGATGTCGAGCGGCGCGAGCACGAGGTGCCGGTAGTCGCCGTGGCCGCCGCCGCGGGTCGCCTGGAAGTAATCCTGCTGGCCGCGCGCCATGTTGAAGACGACGAGCGGCAGCTCGGCGAGCGTGATCTCGCTGAACGACTCCTGCATGAGCGACAGGCCCTGGCCCGTCGAGCCGGTGGCGGCGCGGGCGCCGGTCGCGAGCGCTCCCCAGGCCATGCCGACGGCCTCGAGCTCGCTCTCGGCGTTGATGCAGACGCCGCCCACCTCGGGCAGCTTCTTGGCGAGATGCTCGAGCAGCTCCGTGAACGGCGTCATCGGGTAACCGGCGAAGAAGCGGCAGCCGGCCGCGATCGTGGCTTCGGCCATCGCCTCGGAGCCCTCCATGAGACGCCGATCGGCGGTGGCCACGGCCGTCACGACGACTCCCCGGCGACGTCGGCGACGTCGGTCATGACGGGCTCGTCGAAGCGGAACACCTCGAAGCAGAAGTCGGGACACACCATGAGGCAGGCGGCGCAGCCGGTGCATCCGGGATGCAGTTCCGGGTAGCGGTAACCGACGTGGTTGACCTCCTCCGTCATCGACAACACACGAGGCGGGCATGCGGTGATGCACAGCTCGCAGCCCTTGCAGGTGTCGACGTCGATCGTGATCGTGCCGCGGCTCTTGATCGTCGTCATGCCCGCGCCGCCTCCTGCTCCCACGCCGGGAAAGCGAGGTAGTCGACTGCGTCGAAGCCGGCCCGGATCGCCTCCTCGTTCGCGGCGATGTGCTGGCGGCGGTACGACGGGATCGACTCGCGCATCGCCTCGACCGTCGCGTCGAGACCGACGAGGCCGGTGATCCCGACGTACGCGCCGGCCATGACCATCGAGCCGCCGAGCTCGTTGCCGAGCCCCGCGGCGATGTCCGTGGCGCGCACTCGGAACACGCGGTACCGCGCGTCGTCGAGCGGCTGCTCGAAGGTGGCGTCGTTCACCAGCACGAGCCCTTCGGTCCGCACCTTCGGCGCCACCGGCGCCCAGAACTTGTCGTGCATGGCGACGGCGGACCAGGTGTGCGAGACCAGCGGCGGGGCCTGCAGCGGCGCGTCGCCGACGACGACTGTTCCGTCGGTGTTCATCCCCCGCATCGCGCCGCCGTAGACGCCGAACAGCATCACGTGGCGGGCTTCGAGCGTGGCGCCACGGGCGATCACCTGGGCCGCGAGCTGGACGCCCTGCCCTCCCATCCCCGTGATCAGGAGCTCACGTTCCACGCAGCCCTCCCAGCACGAACTGCTCCAAGTGGGCGACGTCGTCCTCGGTCGGACGGCGGCGGGCGACGAGCGCGTCGTTCATGCAGCCGATCGCGAGGTGGTAGATCGCGTCGGCGTCGCGCTTGGGGTCGCCGCCGGCGTCGGCAACCGCGTCGCGCAGCGGGCGCACGAGAAGCTCGCGCGACCGCGCCACTTCGTCGGGGAAGCGATCGGCGAGCCGCGCGTTGTTGATCGCGAACGGCCGGGTGTTGTCGGCGGCGGCACGGTTGCGCGCCTGCTCCATGACACCGGCCACCCACGCCCGCACCCGCGCCGCGCCGGGCTCCACACCGGCCATCCGGTGCTCGAGATAGGTCAGGAGCTGACGCTGGCCGTCGTCGAGGATGGCGACCAGCAGCTCGTCCTTGCCGCGGAAGTGCCGGTAGAACGCCTGGTTCGAGAGCCCCGCCTCGCGCACGATGTCGTGGACGCGCGGGTCGAGCGTGCCCGTGCGGCGCATCACCGCGTACCCGGCAGCCACCAGGCGCCGGACCTCGTCGGCGTACGCCTCCGAGCGCACCGAGAGCGTCCTCGACGCCACCCGCTCCGCGACCGGCGGGTCGGCGCCGAGCTCGGTCCCGGCGGGAACGGCGTTCTGCACAAGCGGAATGCTATTCCAGACCGGGCGGGCGGGGAAAGTCCCGGCCCAAGTACGGTCCGTCCACGTGCCGCCCGACTGGCAGCTCCGCACTCCGCCGGGCGACCTCACGCGCCGCTACGTCGCGGACGGCTCGTGGAACGACGACACGCTGGGCGAGATCCTCGCCACCGGCCTGGCCGACGGCGCCGACCTCGCGTGCAAGGTCCGTTCCCGGTTGCGTCCGTACTCGGGCACGCTCGGCGACGTCGCCGATCTCGCCCGCCGAGTCGCCGGTGGTCTCCGCGACCGTGGCGTCGGGGCCGGCGACCTGGTCGCGTTCCAGCTGCCGAACTGGGTCGAGGCGGCGGCGACGTTCTGGGCGACGGCGTTCCTCGGTGCGGTCCCGGTGCCGATCGTGCACTTCTACGGCATGAAGGAAGTCGGGTTCATCCTGCGTCAGTCCGGCGCGCGCATCCTCGTGACCGCCGACCGGTTCGGCCACCTCGACTACCTCGCCAATCTCGACTCGATCCGCTCGGACGTTCCCGACCTCGAGATCGTGGTCGTGGTGTCCGACGACGACGTCCCGCGCGACCTGGTCCCGTTCGCGACGCTTGCCGACGGCGACGCGGTGGGCGTGCCCGAGCGCGTCGATCCGTCCGCTCCCGCGCTCGTCGCCTACACCTCCGGCACGACGGCTGATCCGAAGGGCGTCGTGCACGCGCACCGCACCATCGGCTTCGAGATCCGCCAGCTCGGCGCGATGCAGTCCGGCGGCGGTATCCCGGCGCTGGTCGGCGCGCCCGTCGGCCACGGCATCGGCATGCTCGCCGCGCTCCTGCTCCCCGTCTTCCGGCGCGAGCCGATCCATCTCATCGACGTGTGGGACCCGGCGACCGTGCTCGCCGCCATGCTCGAAGAGCACGTGTACAGCGGCGCGGGCGCGACGTTCTTCCTCACGAGCCTGCTCGACCATCCCGACTTCACGGACGAGCACCGGGCGCTGATGCGCCACGTCGGGATGGGCGGATCGTCGGTCCCGGCGGCGGTGACCGACCGGGCCGATGCCATGGACATCTCGATCGTACGCATGTACGGGTCGACCGAGCACCCGTCGATCACCGGCGCCCGGCACGAGGAACCCCGCGACAAGCGGCTGTACACCGACGGCCACCCGCTGCCCGGCGTCGAGCTCCGGCTCCTCGACGACGACGGCAAGGAGGTCGCCGCCGGCGTCCCCGGCGAGATCTACAGCCGGGGGCCGGACTGCTTCCCCGGCTACACCGATCCCGCGCTCACGAAGGAGTGCTTCGACGCCGACGGGTGGTACGCGACCGGCGACGTCGGCGTGCTGGACGACGACGGCTACCTCTCGATCGTCGACCGCAAGAAGGACATCATCATCCGCGGCGGTGAGAACGTCTCGGCGCTCGAGGTCGAGGAGCTCGTCCTGCGCCTGCCCGGCGTCGCCGAGGTCGCCGTCGTGGCTGCGCCGGACGCGCGGTTGGGGGAGCACGCGTGCGCGTTCGTGCGCCCGCTGCCCGGGGGCGAGCTGCCCACCCTCGAGGCCGTCCGCGCCCATCTCGACGCCGCCGGCCTCGCCCGTCAGAAGTGGCCCGAGGACCTGCGCACGATCGAGGAGTTCCCGCGTACTCCGTCCGGCAAGGTCCAGAAGTTCGCCCTGCGCGACCAGCTACGCCGGGAGGCGGACGGGATCTAGCCGGCGCCGCCGATGCGCTCGACGAGCAGGGGGCGCTGCACCTGGCCGGTCGCCGGCGTGCGCGGCAGCTCGTCGACGATCTGGAGGCGCCGCGGTTGCTTGAAGCCCGCGAGCGCGCCGGCAGTGTGTGCGCGCAGCTCGTCGAGGTCGACAGCGGCGTGCGCGCCGGGCTGCGGGACGACGACCGCGCACACGATCTCGCCCCACGTGTCGTCGGGGAGGCCCACGACCGCGACCTCACGGACGTTCGGATGCGTCGCGAGCGCGGCCTCAACTTCGCCGGGAGCGACGGTCTCGCCGCCGCTACGGATCACGTCGCGCGCCCGTCCCACGATCGACAGGTACCCCTCGTCGTCGAGCGAGCCGAGGTCGCCCGTGTGGTACCAGCCGTCGCGAAGGGCGTCGGCGGTGGCGTCCGGCTGCTCGAAGTACCCGTCCATGAGCAACTCGCTCTTGATGCACACCTCGCCGTCCTCGAGGCGGACGTCGACGCCCGGCTGCGGAAGACCGACGCTCCCGGGCTTACGAGCGAGGTCGACGTGCGCGAGCACCGTGCCCGGTCCGGCCTCCGTCGACCCGTAGAAGACGCGCGTGACCGCGTGGGGGAGCGCGTCACGGACGGCGGCGATCAGCTCGGGCGGTGTCGCCGACGTGCCGGTGTCGGCCTCGGCGAGCGACGACAGGTCGTAGCCCTTCACGCCATGGTCGAACACACGGGACCACACCGCCGGGATCAGGTAGATCCGGGTGGCGCGCCGGCGCTCGGCGGTGTGCAGCAGGGTCTCGGCGTCGGGGGCCGGCACGAAGTGGATCGGCCGGCGGGACTGCCAGCAGCCGAGCGCCAGCGACCAGCCGGCCATGTGGAAGAGCGGGAACATGCACACCGTCCCGCCGTCGGTGTCGGCGGCGAGGGGCGGGAAGCTTCTCAGGCAGCTGGCCCGGTGTGACAGCACGACGCCCTTCGGCCGTCCCGTGCTCCCGCTGGTGAAGAAGATGACGTGAGGATCGCGCTCGTCCAGAGCGGGCGCGTCGACCTCCGTCGCGCTTGCGTGCGTCGCCGCATCAGCAAGGTGCGCGTGCGTCGCCATCGGTGCGTCGATCTCCTGAACGAGATCGGCGTGGCCGTCGTCGACGATGACGAGACGCGGCCGCGCGTACCCGACGACCTCGGCCGCCTCGTCCGGTCCGAGCCGCGCGTTCACCGGCGCGAACACGGCGCCGAGCTTCGCCAGCGCGAAGAAGATCGGCACCGCCTCGAGCGAGGTGTCTCCCCACCACGCCACGCGGTCGCCGTGGCCGACGCCCATGCCGGCGAGTGTGTGGGCGATACGGTTCGTCTGATCGTCGAGCGCGCCGAACGTGATCTCTTCGTCACCGAGCGTCGCTGCAAGCCGGGAGGGCGTGTACCGCGCCGCGTGGCGCAGCACGTCGGCGACCAGCAGCCCCATCAGTCGCGCGCGGTGACCTTGAACTCCACGAGGACGTTCCGATACGGCTCGTCGCCGACGTTCACCGCGGCCTCGACGCTGCCCTGCTTCAGGAAGATGGTGTGGCCCTGCTCGACGGCCGCCTCGATGTAGTCGCCGTATTCGCTGGAGTAACCCGGCACCGACTTGGCGGCGATCTTGTCGCCGGCCACGTCGACGATGACGTAGTCGCACGTGTGCCGGTGCGGGGAGGACGCCTCACCCGGTGCGAGGCGCAGCTCCCAGATGCGGATCTCGTCGTCCTCGAACAAGAGCTTGCTTCCGATGTCGCCCAGCGGGATCTTCTCGTCCCCCATGCCTTCTCTCCCCTCGGTGGCCACGCGGCATGATGACGGACATGTCAGCAACCGGCAACCAGAGCACGGCCGTGGACGACGCGGGATTGCTCGCCCACGCCCGGACCCGTCCCGACCACGTGGCGTTGCGTCAGGGGGAAGAGACCCGGACCTATGCCGAGCTCGACGACCGCGCCCGCCGGGTGGCGCACGCGCTCGCGGGGCTCGGCGTGCGGCGCGGCGACCGGGTGGCGGTGATGGTCCCCAACTCGTTCGAGTTCTTCGAAGCGGTGCACGGCAGTGGTCGACTCGGCGCGGTCGTCGTGCCGGTGAACATCCACTTCAAGGCGGACGAGGCGGGATGGATCGTCGCGGACTCGGGCGCGTCGGCGGTCGTCGTCGCCGAGGATCTCCAAGCGGCGCTCGCCGGTGTGCCCGACGTGCCGCGGCTCGTCGCCGGCCCGGGCGGCGACTACGAGGCTGCGCTCGCGAACGCGCCCGAGCGGGGCGAAGTCGAGCCGCCGGAGATCGTGGGGGACGGATGGCCCACCGTCATGGCGTACACGTCGGGCACCACGGGACGTCCGAAGGGCGTGGCCATCGGCGAGGACGACTTCCGTCGCCGCGCGGTAGGTGTCGCGGCGTCGAAGGACCGGTGGGGCTTCAGCACCGACGACGTGCACCTGCTCGTCGGTCCCTCGTACCACATGGGCCCGATGTTCTGGGCGCAGATGCACCTTGCGTTCGGCGGGTCGGTCGTGATCATGCCGAAATGGGACCCGCGCGGCGCGCT
>DASZGY010000101.1:0-28852 GCA_035938395.1 Acidimicrobiia bacterium
GTCCGGGCGATCCCCATGTGGCGTCGGCGAACATCCCGGCCAAGCCGTCGAGGTCGCCGGTGTCGATGCGCTCCGCGTACTCGTGGACGAGCGCACGGATCGCTTCGACGTCGTCGGTGGGCACGGCCTCATGCTGACACGCCCGGCGGTAGGGTCGCTCGGTGGGCGAACCGGCGGCCGTCGTCTTCGACCTCGACGGTGTGCTGATCGAGTCCGAGCAGGTGTGGGACTCCGCGCGCGAGGAGCTGGTTCAGGAGCGCGGCGGAACGTGGGACCACCGCTCGACCACCGACATGATGGGCATGAGCTCGACGGAGTGGTCGAGCTACATGCACGACCGCCTCGGTGTTCCGATGACCCCTGCCGAGATCAATGACGATGTGGTCCGGCGAGTGGCGGCGAAGTACGAGGAGCACCTTCCGCTCCTTCCCCACGCGGTCGATACGGTGCGGGAGCTCGGCGCACGCTGGCGCCTCGGCGTGGCGTCGTCCTCGAACCGGCCGATCATCGAGCTCGTCCTGGAACGCATGGGTCTGCGCGACTGCTTCGCCGCCGTGGTCTCGTCGGAAGAGGTGGCGAACGGCAAGCCGGCCCCCGATGTGTATCTCGCGGTGGCCCGCGAGCTGGGCGTCGACCCGAAGGACTGCGTCGCAATCGAGGACTCGACGAACGGCATCAAGTCCGCGGTCGCCGCCGGCATGCGCACGATTGCCGTGCCGAATCGCCAGTTCCGGCCAAGAGACGACGTACTGGCCTCGGCGGCGGTGGTCGTGTCGTCGCTGGCCGAGCTGACCGTCGATCTCGTGGCGTCGCTCTAGCCCTTGACGTGCGCTACTGCTCGGCGTCGGCGAGCCGCTTCTCGTAGGCGTCGGCCAAGTCGTTCAGCATCCCGGCACCGTCACCCTTGAACGTCGGGCCGTGCATGATGGCCAGCGTCGACGGCTTCAGCTCGGCGAGCTTTCGGATCGTCGGTGCAAGGGCGGGCGTCAGGCTCGACGCGTAGAAGACGTCCTCCGTCTCCATGGCGGGGCCGACGATGTCGCCCTCGGTGATCGCGGGGCCCTCGCCGGCCGCGGTGCCGATATCGCCGCAGAGCAGCGTGTTCGTCGTCTCCTCGTGGAGGACTCGCGCTTCCCAATTGTGCGGGACGTGTGGCGTGTCGAAATGACGCACGCGCTTGCCGCCCAGATCGATGACCTCGCCGTCCTCGAGCATGCGCGGTGGGCGGTCCGCCATGTCGTTGAGCGAGACCAGGCATCCGATCGCACCGTGGGCGACCTCGGCGTTCGGAGCGACGGCCAGCCAGTCGTTCATGGAGCCGCACTCGTCCGACTCGACGTGTCCGAACGTGATCCAGCGGAACTGGTCGAGCGGAACGATGCGCGCCGCGGCCTCGGAGACGAGCGGGAACATCAGGCGGGGACCGCAGTGGAACAGCAGCGGCTCGTCGGCCTTGACGACGAACTGGTTGAACGAGAACCCGCCGGGAGCGGCCTCGGGCACCAGCGTCGACAGGCGGAAGATGCCGTCGGCGATCTCGTCGGTTCGTGTCTCCATCAGAACGGCACCTCCGTCGTGAACCTGCCCCGGCATTAGCCTCGCCGCCGTGGCGAACACCGCCAAGGTACGCAAGTTCTGGGGGTGGGGGTACGAGGGCGAGGGCCCGACCCGCGACCAGCAGGAGCAGATGGCCAAGACCCTGGCCGGCATGTTCGACCTCGACGAGATCGCCGTGTCGGAGCCGCCGACGATCGACCAGCTGGAGCTGCCCGAGCCCCGGATCGAGCCACCCGCGTCGCTGGCGGCGCTCTGCACGACGGAACCCGCCGAACGCGCCGGGCATACGTACGGCAAGTCGTTCCGCGACATCGTTCGCGCCTTCCGCCGCGACTTCGCGCACCCGCCCGACGTCGTCGTCGCCCCGCGCACCGAGGCGGACGTGGCCGACGTCCTGGACTGGTGCGCGGAGGCGGGCGCGGCCGCGATCCCCTACGGCGGCGGGTCGTCCGTCGTCGGCGGCGTGGAATGCGACGTCGGCGACACGTACCGCGGCGCGGTCAGCGTCGATCTGCGTCACCTCGATCAGGTGCTCGACATCGACCGCGGGTCGAGGGCGGCGCGCATCCAGGCGGGCGTGTACGGCCCCGCGCTCGAGGACCAGCTCCGCCCCCACGACTTGACGCTGCGTCACTTCCCCCAGTCGTTCGAGTGCTCGACGCTCGGCGGCTGGATCGCGACGCGCTCGGGCGGCCACTACGCGACGCTCTACACGCACATCGACGACTTCGTGGAGTCGCTGCGGGTGGTGACGCCCCGTGGCGTGGTCGAGTCACGGCGGTTGCCGGGCTCGGGAGCGGGGCCGTCGCCCGACCGGCTGTTCCTCGGCTCCGAGGGCATCCTCGGGGTGATCACCGAGGCGTGGATGCGCCTGCAGGACCGGCCGCGGTTCCGCGCCTCGGCGGCGGCCCGGTTCCCGCGCTTCGAGCAAGGGGTGGAGGCGACGCGAGCGCTGGCTCAGAGCGGCCTGCACCCATCGAACTGCCGGCTGCTCGACGCCACCGAGGCGATGGTCACGGGCGCCGACGACGGCTCTGCGCATCTGCTCCTGATCGCGTTCGAGTCGGCCGACCACCCACTCGATGCGTGGCTTGCGCGCGCGGCGGAGCTGGCGCGTGACCACGGCGGCGAGGTGCCGGACGAAGCGCTCCGCACGCGCACCGACGACTCGTCCCGCGAGGGATCGGCGGGCGCGTGGCGCAGTGCATTCCTGCGCGCGCCCTACACGCGCGATGCGCTTGTCGCCATGGGCATGGTCAACGAGACATTCGAGACCGCGATCACTTGGGACGGCTTCGACGCGCTGTACGGCGACGTCATGGACGCCGTGCGCGGCGCGCTCGTCGACATCGGCGCGCCGAAGGGCGTGGTCACCTGCCGGTTCACGCACGTGTACCCGGACGGGCCGGCGCCGTACTTCACGGTCATCGCGCCCGGGCGTCCCGGCGCGCAGCTCGAGCAGTGGGCCGTCGTCAAGGACGCGGCTTCCGAAGCCCTCGTGCGCCACGGCGCCACGATCACGCACCACCACGCCGTTGGCCGCGACCACCGGCGGTGGTACGACCGCCAGCGCCCGCCCCTGTTCGCCGAGACCCTGCGGTCGGCCAAGGCGACGCTCGACCCGCACGCCACGTTGAACCCGGGCGTCCTGATCGACCCGTGAAGTTCGAAGCCGTCGTCTTCGACCTGGGCGGGGTTGTCTTCCCGTCTCCGCTCGACGTGTTCCGGGCGTACGAGCGCGATCACGGCCTCCCCCACCGGTTCCTCAGCGAGGTGGTCCTGGCGGATCCGGAGCACGGCGCGTGGTCGCGGCTCGAACGAGGCGAGGTCAACTTCGACGAGTTCTGCGACGCGTTCGACGCCGAGTGCGCGGCGCACGGCGGCACCGTCTCGGCGCGTGAGCTCATGGATGCCGTTCGCGTCGGGCTCGATGCCCGGCCGGAGATGGTGACCGCGATCGGCGCGATCAGGCGCCGCGGACTGAAGACGGCGGCGCTCACCAACAATTGGGCCGACGATCCGGCGGGCACGGATCGAGCGTCGCCGACCGGCGACTGGTTCGACGTCATGGTCGAATCGGCGGTCGAAGGCCTGCGCAAGCCGGACCCGCGCATCTACACGCTCGTGTGCGAGCGTCTTGCCGTCTCGCCGACGGCCACCGTGTTCCTCGACGACCTCGGCGCGAACCTCAAGCCGGCGCGCGAGCTCGGCATGACGACGATCAAGGTCGCAGACCCCGACGCTGCGCTCGCCGAGCTCGAAGACGTTCTCGGCTTCGAGCTCGACCACTGACGCGGTGGACCTCCTTTTGATCCGCCACGCCGAACCCGTACGCATCGCGCCGGGATCGAGCACCGGTCCCGCCGACCCGGGTCTGACCGATCGAGGCCGCGTCCAGGCCGAGCGGCTGGCGCGCTGGCTCACCCACGAGCCGATCGACGCGGTGCTGTCGAGCCCGCTGCGTCGGGCCCGGGAGACGGCGAATGTCGTCGGGGAAGCCCTCGGCGTCGACGTGGAAGTCGTCGACGGTCTCATGGAGTACGACGCCGAAGCCGACTATTACATCCCGGTCGAGGAGATGCGCGAGACACGCGACCACCGCTGGCGGGCGATGGTCGAAGGCCGCTGGGAAGAGCTCGGCGGCGAGGCGCCCGACCGGTTCCGAGCACGCATCGTCCCGTGCGTCGACGCCGTCGTCGATCGCTTCGTGGGGAGACGGGTCGCAGCCGTCTGCCACGGTGGCGTGATCAACGTCTACCTGGCTGCGGTCCTCGGCTTGGAACGACACTTGTGGTTCGAGCCCGGGTACACGTCGATCAGCCGCGTCGCCGCCGCTCGGACCGGCGAGCGCTCGGTGGTGACGCTGAACGAGACCGCGCATCTGGTGGCGATGATGGACGCGAAGGAGGAGCCGGCATGAGCACGGTACGCATCGACCACGACGGACGGGTCACCGTCGTGACCATCGACCGACCCGAGGTCCGCAACGCTGTCGACCGCGCGACCGCCGAAGCCCTGGCCCAAGCCTTCCGCGCGTTCGAGGAGGACGCGGATCGAGACGTCGGGATCCTGACCGGTGCCGGCGGCGCGTTCTGCGCCGGCGCCGACCTCAAGGCCATCTCGACCGGCGGCGGCAACCGCGCCGCGCCCGACGGCGACGGGCCCATGGGCCCGACCCGCATGCTGCTCGACAAACCCGTCATCGCCGCGGTGGAGGGTCATGCCGTCGCGGGCGGACTCGAGCTCGCGTTGTGGTGCGATCTGCGTGTCGCCGCCCGCGACGCGGTCTTCGGGGTGTACTGCCGCCGGTGGGGCGTCCCGCTGATCGACGGCGGGACCGTGCGACTACCCAGGCTCATCGGGCACAGCCGCGCCCTCGACATGATCCTGACCGGCCGCGGCGTCTCGGGCGACGAGGCGCTGGCCATGGGGCTCGCGAACCGGATCGCCGAGCCGGGCGCGGCCCTCGAGGATGCGCTCGCTCTCGCGCGCGAGCTCGCCGCTCTCCCGCAGTTGTGCCTCCGGAGCGATCGCCTCTCGAGCTACGAGCAATGGGGGCTGTCGCTCGACGATGCCTTGTCGAACGAGTTCGCGCGCGGCGCGGCGACGATCGCGTCGGGTGAGACGCTCGAGGGCGCGGCGCGTTTCGCGGCCGGCGCGGGCCGTCACGGCGCGCCGGATTCGGAGGGCGCGACCTAGACTCCGCGGAGGCTGACCGAAGAAGGGACGTTGCTCATGACCGACGGTTCCAGCGCGCCGACTGTCGCCGAGCTCATGAGCACCCCGGTGGTCACCGGATCCCCGGACGAGACGCTCGCCGAAGCGGCCGGCCGCATGCGCGAGAAGCGCGTCGGATCAGTCGTCGTCGTACAGGACGACAAACCTGTCGGCATCCTGACCGAGCGCGACATGATCCGCATCGCCGCCGCCGGCGCCGACACGAGCCGGGCGCGCGTGTCGGAGTGGATGACACCGAACCCGGATTCGGTGGCTCCGGGCGTGCCCGCCGCCGACGCGTTCGCGAGCCTGTCCGAGCACGGGTACCGGCACATCCCGGTCGTCGACGGCACGCAGCTCGTCGGGCTGGTGTCGATGCGAGACCTCATGCGCATCGCCCAGGTGCAGCCGGTCGAGCGTCCGGCGGCCGAGGTCCCGAAGGGCCTCGAGGGCGTGGTCGTGGCGGACACGACCATCGGCGACGTGCGCGGCCTGGAGGGCTTCTACCACTACCGGCAGTACAACGCGATCGAGCTGGCGGAGAAGCGGACGCTCGAGGACGTGTGGCACCTGCTCTTCGAGGGCGAGCTGCCGTCGCTGCGACAGCGTGACGACTTCATCGACGAGGTGAAGCCGTGGCGGACGATCCCGGTCGAGGTGAAGGACCTGCTTCCCCAGGTGGCGGCCCTGGGCGGCGCTGACGCGCCGCCGCTCGACATGCTGCGCACGACGTATTCGATGATGGCCGTCGACCTCGACTACCGACCGTGGCTCGACGGCAGCCGCGCCGAGCTGCGCGCCCAGGCGCTCCAGACGTGCGCCGTCGTGCCCACGCTGCTCACCGCGCTGTACCGGCTCAAGCACGGGCTCGAGCCGATCGATCCCCACCCCGACCTGCCGTACGCCGCCAACTACCTCTACATGATGCAAGGCGAGATCCCGAAGCCCGAGTACGCGCGGGCGGTCGAGCAGTACCTGATCTCCACGATCGACCATGGTTTCAACGCGTCGACGTTCACGGCGCGCGTGATCACGTCGACAGGTGCGGACCTCGGCTCGGCCGTGGTCGGCGCGATCGGCGCATTGTCGGGACCGCTGCACGGCGGCGCGCCGAGCCGGGCGCTGGCCATGCTCGACGCCATCGGGACCGAGGACAAGGCCGAACCGTGGCTGCGGGACGCCGTCGAGCGCGGCGACCGGCTGATGGGCTTCGGGCATCGGGTCTACAAGACCGACGACCCCCGGTCGACGATGCTGCGCGGGATCGCGGAGCGGCTCGGCGGGCCCAAAGTCGATCTCGCCGAGGCGATCGAGCTGAAGGCGATCGAAGTCCTGGCGGAGATGAAGCCGGGCCGCCAGCTGTACACGAACGTCGAGTTCTACGCCGGGGTCGTCATGGACACGTGCGGCGTGCCGCGCGAGATGTTCACGCCGACGTTCGCGTCGAGCCGCGTGATCGGTTGGACCACCCACGTGCTCGAACAGTCCGCGGACAATCGACTCATCCGGCCCAGCGCGCACTACGCCGGCCCCCCGCCGCCGCAGCCTGTGCCGGACGCGACGTAACGGCATGGCCGGCGGCGTCGAACCCGTTTCCGAGGGCGTCCCCACCGTGGCGACCCGGCTCGTCTTCGACGACGCGACCGCGGCGATCGCGTTCTACCAGGAGGCGTTCGGTGCGACAGTGCGCGAGGAGCCGTACAGGGCACCGGACGGGAAGGTCGTGCACTCGGAGGTCTGGATCGGCGACTCCGTCGTGTTCCTGACCGACGAGGGCGATGGCGAGGGCGAGGACCGCAACGGCGTCGCGCCCAGCTCCGTCGGTGGGCTGGTGACCGCGGTCATGGCCCTGAGTGTCCCGGACGTCGACACGCTCTGGGAGCGAGCGGTCGCGGCCGGCTGCGAGGTCGTCTACCCGCTGGCCGACCAGTTCTACGGCGATCGCGCCGGACGTCTCCGCGACCCGTTCGGTCACCAGTGGATGCTGAGCACCCACATCGAGGACGTCGATCGCGACGAGATCGACCGCCGGATGCAGGCCTGGTCCGAGCAGCAGGGCTGACCGCGCCCGAGGACGTCCTTCGCCCCGTAGCGCGCGTGACCGCTGAGAAGGTCCATCGCTTCAACTCGCCTGTTGTCGCGATGCCGATGTGGTCGAACTTCATCGGCGGCGACCTTCGTGACGGTTACCGTCGAGCTGCCATGAGATTTCTCGTCGATACGACACCGTTGCGGGTGTCACGCGACTTCCGCCGTCTGTGGATCGGACAGGCGGTGTCGGTGTTCGGGACCACGGTCACGACCGCCGCCCTTCCTTTCCAGGTCTTCGAGCAGACGGGCTCGTCGCTGGCCGTCGGGCTCCTCGGCGCGGCGGAGTTGGGGCCGCTGCTCGTGTGCGCGGTGGTTGGCGGCAGCTTCGCCGACCGCGTCGACAAGCGCCGCCTGCTCCTCGGCGTGACCGCGATCTCGCTGCTGTGCTCGGGGACGCTGGCCGTCAACGCGTACCTGGATCATCCGCAGCTGTGGCTGATGTACGTCGTCGGCGCGGTCGCAAGCGGCGTCACGGCCATCAGCTTCGCGACCATGCGCTCGCTCCTGCCGCTTCTGCTCGAGCAGGACTTGCGACCGGCGGGGTTTGCGCTTCAGTCCACCTACACGACATTGGGCTGGATGGCCGGGCCCGCCGTCGCCGGCGTGCTCATCGGCAGCTTCGGGCTCACGAGCGCCTACGCGACGGACGTGGCGACGTTCGTCGTCGCGCTCGTCGCGTTCGTGGGCATAGCGCCGTCGCCGCCCATCTCGACCGCCGTCGGTACGGCGCGGGAATCGTTGGTCACGGGCTTGCGCTTCCTCGGCGGCCATCGCGTGATCTTGAGCGTCTTCGCCATCGACCTCGTCGCGATGGTGTTCGGGATGCCGCGTGCGTTGTTCCCCGCCCTCGCCGACCGACTCGGAGGCGGCCCCGTCCTGTACGGGCTGTTGCTGTCGTCCGTCGCCGCGGGAGGGTTCCTCGCATCTCTGGGAAGTGGGTGGACGACGCGCGTGCGCCGCCAGGGCCGCGCGTTGCTCATCGCCGTCGCGGTCTGGGGCGTCTGCATCGCGGCCGCCGGGCTGGCCGTTCAGCCCGTCCTCGTCCTCGCGTTGTTCGTCTGCGCCGGGGGCGCGGACATGGTCTCGGCCGTCTTCCGCTCCACGATCGCCGCCAACCTGACTCCCGACGACATGCGGGGCCGGGTGAGCGGCGTCGAGTTCGCGGTCTACGCCGGCGGACCGGTCCTCGGCGACGTCGAATCGGGCGTCGTCGGCGGCCTCGCCGGCGTGCCATTCGCCATCGTGTCCGGCGGAATCGCGTGCGTGATCGCGGCGGGCATCTTCGCGGCGCGGGTGCGCGGCCTCGCCACCTACCGCACCACACGGCGTCGCGACGCATATATCTCGTCCGCGGCGCCGTCGTGAGCTCGGCCGCGCGCTCGTGATACCTCGGGGGCGATCAGGACGACCGGAGCGCAGGCAGCAGCTCCGACGCCGCCCACGAGATGAACTCCTCTTGCGAGTCCGCGCCCACCTGCACCAGCGCGATGTGGGTGTACCCCGCAGCCTCGAACTCGCGGATGCCGGCGATGTGTCGTTGCACGTCGGGGCCACACGGCATCTGCGCGGTGACGTCTTCGTCGCGCACCGTCTTCGACGCCACGTCGAACGACGCCGGAAGCGGGAGCTCGGCGTTGACCCGCCAGCCGGCCGTGAACCAGCGGAACTGATCCCGCGCGCGTTTCAGCGCGGCTTGCTCGTCGAGGTCGTAGGCCACGGCGATCTGGCCGACGCGCGGTTTCCCGGATCCACCGGCGTCGTCGAACATCTGACCGAGCTCGGGTCGAGGCTCGACTGCGACCATCACGTCGGCGTGGTGCCCCGCCAGGCGACAGCTCTCCGGCCCCGACACTGCGATTCCGATCGGCGGGGCGGTTTCCGGCAGATCCCAGACAATCGCGGATTCGACGTCGAAATGCTTGCCGCGATACGTGACCGGTCCGCCGGCCCACAGTTCCCGAATGATCTCGACTGCCTCCTCGAGCATCTCGTGGCGCACGGGCGCCAGCGGCCACTGGCCCCCGACGACGTGCTCGTTGAGGTTCTCGCCTGCGCCGAGTCCCAGCGTGAAGCGTCCGTCGGAGAGCAGCTGCATCGTCGCCGCCTTCTGGGCAACGACCGCAGGGTGATACCGGCGGATCGGACACGTCACGTACGTCATCAGCGGAATGTGATCGGTTGCCTGCGCCGCGGCACCGAGGACGCTCCATGCGTACGGCGAATGGCCCTGGGATTCCAGCCATGGGAAGTAGTGATCACTGATGACGGCGAAGTCGAAGCCCGCGTCCTCGGCGAGGGCGACGTCTCGCACCAGCTGCTTCGGTCCGGCCTGCTCGCACATCATCGTGTATCCGATCAGTGCCATCACGTACCTCCCGGATCCTCGAGGGCGCGCGTGACGACCGTGAGGTCCTGGTCGCCGAGGCCCTGGTCAACGGCCCGCTCCCACTCACGGGCGAGGGATGCAAGCGACTCGAACCGACCCGCGTCGGCGGACTCGAGAGCGAGGTGCACGTCCTTGAGCGCGAGCGCAAGCGAGAACTGCGGCGAGTAGTCGCCCTTCGCGATGCGTTGCAATTTCGCCGACTCCCATGGCGACACGAGCGGTCCGCCGTCGAGCGCGTCGATGACGGTCTGGGTCTCGACGCCGAGCCGGTGCGCGAGTGCGATCGACGCGCCGAGGCCTTCCGCGGTGAACGCAAGCAAGGTGTTGTTCACGAGCTTCAGTCGTGATCCTGCCCCCAGGGGCCCGACCCAAATCGTTCGCTGGCCCAGCGCGTCGAAGAGCGAAGCGACGCGTGGGCGGGCATCGTCGGGCCCGGACGCGAAGATCGTCAACTGACCTTGCTCGGCCGGCTCCTTGCTGCCGGAAACCGGCGCGTCGAGCAGTGTCACGTCAGTGCGCCGCGCCTCGACCAGCTGGATGACGCGTTCGGTGCCGGCGACGCCGATCGTGCTCATCTGTGCCCAGATCGAGCCGGGCGCGAGCGCGTCGAGCATCCCCTGTTCCGTGGCGATCGATATCACTGCGTCGGCGTCGGTGACCATGGTGATGACGATCCCCGCGCGTGCCGCTGCGTCGGCCGCAGTCTCGGCGAGCTCCGCGCCGAGGTCGGCCAGGTCGCGAGTTCGCCCCGCCTCGCGGTTCCAGACGATCGTCGGGATGCCGGCGCGCAATGCGCTCGTCGCCATCCCGTGGCCCATCGATCCGATGCCGAGCACTGCCACCGTCTCGGGTCGGGCTGCCATGAGCATCCCCCTTCTGCGTCGGGGTGTACGGCCATCTGACTCCACCGCCGCTGCTCATGCCAGCCCGACGATCCCGTGCCGCGGCTTGACGCAGCGCGGCCGCGCGCGACTCGAGTCTCGGATGCAGCAATCTATGAGAGTCGCGAACTGCCATCGCCGAGAACGCCGAGTTCGACAACTACGGTCGTCTCTTATGCCTTCGTTACACAGGAGGTAGCCGCCCTGGAGCTGCCGAAGCCTGCTCAGGTCGTGACGAGGGTCGCGGCGATCATCGTCGTCGGGGGTCTCACGCTCGGTGTGTGCCTCGCCGCGCTCATCCCCGGCGCGCGGCAGATCGCGCTCGCACACCACTACACGAGCACCGTAAGGAGCCTCGGCGACTTGTCCGAGCCCACGACCGTGTTCGACGCCGCCGGCAATCCGATCGGGAAGCTCGGTGTGCAGGACCGTGAGCCGGCCGAGCTCGCCGAAGTACCGCAGATCCTGATCAACGCGGTCATCGCGACCGAGGACAAGACGTTCTGGAAGAACCCGGGCATCGACGTGGGTGGGGTGTCGCGCGCTTTCGTCGAGAACCTCACGAAGGGAAAGATCAGCCAGGGCGGATCGACGATCACGCAGCAGCTCGTCAAGAACAGGATCCTCGGCAACAAGCGCGACCTGCAACGCAAAGCGAAGGAGCTCATCCTCGCGTACCGCCTGAACGACAAATATTCGAAGCGCGAGATCCTCAAGCAGTACCTCAACACCGTCTACTTCGGGCAGGGCTCCTACGGCGTGAAGGCGGCGGCGCGGAGGTTCTTCCTCACGCCGGACCCCTCGGCACCGTTCGGCGTGCGCGGCAAGGCCTTGAACGAGCTCACTGTGGGCGACGCGGCGTTGCTCGCGGGGCTCATCCAGAACCCCGAGGGTGACAATCCCTTCGTGCATCCCGACCACGCGGTGACGCGGCGCGCGGAGGTGCTGAAGGGGATGGTCGCCCAGCACTACATCACCCAGGAGCAGGCGAACCAAGCCACCCAGGAGCCCATGCCGACGGTGAAGCCGTCGGCGGAGCTTCGGCCCGACAACGCGTGGGCCGAGAAGGCCCAAGAAGTTCTGCTCACCGACCCGCGGCTCGGGGCGACGCCGCAAGAGCGGCGCGACAAGGTCCTGCAAGGCGGGTTGAAGGTATACACGACCGAGGACCCGAACCTGCAGCAACTGGCCGACGCCGGGGTGGCTGACGGGCTTCAGACCGCCAAGCCGGGCTTCGCCGCCGCGCTCGTCGCGATGGATCCGAAAACCGGCTACGTGAAGGCGATGACCGACAGCCGGCCGTTCAGCCAATCCAAGTTCAACCTCGCCACCGACGGCGCCGGCGGGCAGGTGGGCTCGAGCTTCAAGGTCACGACGCTGGCCACCGTCCTGGCGAACGGCTACTCGCGCAACGACCAGATCGACGGCAACGCGCCCTGCAGCGTTGCCGGCATCGCCGGGTCCACGACCAATGCCGGCGGCGAGGGCGAGGGCGGGATCATGAACGTGGACCAGGCCACGGCGCAGTCCGTGAACTGCGCGTTCGTGCGCCTCTCGACCAGCGTCGGCATCGACAAGGTCATCGACATGGCCCAGAAGCTCGGGATGCGGCCGAGCGTCGCCGGTCGCCAGCCGGTGAACGAGTGGAAGGTGCTCACGTTCACGCTCGGCGTCATCTCCATCACGCCGCTCGAGATGGCGAACATCACGGCGACGATCGCCGGCGACGGGATCCACCACGATCCGGTGTTCGTCTCGAAGGTCGTCGGGCCCGACGGCAAGGTCGTGTTCGACGAGACCGGTCGTCCCGGCACTCGAGTGCTCGACCCGGACGTGGCCCACTGCGAGGTGAGCATCCTGCACGGGCCGATCGACGACCCGGCGGGCACCGCGTCGGGCAAGGGCATCCCAGGCAAGGACGCGTTCGGCAAGACGGGGACGAACGACGCCCAGAGGAGCTCGGCCTTCCTCGGCGGGACTCCCGACCTCGTGTCGTTCGTCTGGCACGGCGTGCCCGAGCGTCAGGACATACCCGGCGCCGGCTTCGGGGCCGGGATACCGAACACGATCTGGCGAAACTTCATGATCCCGGCGACGCAGAGCTCGCCCGACGACGGGTTCCCCGCCCCCGGAGACGCGTGCAACGCGCCGGGCAAGGTCATCGACCCGTTGGCGGGCCGCACGACCGACATCCCGAAGCCGCCGCCACCCACCCAGACCGCGCCGAGCGCACCAACGCCGGAGCCCACGCCAGCGCCCGGCCCCGACACGACGCCCGCGCCGGCACCTGCGCCGGGGCCCACGCAACCGCCTGCGTCTCCGGCCGCACCCACGGACACTGCCGCGGGCGCGGACGGAGGCGGCAACTAGGCCGACGGCGAACGCAGGGCCGCTACTGGCCGGGGATCTTCGGGATCGTCACGCCGCTGGGAAGGTTCCCGGCGACGCAGTTGGTGACGACGTAGTTCGCGTACTTGGTCGACGCCTGGGCGAAGTCCTGGGCCTTGTTCTGGATCGCCTGCGTGTCGTTGTTGGCGATGGACTTGTAGTAGCCCGCAAGCGACTTGAGCGTGGCCTTGATGTCGCCCTTGGCCTGCTTGGCCGCCTTGCTGAGCGCATTGCTGTACTTCTTGGCGTTCGCCCGTCCGCCGGCGCCGGTCGGGTCGGACGAGGGCTGGATCGTGATGCCGGTCAAGAGCTTGCACACCTTGCTCGTGGCCGGTGCCGGAGGCGCGGCACCTGCGGGGGCGGCTGCAAACGCGACTCCTGTAGCGGAGACCGCGGCGACGCACAGGACGAGGATCAACTTGCGCATTTTGTGTAGCTCCCTGCTCGAGGACGTTCCGACAGGATGACGCGCCGGGAGCTGCGGAACCTGAGTATCGGCTACTCATTTCCGTGGATTTGGCGTCCGGAAAGGGAGTTCGAGCTCCGACGAGGCCCGATCGAGCGACGCTCAGATCTCAGAGACGGCCGACGATTTCGCGCATCTCGTCTTCGTTCCACGCACGCAACGTCGTGGTTCGGAAGTTGCCCAGCCGCGCGACCGCCAGGGTGTAGGCGACCATCGACTCTTCGTCTGGAGCATGGACGACGCTCACCATGTCGTGGCTTCCCTGCGTCCACCAAACATGCTCGATCTCACAGCCGAAGGTCTCGGCGATCTCGCTTCCGTGATCGAGGCGATCGACGGTCTGTTCCACCGCCTCCACACCGTGCTCGGTCCAGTCGACCAACAAGACGTATCTCGGCATCCGTTCCTCCCGGCGTTGCTGCCGCGCAAAGGCTTCGTGGGTGCCCGGGGAGGGATTCGAACCCCCACGCTCCCGAAGGAGCAGAGGCTTTTAAGGCCCCCGCGTATCGCCAGTTTCGCCACCCGGGCTCTGCCGAGACGCTACGCCGCCTCGGGCTGATCGACCTCGGGCTCGACGGCCTCGGCGAGGACGGGACGCAACCGGGCGGCGGCCGTCTCGTCCAGGCGGTTGACGGCGATCACGCCGTCGACCATGTCGGCGGTCACCTCCGGGAACGGTCGGCCCTTGAGCCGCACCGCGACGACGGCGCCTCCGGGGTACCGACGGATGGTCCTGAGCGCGCCGCCGACCCGGGGTGGGCACCGGAAGGCCGGGACCACGAGCCCGGCCGCCCGCGTCGCCGCGCCCAGGCGACGAGCCGCCTGGCTGAAAAGGAGAGCGCCCGCTTCCACGCTTGTCAGCATCCCATGCGGGTATGACAGCGAAGCCCTGACCCACGCGGGAAGGATGAGGCGGTGGTGGCACACGTCGGCACGTCGGGCTGGCAGTACCGGGACTGGCGCGGGCCCTTCTACCCGACCCGGCTCGCCCAGGGAAGGTGGCTGGAGCACTACGCGGCGGCGTTCGCGACGGTCGAGGTCAACAACACCTTCTACCGCCTGCCGGAACGGTCGACGTTCGAGGAATGGGCAGCCCGCACCCCGGACGACTTCCTCTTCGCGATGAAGGCCAGCCGGTACCTGACCCACATCCGGCGGCTCGGCGAGCCGGCGGAGCCGGTGGCACGCATGCTCGACCACGCCGGCGGGCTCGGTCGGAAGCTCGGGCCCGTGCTGCTGCAGCTCCCGCCGAACCTCCGCGCCGACCTCGGAAGGCTCGCCGACACGCTCGGCCGATTCCCCCGACGCGTGCTCGTCGCGTTCGAGCCCCGTCACGAGTCGTGGTTCACCGACGACGTCTACCGACTGCTGGAGCGGCACAACACGGCGTTGTGCCTCACCGATCGCGGCCGGCAGCGGGGCCCAGTGGTAAGGACGGCGGACTGGTACTTCTTGCGTTTCCACGAGGGCCTCGCTCGTCCGCGGCCCTGCTACGGCGACCGCGCGCTCGGGGGATGGATCGAACGACTCGCCGAGCGGTGGCCGGCGACCGTCGACGGGTTCGTGTTCTTCAACAACGACCACCGTGCGTGCGCCGTTCGGGACGCGGCCCGGTTCGCGGTGCTCGCCGGGCGCGCCGGCCTCGAACCGACACGAACGCCGAATCCCTCCGACGTGCGCGTGAGTGGTCGCTAGCGTCGCCCGGATGCTCCCGGCCCGCCGCAGCCCGCACGATCGAGAGATCGTCCGGCTGGCGCTGCCGGCGTTCGGGGCCCTGGCGGCCGAGCCGCTCTACATCCTCGTCGACACCGCCATCGTCGGGCACCTGGGCACGAACCCGCTCGCCGGTTTGGCGGTCGCGGGCACGGTGCTGACGGCGACGTTCGCGATCTTCAACTTCCTGGCCTACTCGACGACGGGCGCGGTCGCCCGCCAGGTCGGGGCCGGGAACCGGCGCGCCGCCGCCGAGGACGGCGTCGACGGTCTCTGGTTGGCGACCGGCCTCGGCCTCGGCCTCGTGGTGCTGGGGTTGGCGTTCGCGCCCGTCATCGTCGACGCGATGGGAGCGTCGGCGCGCGTTCACCCGTTCGCCCAGACGTACCTTCGCCTCAGCATCCTCGGCGCGCCGGCCCTGCTGATCACCTTGGCCGGCGCCGGCTATCTCCGTGGTCTTCAGGACACGCGCACCACGCTCGTGATCGCCGTGCTGTCGAACGCCGCGAACCTCCTCATCGAAGTCTTCTTCGTGTACGGCCTCGACCTCGGGATCGCGGGATCGGCTTGGGGCACCGTCATTGCGCAGTACGGCGCCGCGCTCGCCTACGTCGCCATCGTCGCCCGCTCGGTGCGACGCGAGCACGCGTCGGTGCGGCCGCAGGCCGCGGGGATCCGGGCGTCGGCCAGTGTCGGAGGCCGGCTCGTGGTCCGCACCGGCTCGTTGCTGGCCGCGTTCCTCGCCGCCACCGCAATCGCGTCGCGCATCGGCGACGACGACGTCGCCGCCCATCAGATCGCGTTCCAGGTGTTCCTGTTCCTCGGGCTCTCGCTCGACGCCCTCGCCATCGCCGGGCAGGCGATGGTCGGTCGTTTCCTCGGCGCAGAGAACGCCGGCGAGGCGCGCGCCGCCGCACGGCGCATGATCGAGTGGGGTATCGCCGTCGGAGTCGTGTTCGGCGTCCTGCTCGCAGTCCTGCGCCCGGTGATCGTCCCGCTCTTCACCTCTGACTCCGACGTGCAGTCGCTCGCCCTCCCGGTGCTCCTGATCGTGGCGGCCATGCAGCCGCTCAACGCGGTGGTGTTCGTCCTCGACGGCATCCTCATCGGCGCCGGCGACGTCACGTACCTGGCCGTGGCGATGCTCGTCGCCACCCTCGGCGTGTTCGCGCCGGCGGCGGCGGCCGTGCTCGTGTTCGACGGCGGGCTGCTGTGGCTCTGGGGCGCGCTGGTGCTGTGGATGGGAGCCCGGTGCGTCGGCATGACCATCCGCTACGTCGGGTCCCGCTGGCAGGTCACGGGCGCGGTGCGAGCCGCCTGATCAGGGGGCGGTTTGCACCATCCGCTTCGACGCGGTTTCCTTCCCGTGATGTCCGATCAGTGGGACCAGCAAGCGCCGACGGTCCATCTCCGGGATTCCGACGATCTCCACGTCGAGGCGCCGCCGCAGAGCACGGACCTCGTGCCGGTGCCGCAACCCGAAGGCGAGGACGACTCGCTGGTGCGACGGGGAGATGTCGATGCGTGGGGCCGGAGCGAGCGCCTGCGCGAGGTCGCCCGCATGATCTACGACCCGATGTACCGGCACTGGTTCCGTGCCGAGTGGGAGGGCCTCGAGCACATCCCGCGTGAAGGCGGCGCGCTACTCGTCGCCAACCACGCGGCGGCGATCCCCTCCGACGCACCGACGATCATGCACGGGATCGAAACCGAGCTCCAGCGTCCCGTGTACGGGCTCGCCGAGAACCTGCTGCGCGCGATCCCGATGCTCGGGACGATCTGGTCGCGCGTCGGGGGCGTGCCTGCGCACCCCGACAACGCGTACCGGCTGCTCCACGACGACCACCAGCTTGTCCTCGTCTTCCCCGAGGGCACGAAGGGGACGGGCAAGCTGTACCGCGACCGGTACAAGCTCAACCGGTTCGGCCGGGGCGGGTTCGTCGAGATCGCGATGCGTGCCGGTGTCCCGGTCGTGCCGATCGCGGTGGTCGGGGCGGAGGAGTCGATGCCGATGGTGTGGAAGAGCCCACGGTTGGCGAAGCTGCTGAATGTCCCGTACGTGCCGGTGACCGCGAACATGCTGTTGTTCGGCCCCGCGGGCCTCTTCCTGTACCTCCCGGCGAAGTTCAAGCTGCGGGTCCTGCCCCCGGTCGAATTCGACGTCCCGCCCGACCAGGAGCGCTACTCCCGCAGCCGGGTGATGGACGAGGCGGAGCACATCCGCGAGCGGATCCAGCACGCGCTGTTCGACATGCTGCGCGCCCGCCGCAGCGTCTGGGCGGGCTAGCGCGTGCGAGTGCTCGTCACCGGATTGGGCACGTTCTGGGGCAGCCGCCTTGCCCAGGAGCTCGAGGCCCGCCGCGACGTCGAGGTCGTCGTCGGGGTCGACACGATCGAACCGATGTTGCCGCTCGAACGCACCGAGTTCGTGCGGACCGACTCGTCGCACTCGATCCTGCAACGCATCGTCCAAGCCACGCAGGTCGACACGATCCTGCACACGCACCTGGTCGTCGACTCGACGAAGCTCAGCGGCCGGGCGATGCACGAGATCAACGTGATCGGGACCATGAACCTGCTGGCGGCAGCGGGGGCGGCCGACAGTCCGGTACGCAAGATCGTCGTGAAGAGCTCCACGCTCGTGTACGGGTCGAACTACCAGGACCCGTACTTCTTCCGGGAGGAGACGCCCCGCACCCGCGGGCCCCAGACCGGGATCGAGCGGACACTGCTCGAGAGCGAGTCGTTCGTGCGGGACTTCGCCGAGGACAATCCGCACGTGCTCGTGACCGTGCTCCGGTTCTCGAACGTGCTCGGCGACCACATGACGACGCCGTTCGCGCATGCGCTACGGCTGCCGGCGGCGCCGGAGCTGCTCGGCTTCGATCCGCGCCTCCAATTCGTCCACGAGGACGACGTCGTCAACGCGCTCATGTACACCACAACCCACGACGCCGCGGGGATCTACAACGTCGCCGGGGACGGGATCGTCACCTGGAGCGAGGTCTGCCGCATCATGGGCCGCCCGCGCGTACCGCTCCCGCCGGTGCTCGCCAACCTCGCGGTCGAGCCGTTGCGGGCGTTGCGCCTGGTCGATCTGCCGCCCGAGATGCTGGCGCTGCTCCGCTACGGCCGAGGTGTCGACAACTCGCGGTTCAAGCGGACGGGGTTCCGTTACAAGTACACGACGGCCGGGACGGTCGACGCCTTCGCCCGCAGTCTTCGCCTCCAGCGGGCGGTCGGCTCGGGCGGACCCGAGTACCGCTACGAGCGCGACGTGGAGACGTTCTTCCGGCACTCGCCGGCGGTCGTGCGAGGCCGCAGGTAGCGCGTTGCCACTTCATCTCGACCGGCACGAGCGCGTCGCCGTGCTCACGCTCGACGACCCGGATCGCCGCAACGCCCTCACGGCTGACCTCGTTCAGGAGATCGTGGCGGCCGTCGACCGGCTCGAGGACGACGACGGGATCGGCGCCCTCGTCGTGACGGGCGCGCCGCCCGCGTTCTGCTCGGGCGCCGACGTCGGTGCCCTTGGAGCGATGAGCGGGAGTAGCGAGGGTCGCGGTGCTCTCCCGTCCGTCTACGAGGGCTTCCTCCGCTTCCACCGCTGCACGCTGCCGACGGTCGCGGCCGTGAACGGACCGGCCGTCGGCGCGGGGCTGAACCTGGCGCTCGCGTGTGACGTCCGGGTCGCGAGCCCCGCGGCGCGCTTCGACTGCCGCTTCGCCCGGATCGGTCTGCATCCCGGCGGCGGGCACACCCGGCTGCTCACCGAGGCAGTCGGCGCGCAAGCGGCCGCGGCAATGGTGCTCGCCGGCGAATCGCCCCACGGCGAGCGCGCCGCTGCGATCGGGCTCGCGTGGACGTGCGTCGACGACTCTTTCCTTCTCGACGAGGCCACACGCCTCGCCGGCCGCGCCGCCGACCTGCCTCGGGAGCTCGCCCGCAGGGTCAAGGCGTCGCTGCGCGAGACCCCGCGACTGGCGTCGCTGGACGACGCTGTCGAGCTCGAGCTGGAGCGCCAGCAGTGGAGCCTCGAGCAGGGCTTCTTCGCCGAGCAGCGGGCCAAGGCGGAAGCGCGCCGCGCCCGGTCATGAGCAGCGCGGCCCGCGCCGCCGAGGTGACCGGGGGCCAGGTCTACGAGGAGTCCGCCCGCCAGCTCGCCCTCTGGCGCGACCGCTACCGCGGCCGACCCGACCGGGAGCGGCGCCGCCTCTGGTTGCTGGCGCTGGAACGCGAGCAGGTCGTGAGCATCGCCTACCGCGAGCGCGCCATCGCCGACCGGATCGCGCGCATGCCGCTGGCCGAAGAGGTACGCGACCTGATCCGTCACGCGATGGTCTGGGTGTGGAAGGACGAGGAGATGCACACCGCGTACATCCGCGGCGTGGTGCTGCACCGCGGCGACCCGGTTCTCCAGGCGGTTGCGTACGGCGAGCAGGTCCTGGGCGCGGTATCGGGATGGGCGGCGGCGGTGGAGCAACACACCCAGTTCCGCGACGCGCCGGTGTCGGTCGCACTGGCGTCGGTGCTCGCGCTCGGCGGGCGGGTCACGGGCAAGCTCACGAAGGCGTTGCGCCGCGCCCTCGAGTACGGGCCGTTCCGCCAGTTCTGCGCTTTCAACGTCGAGCTCGAGCGCAGCGCCGAGCTGTGCTGGGCGCGGCTCGTCGACCTGGCCGAGGGTGACGCCCAACGCGAGGAGTTCGCTCAGGTCCGCGACGACGAGGTCCGCCACGGACAGGTCTTCACGATCTTCCAGGGCGCGCTGGGCGAGGACGACCGGCTGCGACCGGGCGTGACTCCCTCCGACCTCGTCGAGCAGGTCCGCGAGGTCGGCGAGTGGTTCCTCCCCCAGCGTTACCGCGCGGCCGGCGCCACCCGGGGCGTGTTCGGGACGGGAAGCCCGGTGTGGTGCCGCCAAGGACAGTCGCCCGGCGAGAAGCGCGCCGTCTTCAGGGAGATCGTCACCGAGGCGGGCCTGCCCGGGCTGATCGCCGAGCGCCGCGACGCGAACGGCGGTCGTGACCTTCGGGTCGCGATCAAGACCGCGTTCATGCTCGGCTACAACCGGCGCGATCGGTCCAACGTCATCGACGTGCAGCTGGTGGACGAGCTTGCGACCTTCCTACGCGAGCACGGCTGTGACGACGTGGCCGTCCTCGAGGCGCCGACCGTCTACGACCACTTCTACGGCCACCGGTCGGTCGAGGAGGTGGCGCGGTACTTCGGGCTCGAGTCGCCCAGCTACCGGATCGTCGACACGTCGAAGGAGCAGGTGCCGTTCGAGTACGCGCGCGGCATGGCGCAGTCGACGATCAGCCGCACGTGGAGCACGGCAGATCTGCGGATCGTGTTCTCGAAATTGCGAACGAACCCGTCCGAGCTCGCCCACCTCTCCCTGTCGTCGCTCGAGGGGTTGGCCGAACGCCAGGATCAGATCCTCTTCCCCGACCGACAGGTTCACTACCGGGCGGCGATGATGATGGTGGTCGATGCCTTCGAGCCCGACTTCGCGCTCGTCGACGCGTACGAGCAGGCGGCGGACGGGCCGTTCGGCGTGATGGGCTGCCGCACACCGGCGGCGCCCCTGCGTGTGTACGCAGGACGGGACGCGCTCGCCGTCGACAGTGTGGTGCTGCGCGACACCGGTCTGCCCGACCCGTTCCTCTCGCCGATGCTGCGCAGCGCCCTCCACTGGTTCGGTGCTCCTGCCGAGCCCGAGGCCGTGCACGGCGACGTCGGGCCGATCCCCGGCTTCCGGAACCCGTACCACGACGGCGTGTCCACGATGCTGTCGATGGCCGCGTACCCCGTCTACGTGTACGGCAGCGGCGGCGGCGCCCTGTTCGTCCCGGAGATGGACGAGTCCGCGTTCCCGCCCCTCGACGAGGTATCGGCACCGGTGCGCCTGGTGCGCCGCGCCGCCCAACTCGCCTTCGGCCTCCGCCCACCGGCGTGACAGCTCTCGATCATTCAGGACGCGGCGTTTGCGTCTCGCGCGGCGCGGGGGGCTTGAACAGCGACACGAGGCGGGCAATCAGGGTCACGAGAAAGATCTGACCGGCGACGGCTTCAAGGACCGACAGGCTGCGGCCGAAATCCCCACGGGAAACGAAATCGCCGAATCCGACGGTCGTGAGGCACGCGTAGCTGAAATAGAAGTAGTCGAATTGATCGACGGGCCCGTGTTTCGCGAAGAACGGAGGATCGATTCGGCCGATGAGCGCATACGTGAACCCGAACACCACGCCGATCAGCATGTAGGCGCAGACCGCGCCGAGGATCGTCGAGAGCTGCACCTCGGGATGCCGCAGGATCCGGTTGATGATGACGACCGGCGTGATCAGGATCAGCAGCCCGTAGATCAGATAGATCGACCCGGCGAACACTTCGCTGTCGAAGAACGCTTCGGCGACGACGATCACGTACGAGATGGCAAGGGCGATCACCGCCGCCCGCATGAGCTGGGGCCTGGCGCGCGATGCGTAGAGCGCGAGCAGCAACATCGCGCCGACCGCCGGCGCCACGACCAGACGGCTCCACCGGGCCGGCTCGACCTGCGACAGCAACACGAACGTCAGGACGATGATCCCGAGCAGAAGGCCGTAGGCGTCCTCGGTGGTGAAACCCCGGATCCGACCGCCCGGCCCCGCGCGCGTCAGGTGAGGAACCGCCTCGTGATCTCGTCGCGGCGAACGTCCCACTCCTCGGACGTGATCGCGTAGCGGACGTGGTCCTCCCACACGCCTCGGATCTGGAGGAACCGCTCCGCTACCCCTTCGTCGCGAAGGCCGAGCTTGTGCGCGACGCGGCGACTGGCAGCGTTGCGCGGGACGATGGCTGCCTCGATGCGGTGCAGGTGCAACTCCTCGAACCCGTACCGCAGGATGACGGCGACGCCCTCGGGGATCAGGTTCTGTCCCGCGTGCAGCGCGTCGATCCAGTAGCCGACGAACGCGGACTGGAACGGCCCTCGCTGGACACTCCCGAGGCTCACCTCTCCGATGAGCGAGCCGCGCTGGAGGAACAAGCCGAAACCGTACGCGGTGTCGAAGTGACGCTGTCGCTCCCAGGCGCCGCAGCGGGCACGGAACGCTTCGGGGTCGGTGACGGGATCGGGGCTCCCGGGTTCGGCGAGCGGCTCCCAGGGCTCGAGCCAGTCGCGGCTTCGGGTGCGGACGTCGTGCCAGTCCTCGAAGTCGCTGCTCCGCAGGGGGCGGAGCTCGACCCGGGGTCCGCTGAGGACCGTGGACCTGACGTTGCGAACGCTCGTCATGTCGTGGTCGTCATCGTCGCCATGTCGCGTGAACGGTAGCGTGAACGCCGTGCCCGAGGCCCCGGCGAGCGCCGACGACCGCCTCGTGTGGATCGATCTCGAGATGACCGGCCTCGACGTCGAGCGGCACCGGATCGTCGAGCTGGCTGTGATCGTCACGGACGCTCGGCTCGAGGTGCTCGCCGACGGGCTCGACCTCGTGGTGCACCAGCCGCCGGAGATCCTGGCGGAGATGGACGACTTCGTGCGCAAGATGCACACGAAGTCCGGTCTGCTGGGCGAGATCGAGCGGTCGCCGCTGAGCCTCGAAGCCGCCGGCAAGGAGGCCGTCGAGTACATCACCCGGTTCGTGCCCGAGCCCGGCACCGCGCCCATGTGCGGCAACTCCATCGGCGTCGACCGCCGCTTCCTCGACAAGTACCTGCCCGACCTCGATAAGTACCTGCACTACCGCAGCATCGACGTGTCCTCGATCAAAGAGCTCTGCCGGCGCTGGTACCCGGCCGTGTACAAGAAGCGCCCGAGCAAGGCGGAAGCGCACCGGGCACTGGACGACATCCGCGAGTCGATCGCCGAGCTCCGCTACTACCGCGACACGATCATGCGTCCCCCCGACGAGACCACGCCGCCGCCGTCGCCGACCGGGGATGCGCCGGCGGAGGGCTAACGCGCCGCCCGACCAGCCCAGATCCTCGTCGGTCGCGGCCGGATCATCACCGGCTGTACGCGGCCGCTTCTTGTCGGACGACACCGACGAGGTTGCCGAGGGCGAGATTGACGTCACCCAGATGAAGACCCCAGTTCGGAGGCAGGGACCCGCGCGGTTGATACCGGGGCGCCCCCGGCTTGCCGACGTCGGTCACCTGGAGCCAGGTGAACCCGTTGCCTTGCTGGCACTGGGCGCTGTACAGCTTCGGGTACTCGACCCACGGCGTCGATGCCGACGGCGGCTCACCGGCGGCGGCACCGATCGGGCCCGGGAACGGCTTCGTCCGGAAGTACGGCTGGAGCGATCCGGTCCCGGTGAACGACGTCGGGTTCACGCACAGCACCTGGAGGTTGCTCCCGTCGGGGCCGGCCCCGACGCGCGTCTTGCCGAACAGGCCGTCGGGCGGCGGCTGCTGCGCGTACGTCGAGTAGGCCACGACACAGTGGGTCTCCTTGGCGGACCGGCACGCGGGGATGTTCTGGAAGTCCCCGCCCACCTTCTTGCCCTCGGGGACGGTGACGTTCCCGCCGAGCAGCAAGGCCGACACCGTCTGCCGGCGCAGCTTCGGGTTGGGATCGACCTCCGACTTGAGCAGCTGGATCAGCATCCCCGACCCTTGCGAGTGGCCGATGAACACGACTCCCCGCCCCTTGTTGTACTTGGCGAGGTACTCCTTCCACCCCGCGAGCACGCCGGCGTATGCGGTGGCGCGGGCCTGTGCGCTCGCGCCCCCACCGATCGCCGACAGCGTGAGCTGGGGGTACACGGGTGCGTAGACGCGACACACCTGCGAGAAACGCGCCGCCTGGTTCTCGGCCACTGCGATCAGCTCAGGGTCGACGTTGAGATTCGCGTTCACCGTCGGCTGCGCGCTCACGGTCGGGTAGACGTAGAAGCAGTCGATGGGCGGGGCCTTTGCCACCGCCGCGCGCTGGGTCGTCTTCTTCCCGTTCGGGTTCACGACAGTGGTCGTGAGACTCGACTCGCACGGGTTGCTCTTCAGGCCCGGGCGGCAGAGCCAGACGGTCGGCGATGCCTGCGCCGACGCCGGTTCCGTCGTTCCCTGGGCGCTCCCGCCGAACGCGGCCGTGGTCGCGGCGATCACGCACACGAGGATGTGCCCCCGACGGGTCAAACGAGCAGCTCCCGCAGCGCTCCGAGGAGCGCCGTGACAGAACGGTCACGCGCCGAGTTGCCCATGAGCCCGATGCGCCAGGCCTTGCCCGCGAACTCGCCGAGCCCGCCACCGACCTCGATGCCGTAGGTCTCGAGCAGGCTCTTGCGCAACGCGGCGTCGTCGGCGCCTTCCGGGAGCCACGCGGTGGTGAGCTCCGGGAGCTGGTGACCGCGTTCGGCCGCGAGGCGGAAGCCGAGCTCGGGCAGCTCCTTGTGGAGCCGGGCGCCGACCCGCCGGTGGCGCTCCCACACCGCGTCGAGGCCCTCGCCGAGCACTGCACCGAGGCCCGCGTGCAGCGAGTAGATCATCACGATCGGCGCGGTGTGGTGGTACCGGCGCGTGGAGCCGCCGACGTATGCGCCGATCAGCCCGAGGTCGAGGTACCACGACTGCGGCGGATGCAACCGGTTGCGCAACCGATCGATCGCGCGCTCGCCGAACGTGAGCGGCGCCAGCCCCGGCGGCACCCCGAGGCACTTCTGCGTCCCTGCGTAGCACGCGTCGACCCGCCAGCCGTCGACCTCCACCGGGATCCCGGCGAGGGACGTGACCGTATCGACGACGAGCAGCGTGTCCGTGTCGGCGATCGCGGCGAGAGGTGCGATGTCGTTCTCGACACCGGTCGACGTCTCGGCGTGCACGACTGCGAGAAGGCGCGCGTCCGGATGCTCGCGCTGCGCGTCGATCAACCGCTGTGGATCGAGCGCACGGCCCCACGCCTGCTCGACGCGGACGACGTCGGCGCCGCAGCGGCGGGCGACGTCCGCCATGCGCTCGCCGAACACCCCGTTCACGCCGACGATCGCGGTGTCGCCCGGCTCGAGCAGGTTGACGAAGCACGCCTCCATGCCGGCCGATCCCGTCCCGCTGATGGGCAGCGTGAGCGCATTCTTCGTCCGGAACACGGTGCGCAGCCGATCCATCGTCTCGTCGAGCAGCGCGAGGAACTCGGGGTCGAGGTGACCGAGGACGGGCCGGGTCAGCGCCGCGACCGCCTCGGGATACGGGTTCGACGGCCCCGGGCCGAGGAGGAGACGTTCACTCTGCGGCACGCCGGGAGCCTACCGAGCAGCGTGCAGATACGCGCGCGACTCCCGCCCAGCGGCCTTCAGGAACGCGGCAGGTCGGTTACGCGGGTGCGCCGACGAGGGGTGACCAGTCGACGAGGAGCGCGCCCACCTCGGCGCGCACGTCGTCACCGGCGATGAGCCCGCGGGCGACTTCGGCGGCGGCGCGGGCGACGTGCGTGACTTCCTCGTCGGGGAGGCGAATGCCCTGGGCGGCGGCGATCTGCAGGACGGTGTGCGTGATGGACGAAGCCGCCCGCGCCGCGAGCCGCGTACGGTGCGTGCGGCGGAGGACGCGGTCGATCGTCAGTGTCACGCGCCAGGCCTCGACCTCGTCGGCGGCCGAGTCCGAGTGGTTGCTGGTCAACGTCGCCGCGATTCGGTGCACGTCGTCGGCGGTGAGACCTTCGAGCGCCCGGCTGAACTCGGCGACATCCATTAGACGTATCTTCGGCGCGTTGACACGCGAAGTGAGGGATTTCGCGCCGGATTTAACGCGCGCTGATGCTACGGACGAGCCCGTCCAGAATGTCCGCTTCGGACACGAGCATCTCGTTGAAGCCGAACGTCCGCATGATCGTCACGAGGATCAGCGCGCCGCCCACGATGATGTCGACGCGGCCGGGCTCGAGGCCCGGATTGTGACGCCGCACCTCGGCCGGTTCGGTGGCCAGCGTGCGGAACACGTCTTCGGCGCTGGTCCGGTCGAGTCGGAAGTGGTGGATCTTGGTGCGGTCATATTCGGTGAGCCCGAGCTCGATCGCGGCGACCGTCGTGATCGTGCCGGCCAGGCCGATCATGGTCGCCGCCTCGCGCACAGCCGGGACCTCCCGCTCGACGTCGGCGAGGTGGGCCCGCACGACCGCTACCGCATCCGACAGCTCCTCGGGCTCGGGGGGGTCCGAGCGCAGGTGCTGCTCGGTGACACGCACGCTTCCGATGTCGATGGAGATGAGCCCCTCGGGCTCGTGCGTGCCGGCCACGAACTCGGTCGAGCCTCCCCCGATGTCCACGGTCACGTACGGCGACGACTCCTCGAGCCCGGCGGTCGCGCCCAGGAAGTCGAGTCGCGCTTCCTCCGTGCCGGGCAGCAGCTCGGGCTCGAAGCGCAGCACCTCGGCGGCGGGCCCGAAGAAATCGTCGCGGTTCTCTGCGTCCCGCGCCGCGCTCGTCGCGGTGGCACGCGAACGCTCGACACCCAGCTCGTCGAGGGCGCCGCGGTACTCGCGCAGCACGTCGAGGGTCCGGGAGATCGCCTCCGGGTTCAGCCGGCGGGACTCGTCGACCCCTTGTCCGAGGCGGGTAATCCGAACCCGCCGGTCGAGCGGCTCGAGCGTGGCCGTCTCGCCGGCGCCGTCGACGTCGGCCACGAGCAGACGGACCGAGTTCGTGCCGATGTCGATCGCGCCGAGACGGCTCGTCACGACCGCGCGTCCGGCGCGTCGGTCAGACGTTCCTCGACCCAGCGACCGACGGGGTCGTCGCCGCCGGCCAGGAAGTAGGCGTAGTGCGCGTGCAGGCACTTCACGCCTGCTCGGGTCCCGCCCACGCCGCCGTGGGGCCGAGGCCCCGCATGTTCCGACGGCAACGTGGCGTCGCGCTCGGCGGCGTACGTCGCGTGGACGGCGGCAAGCTCGTCGGCGTCCACGGCGTCCTCGGCGGCGCGCACCCCGCCGTCACCTTCGAGGCGCGACACGGCAAGCACCAGGTCGGGATCGACGAGCCAGTACCGGGTGGGCATGGGGGTGCCGTCGTCGAGCAGCGGTGCGTTGCGGATCACCGCCGGCCGACCGGTAGGTGTGCGCACCGCGACCTCGAACTCCGCCTGCGGCGGCCGGCCCAGCAGCGCGGTGAGCTCGGCGACGTCGTCGGCGGTGGCGGCCATGGCCAAAGTGTACGGAGACGCCCGTTCGTACACTTGGCCCGTGACGGGGACGGGGCGGCCGCACGGATTCCTGACCGGCGACGAATGGCGCACGCTCGAGACCGCCGGCCGCCCGCGGCGTTATCGAGCGCGCCAGCGCCTGTTCCGAGAGGGCGAGCCGGGCGACCACGTCATCGCAGTGCTCGGCGGGCAGGTCAAGGTGTCGGTGGAGACGCGATCGGGCCGCGAGATCCTCCTGGCGATCAAGGAGCCAGGCGATCTCGTCGGGGAGCTGTCCGCGATCGACGGCCGGCCCCGCTCGGCGACCGCCATCGCGCTCGAGCCCGTCGACGCGCTCGTGGTGACGGCGCCCGCCTTCGTCGAGTTCATCGAGGGCCACCCGCGGATCGCGGTACGCCTCCTGCGCACCCTCGCGGCTCAGATTCGTGATGCCGACCGCCGGTCCGTCGACCGCGACACCGGCGACATCACTTGCCGGGTAGCACGCCGCCTCGTCGACCTCGCCGAGCGGTTGGGTGAACACCGCGGCTCGGGCGTCGAGGTCACGCTCGTGCTCGGCCAGGACGACCTCGCGGCCTGGGTCGGGGCCACGCGCGAGGCGACGAGCCGGGCGCTGGGCCGGCTCCGGGCCGAGGGCTGGCTCACCACCGCCCGGCAGCGGATCGTGCTGACCGACCTCCCCGCGCTCCGCCGCCGCGCTTCCGAGCCCGCGTAGACGGCGACGGTGGGACGCCTCGTGACGGACGTCACCGCTCCTGTGTGATCACGATCATGGCCGGCTCGCCCCGGATGGCACACGCTGCAGGCAGGAACGATTCCATCAGGGAGGCATGGGGATGCGGAACGTGGACGACCCGAAGATCCGGCGGCTGGGTGAGGTGGCGCTGTTCCAGCACTGCACGCCCAAGGAGCTGACGCGCCTGGCGGGCATCACCGACCAGGCCGTGCTCGAGACGGGGCAGGTGCTGTGCCGGCAGGGCGAGGTGGCCACCGCCGCGTTCGTCATCGACGACGGCGAGGCGAGCGTCAAGGTCGGCGAGCAGGTCATCGGCGGAGTCGGCGCCGGCGAGATCGTCGGCGAGATGGGGTTGCTCGACTACCGGCCCCGATCGGCGACGGTCGTCGCCAGCTCGCCGATGAAGGTGTATGTGATAGACGCCCGCCGCTTCGAGAGCGTCCTCGAGGAGACGCCGACGCTCGCTCGCAACTTGCTGCGCGAGCTCACCGGGCGAATCCGAGGCCTCGACCAAGCCCGCGCCGACGAAGCCGCCGCCTAATCCGCCTGGGTCAGCGCTTCGGGGCAGGGCTCGTCGTCGCCGGTGCCGAAGTTGTCGGTGCCGGCGGCGACGTGGTCGACGGCGGGACGACCACGTAGGGGTGCTCGCCGGGGTAGATGAACCCGTACTGCTCGCGTGCGATCCGCTCGACCTCGGCGTTGTTCTGCAGCTGCCGCGAATCCTCGGCGAGCTTGCGGCTCTGCTCGTGGAGCAACTCGAGGGTCTTCTTCTGCTTCTCGGTCTGTTGCCGCTGCGCGAGCAA
>DASZGY010000102.1:0-14367 GCA_035938395.1 Acidimicrobiia bacterium
GACGACGATGTAGTCGCCGTCGAAGATGCCGGCCTCGATCATCGAGTCCCCGCGGACGCGGAGCATGAACAGCTGCCCGCGGCCGGTGAAGTCCTCCGGGAGCGGCAGGATCTCCTCGACGTTCTCGGCCGCGAGGACACCGGTGCCGGCGGCGACGTCCCCGAGGAGGGGGACATGGCGGACGGGGCGGCGGTCGACCGCGGCACCCGACGCGGGCTCGAAGCGGACCTCGATGGCGCGGGGCTTGGTCGGGTCTCGCACGAGGTAGCCCTTGTCCTGGAGCGCGGCGAGATGGGCGTGCACCGTGGAGCTGGACGACAGGCCGACGGCCTCGCCGATCTCCCGCACGCTCGGCGGGTAGCCGCGGCGGCGTACCTCGGCGTCGATGAACTCGAGCACCTGTCGCTGCCGGGCGGTCAGGTCGGTCATGTTCGGTGGCCTCCCGGATGGGATCGACTGCGATCTCTTCGGTCTCTTCGGCGGGTTCCGCCCGCATCCTGTTTCTGCGGGCTCCGCCCGCACGCTCTTTCTGCGGGGCTCCGCCGCTGTTCTTCTGCAGGCTCGACCCCGCATGCGGACGCCATCTGAGGCGCCCAGACGCACGGTAACACGATCAGGCGTTCGGGGCAAACATCTGTTCGGGAATCCTCTTGACGGGAACACCCGTTCGTGGTTGGATCCGAACAGGCGTTCGGCCCACCGAGTGGATCTCCCCGGGTGGGCCGAGCCACGCCGGGGGGCGGTCTCGCTCCCCGGCGCAGTTGTCAGGGCTGCGGGAGTCACGGCGTAGCTGTCATACCCCCGTGGTTCGCTACGGAGGAAGCAACGGGCGGAGAGACAAGGAGGCACGTCACATGGCCGCCGTCATGACCACCCCGAGGATCGAGATGGAACCCGCCGTGACTCGCACGGTCCGGCGGGTCGACCCCCGCTCCGTCGCCCGGCGCGGGCACCGACCCTCGGCCGCCACGTACTGGCGCCGGCGCGCCGTCGCCGTCGCCGTGGGCCTGGCGGCGTTGGCCATGGCGGGGAAGGCGGGTGCCGCGCTCGGGGGCTCACCCCTCGCAGTCCCCGAGCGCCGCCCGGCCGCCGCCTCGCAGTCCGTCGTGCAGCGCGGCGATTCGTTGTGGTCGATCGCGGCGAGGCTCGAGCCGGGTCATGATCCGCGCCCCGTCGTCGACGCGCTCACCGCCGCACGTGGCGGCGCGCCCCTCGTGCCCGGCGAGGTCGTCACCCTGCCTCGTTGAGAACGCGTGTCCGCCGGCGCGACCCCCAGGTACCGTGGAGCGGTGCGTTGCCCGTACTGCCAGACCGCCGAAGACAAGGTCGTCGACTCGCGTCCCGCCGACGACGGCGCCGCGATCCGGCGGCGGCGGGAGTGCCTCGCCTGCGGGCGGCGCTTCACGACGTACGAGCGGCTCGAGGAGCTCCCGCTGATGGTCGTGAAGCGGGCCGGCATGAAGGAGCCTTTCGAGCGGGCGAAGGTCGAGGCCGGCATCCAGCACGCGGTCACCCACCGTCCCGTCGCCGACGGCGCCGTTGCCACGATCGCAGCCGAGATCGAAGAGGAGCTGCGCGCGGAGGGCGCCGAGGTCTCGAGCGCGCGGGTCGGGCTGGCGGTGCTCGAGCGGCTCCGGATCCTCGATCCCGTCTCGTACCTCCGCTTCGCGTCCGTCTACAAGGGCTTCGAGGACGTCACCGACTTCGAGCGCGAGGTCGCCGTGCTCCAGAAGTCGACCGAGCCCAAGCGCCACCCCGCCCGGTCCCGCTGAGCCCCGACCGCGCACCTTGTGCGCGAATTCACCAGCGGAATCTTCCCGGCACCCCTCTGACCTGCGACGACGTCGCCCACCGGCTGGGGGACACCGTTGACACGGCCGTAATTACGGTGGTGTAATGAGCACCCGCATATCGTGGTCGACGGCAGCGCGACCGCAATATCTTGGGGTCTGGGTCTGAGGGACCGGACCAGAGCACCAGAGCAACAGAGCACGAGAGAGACACCGAACAGAGATCGAACAGAGACCGAACAGAGACCGAACAGAGGGGGAGTCACTCGCATGGCCATGGCGCCGGAGCAGATGGGGATCGGGATCCGCCGGTACTTCACCGAGGCGGGAACGCATCCGTACGAGACCATCGAGTGGGAGCGCCGCGACGCCCGCATCCCCAACTACCGCGACGGCACCGACGCCTTCTTCCAGCCCGACGTCGAGTTCCCGGTCAGCTGGTCGCAGAACGCGACGAACATCGTCGCCCAGAAGTACTTCCGGGGGACGCTCGGCACGCCGGAGCGTGAGTCGTCGCTCCGGCAGGTCATCGACCGGATCGCCGACACGATCACCGACTGGGGGATTCGCGACGGCTACTTCGTCGACGACGACGAGGCCGAGACGTTCCGCGACGAGCTCAAGTACGTCCTCGTGCACCAGCGAGCCGCGTTCAACTCCCCCGTGTGGTTCAACATCGGCGTGCACGGCGTCCCGCAGCAGGCCAGTGCGTGCTTCATCCTCGCCGTCGAGGACAGGATGGACGCGATCCTCAACTGGTATCGGGAAGAGGGGACCATCTTCAAGGGCGGTTCCGGGTCGGGGATCAACCTCTCGGGCCTCCGGTCCTCGAAGGAGGGGCTCCAGGGTGGCGGCACCGCCAGCGGCCCCGTGAGCTTCATGCGCGGTGCCGACGCGTCGGCCGGGACCATCAAGTCGGGTGGAAAGACGCGGCGCGCCGCGAAGATGGTCATCCTCAACGCCGACCATCCCGACATCGAGGAGTTCATCTGGTGTAAGGCGATCGAGGAGCGCAAGGCGCGCGCGCTCGGTGAAGCCGGCTTCGACATGGACCTCGACGGCAAGGACAGCCACTCGATCCAGTACCAGAACGCCAACAACTCGGTCCGTGTCACCGACGAGTTCATGCAGGCGGTGCTCGACGACCGCGACTGGCAGCTCCGGTCGGTCACGACCGGCGAGGTCGCCCGGACCGTGAAGGCCCGCGAGCTCATGCGCCAGATCTCCGAGGCGACATGGGAGTGCGCCGACCCCGGCATGCAGTTCGACACGACGATCAACCGCTGGCACACCGCCCCAAACACGGGACGGATCAACGCCAGCAACCCGTGCTCGGAGTACATGCACCTCGACAACTCGGCGTGCAATCTCGCCAGCATCAACCTGCTCAGGTACCTCGACGACGCCGACGAGTTCGACGTCGAGGCGTTCGAGCACACGGTCGAGGTGGTCTTCACCGCCCAGGAAATCCTCGTCGGCAACGCCGACTACCCGACCGAGAAGATCGCCGAGACGAGCCGGGCCTTCCGGCAGCTCGGCCTCGGCTACGCCAATCTCGGCGCCCTGCTCATGGCCCGCGGCCTGCCGTACGACTCGCCCGAGGGTCGGGCGTGGGCGGGTGCCATCTCGTCGCTGATGACGGGCCACGCCTACGCGACGAGCGCCCGTACGGCCGCCCGCATGGGCCCCTTCGCCGGGTACGCCGACAACGCCGACGCCATGGTGAACGTGCTGCGCATGCACCGTGAGAAGGCGGCGGAGATCGACGACGCCCTGGTTCCGAACGGTCTGCTCACGGCAGCCCGTCACGCCTGGGACGAGGCGACGTCACTCGGTGAGAGCCACGGGGTGCGAAACTCACAGGCGACCGTGCTCGCGCCGACCGGGACGATCGCCCTGGCCCTCGACTGCGACACGACCGGCATCGAGCCGGACCTCGCGCTCACGAAGGCGAAGAAGCTGGTCGGTGGGGGCACGATGCTCATCGTCAACCAGACCGTGCCCCGCGCCCTCCGCCGGCTCGGGTACTCGAGCGAGCAGGTCGACCAGATCGTCGCCTACGTCAACGAGCACAAGTCGATCGTCGGCGCGCCGGGGTTCAACCCCGAGCACCTCCCGGTCTTCGCCTGCTCGATGGGCGACAACACGATCCATTACATGGGTCACATCACGATGATGGGCGCGGTGCAGCCGTTCATCAGCGGAGCGATCAGCAAGACGTGCAACGTCCCCGAGGAGACGACGGTCGACGAGCTCGAGCAGGTGCACATCGACGCGTGGCACCTCGGGCTCAAGGCGATCGCGATCTACCGCGACAACTGCAAGGTCGCCCAGCCGCTCGCGACCCAGAAGAAGGCCGGCGACAACACGTTGGCCGAAGTCGCCGAGCGGGTCGTCGAGCACGTGATCACGGTCGAGAAGCCGGTCCGGCGCAAGCTACCGAAGAAGCGCGACTCGAAGACGTTCTCGTTCCGGGTCGCCGACTGCCACGGCTACGTGACGGTCGGGGAGTTCGAGGACGGGCAGCCGGGCGAGCTCTTCCTCAAGGTCGCCAAGCAGGGATCGACGCTGGCCGGGATCATGGACGGCTTTGCGATCGCCGTCTCGCTCGGCCTGCAGTTCGGCGTGCCGCTGCGCACGTTCGTCGAGAAGTTCACGAACGTCCGCTTCGAGCCCGCCGGCATGACCGACGACCGCGAGCTCCGGTTCGCCACGAGCCTGCTCGACTACATCTTCCGTCGCATGGCGGTCGAGTACCTCCCCGTCGACGAGCGCCGGGAGATCGGCGTGCTCACCGTCGACGAGCGGGTCCAGCCCACGCTGCCCGGCGTCGAGGAGGCGAGCACCGAGAACCATCCCGGTCTCGACACGCTGCCGGTCGAGGAGCAGGCCGTGCCGGAAGCGGCGCAGCCGGTGGAGGCGGCCAGCACGATGTCGTCCACGATCGAGGGCGAGACCGTGATCTGCCACATCTGCGGCGACATCATGCAGCGGGCCGGGAGCTGTTACGCCTGCCCCAGCTGCGGCACCACCAGCGGCTGCTCGTAGGCGGCGGCGGCTTTGCCGACCGCCGTCGCAGAGCCGGAGCTCGCGACGGCGCCACGAAGAAGATCAGCCGCGGCTGAGCGAGAAGACCTCGACGGGGGTGGCGAAGCCCTTGAGGGCGCGGCGGCCGGCCGGCTCGAAGGCGAAGGTGTGGTCGACGTCGTCCTTTTCGGCCAGGCGCTTCGCGTCGGCCGAGACGAGGATCTCCCGGGGGACGGCGATGTCGGCGAGGCGGGCGGCCAGGTTCACCTCGACGCCGTAGTAGTCACCGTCGCGGGTGAGCAGGTCGCCGGTGGCGAGGCCGCCGCGCGGTGTGACGCTGTCGTCCTGCTCGCGGAACGCGTCCATGAGCGACAGCGCGATCTCGCAGGCGGCCTCGGCCTCCAGCACGACGAACATGATCTCGTCGCCGATGTGCTTCACGAGCTGCCCGCCGTGCTCGGCGACGGTCTCGAACGATTGGTCCTCGAACTCGTCGAGCAAACTCCACAGGCCCGCCGGCGTGAGCTCCTGCGCGAGGGAGCTGAAGCCCACGAGGTCCACGAAACCGACCGCCAAGCGGGCCGTCGTGTAGTCACCGGTCTGCAGCCGCGCCACCCGGCCCCGGCTGATGACGTCGTGCAGGTGGCGCTCGAACAGACGGGGGAAGCCTTCCGCGAGCCGGCGCGCGCCGGTGATGGAGACGGTTTGCGCCTGGGCGTGTGCGAGAACAGTCGCGTCCGCGTCCACGAGCGGCTTCTCGACGTCCGCGATGTACGCGGCGACAGACGCGTCTGCGATGCGGCGGATCGAGCTCCCGACGACGCGGAGGAGCCGCAGTGCAGCTTCCTCGTCGTTGAAGAGCTTCACCATTGCAGCCCCGGCCGTGGCCATCAGAACGTCTTCGGTGGAGCACGAGTCCGCGGGGAGGCCGAGTGCGCGGAGGATGCGACCCAGCTGTTCGGGCGTGAGGCCGGACCGTTCCGCGAGCTCGTCGGTCGAAAGGTCGTCTCGGGTGGCGAGCAGCGACTTGGTGGTCAGCTCCCACAGGGCCTCCTGGCGGATGCCCTCGGCGATGTCGCTGGGATCGACGCCTTGCTCCTCGAGGAAGGCCACGAGCTCGCGCTCGGTGTCCGCGTCGACCGGAGGCCACCCGGGGCGGATGTCGTCCACGACCCCGATTGTCCCGGCTGCCCTGGCCGGGCGCAACGTGCCGTCGGGCACTCGCTAGGGTCGCTCCACATGTTGACGGACGACGAGGTGCAGCGGGCACTCGTGATCGTGGCGCATCCCGACGACGTCGACTTCGGCGCCGCCGGGACGGTGGCGACATGGACGACCGACGGCATCGAGGTCGCGTACTGCATCGTCACGGACGGCGACGCCGGCGGCTTCGACCCCGACGTGCCGCGCGCCGAGATCCCGGGCATCCGCCGGGCGGAGCAGACGGCCGCAGCCAAGGTGGTGGGGGTGAGCGACCTCGCGTTCCTCGGCTACCCGGACGGGCGGCTGACCGCCACACTCGAGCTGCGGCGTGACCTGGCCCGCGAGATCAGGCGTGTGCGTCCGCAACGCGTGCTGTGCCCGTCGCCGGAGCGCAACTGGCAGCGCATCTTCGCCAGTCACCCCGACCACCTCGCGGCCGGTGAGGCGTCGATGGCGGCGGTGTACCCCGACGCCCGCAATCCGTTCGCGCACCCGGAGCTTCTCGAAGAGGGCTACGAACCGTGGTCGGCGCTCGAGGTCTGGATGATGGCGTCGCCGGCGCGCAACCGCTGGGTCGATATCACCGATGCGCTCCCGCGCAAGCTCGACGCGCTGCGCAGCCACGTGAGTCAGCACACCGACGTCGACGGCAAGCTCGAGGAGCGAATGCGGGGTTGGAGCACGATGCTGGCGCAGGAAGCCGGGCTCCCCGACGGCCGCTTGGCCGAGGGCTTCTTCGCGATCGACAGCGCCGGCTGAGCCGCGAGGCTCGGCGGCGAACGCTCAGACGATCACGCTCCGGATCACCTCGCCCGCCTTCATCGCCGTGAACGCGTCGTTCACCTCGTCCAGCTTGATGTGGCGGGACACCATCGAGCCGAGGTCGAGGCGGCCGTGCTCGACGAGGTCGATGAATCGGGGGAAGTCCCTTCGCACCTGCGCCGATCCGTACACGCACCCGAGCAGCCGCTTCTCCTCGTAGAACATGGCGAAGCCGGGCAGCGTGACCATCGAGTCCATCCGCGGCATCCCGACTACGACGGCCGTGCCGCCGCGGCGAGCCGACGAGAACGCCTGCGTGATCGTCTCGGGCAGGCCGATGACCTCGAAGGCGAAATCGGCGCCACGACCACCCGTGAGCGCCTGGACCCGCGCGACCGGGTCGCCCTTGGCGGGGTCGACGGTGTCGGTGGCGCCGAACTTCCTGGCCGTCTCGCGCTTCATCTCGACGGGATCGACGGCGATGATCTTCGCCGCGCCCGCGATCCTCGCTCCCTGGATCACCGACTGACCGACGCCACCGCAGCCGATCACCGCGACGCTCGACCCCGGGGTGACCTGCGCGGTGTTGAGCGCGGCCCCGACGCCGGTGGTCACGCCGCAGCCGAGGAGGGCGAGTTGGTCGTCGGGGAGATCGGTCTCGACCTTGACCGCCTGCGCCTCGGAGATCGTCATCGAGTCCGCGAACGTGCCGAGACCGGTGAACCCCGGGATCGGGGTGCCGTCTGCGCGCCGGGCACGCGGGGTCATCATCACCGGGCCGGTCTGCTCGCAGAGGTTGGACTGGTCATGAGTGCAGTACCAGCACGCGCCGCACGAGGGGATGAACGTGCCGATCACCCGGTCGCCCTTCTTCACCAGGCTGACCTCGGAGCCGACCCAATCGACGGTGCCCACGCCCTCGTGGCCGAGGATGGTGGGGGGCGGCAGCGGCAATGTGCCGTTGGTGGCCGAGAGGTCCGAGTGGCACACGCCGCTCGCACCGATGTCGACCACGACGTCGCCGGGCCCGGGGTCGAGAGGCGTCATCTCCTCGATGATCAGGGGCTGGTCCTGCTCGACGTACACCGCTGCTCTCATGGAGTCCCCCTCTTCGGCATGCCCCGACGCTACCTTGCGACGGTCGGCCATCGGACGGCGAGCCTAGGCCGGTAGCGTCCTCATCCGTGCCCCGCCGCCTCCTGCTCGTCCGCCACGGTGAGTCGACCTGGAACGCGGTGTCGCGCTGGCAAGGTCAGGCCGACCCGCCACTGTCCCCGTTCGGGGAGCGTCAGGCCGAGGACGCTGGGGCATTGCTCGCCGAGATCGCGAAATTCACTGCGGTGTGGGCGTCGAACCTTGTCAGAGCTCGACGCACGGGCGACCTGATCGCGAAGCACCTCGGGATCGCACATGTGCGCGACGAGCCGCGTCTGCGCGAGCGCGACGTCGGCGCGTGGAGCGGTCTGACCCGCGACGAGATCGAAGAGCGCTGGCCCGGCTACCTCGCGGCGCGGCGCTCGCCTCCCGACTTCGAGGGCGACGACGAGTTGCTCGCGCGCACGCGTGCGGGGCTCGCCGCCGCGGTCGACGGGAGCGGCCCCGGCGACGTGCTGATCGTCACCCACGGTGGAGTGATCCGCACGATCGAGCGGTCGCTGGGCGCGATCCCCGAGCGACTGCCCAATCTCGGCGGGCGCTGGCTCCTGGCCGACACGCCCACGGACCTCTCCCTCGGGGAGCGAGTCGTGCTCCTCGAGCCCGACGAGGTGACGGTCCCGCGCGGCCCGTCGGAACAGGACCCGGTCAGACCGACAGACGCGACGAAGTAAACTGCAAGGTCCCCCCGCAGGAGCCGCGCGTGCCTGACCAGTCCGATGGCGGCATCCGAGAACGCCGCGCCCACCCCGAGCTCGCCGCCGAGCAGCGGTACCTCGATCGTGCCTACGGACGCCTGGACGAGATGCGCAAGGCCGCCAGCCGGGTCGCCGAGGGCTATTCCGAGGTGCAGCGGGGCGGCACCCACCAGGCCCGGCTCGAGCGTGACGCCGCCGCCGCCAACACCCGCCGGCGGCTCGCGGCCCTGAACATCGGCAACGCGCCCCTGTCCTTCGGGCGGATCGACCTGGAGCCCCGCTCCGATGGGGAGAGCCCCGCCGACGACCGCTTCTACATCGGGCGGATCTCCGTCACCGAGGCCGATCAGACGCCGCTGATCGTCGACTGGCGGGCCCCGGTGGCCGAGCCGTTCTACCGCGCCACCGGGGTCGAGCCGATGGGCGTCGTCCGGCGCCGGCATTTCCAGACCCACGGCCGGGAGCTGATCGGCATCGACGACGAGGTCTTCGACGCCGCCGCCGCCGACGAGGCCGGGTTCACGATCGTGGGCGAGGCCGCGCTCCTCTCCGCGCTGGAGCGCCATCGCACGGGGCGGATGGGCGACATCGTCGCCACGATCCAAGCCGAGCAGGACGAGGCGGTGCGCGCGCCGCTGTCCGGCATCCTCGTGGTCGCCGGCGGCCCCGGGACGGGCAAGACGGCCGTCGCGCTCCACCGCGCCGCGTACCTGCTGTACACGCACCGCCAGCGGCTGGCGTCCCGAGGGGTGCTGCTCGTCGGGCCGAGCCCCATCTTCCTCCGCTACATCGACGAGGTGCTCCCGTCGCTGGGCGAAGACGACGTGCAGCTCACGACCGTGGCCGGGATCAAGCCGCAGCTGCGGGCCCGGGCGTCCGAGCCTCCCGCGATCGCGGCCCTGAAGGGCGATGCACGCATGGCGCGCGTGATCGCACGGGCGTTGCGCGACCGCGAACGTCCCCTGCGCGACGACCTCGTCGTTGTGCTCGACGGTCACGTGCTGCGCCTCCGGCGGGCCGACTCCGCTCGGATCGTGGAGCGCGTCCGACGCCGGCGCGGCACCCACAACGAGCGGCGCCCGGCTGTGACACGCATGGTGTTGGACCAATTGCGCGACCAGTACCGGCGGTCGCTGGTGGCGGCGTACGAGCGAGACGTCCGCCGCATCGACCCGGAGGCCGAGCTCCCGCTCGCGCCGGAGGACGACGAAGAGCTGCTCGACGTGCCCGTGGCGGCCGCGCTCGCCCGGGGTGAGCGCGCGCCCGAGGACTGGGAAGCCGAGTTGTCGGCGCGTCTCCGCCGCACACCCGAAGTGCGGGCCGCGCTCGAGCGAATGTGGCCGGTGCTCTCGGGCGCCGAGCTCGTGCACGACCTGTTCAGCTTCCCCGCCCTCATCCGCTCGGCCGCCGACCGCGTTCTGTCGCGCGACGAGGACCAACTGCTCGCCCGGCCCCGGTCGTCCAGTGTCCGCGACGTCGCCTGGACCGAGGCCGACGTCGCGCTGGTCGACGAGGCGGACGCGCTGCTCGGCCGCCCGGAGGCGGGACGACCACGGCGACGGCGCCGCCGTCGGGGCGCATCGGACCGCGCCCTCGAAGACGCCGCCCGCGTCGTCGACGAGCTCGGCCTGGGGAGCTACACGACCGCGGCCGAGGTCGTCGAGCGCTACGGCGGCGGCGCCGCGCCGACCGAGGACGGGGTGGGGGAGCCGCGCACGTACGGGCACGTGCTCGTGGACGAGGCGCAGGATCTCACGGCCATGCAGTGGCGAATGGTGGGCCGTCGCTGCCCGTCGGGCTCGATGACGCTCGTCGGCGACTTCGGGCAATCAAGCCGTCCGGGCGCCGTCCAAGATTGGGACGCCGTGCGGGCCGAGCTGCCGGGCGACGAGCCCGCACGCGTCGTCACGCTCTCGGTCAACTACCGCACACCGGCGGAGATCATGACCCTCGCCGACCGGTTCGTCGTCTCCGCCGCGCCCGGTGTCCAGCCGGCCCGGTCCGTGCGGAGCACCGGGCGGCAGCCGCAGTTCCTCGCCGCCGACGACTCGGCCGACCTCGTCACGGTCGTCGCCGACGCGGCCCGGACGGCCAAGAGCGAGGGCGGCACGACGGCGGTCATCGCTCCACGCGACCTGCACGACGAGCTCGTCACGCGGCTGGGCGATCTCGGCGCGGTGGCAGGGTCCGCCGACGCCATCGACGCGCCGGTGGCGGTCGTCGACGCCTCCGACGCCAAGGGGCTCGAGTTCGACCACGTGGTCGTGGTCGAGCCGGCCCGGCTGGTGACCTCCGACGCGCCCGGGCTTCGGCTGCTCTATACGGCGCTCACGCGCGCGACGCAAACCTTGACGGTCGCGCACGCCGCGCCGCTTCCGGAGGCTCTCCAACCCGCCACCACCTCATAGGCTCGCAGCGGCGAGACGCGGCGACGGCGGCTTTGCCGACCGTGGCCGCAGAGCCGGAGCTCGCGACGGCGCCAGAGTGAAGGAGCATCGATGGCCACGACGACCGATTCTGACCTCACCGCCGCCGACGTCGCCTGGGACCTCGAGCCGCTCGTCGACGGGAGGGGCGAAGCGGGCGTCGACGAGCTGATCGACGAAGCCGACCGGGTGGCAGCGTCGGTGGCGGAGCGGCGCGGGACCGTCGCCCAGCTCGACGCCGCCGGGCTCACCTCGGTCATGCGCGAGCTGGCTTCCATCGCCGAGCTCGTCGGACGGGCGGCGTCGTATGCGAGCCTGCGGTTCGCGGCCGACACCACCGACCCGGGGCGCGGCGCGTTGCTCCAGCACGTCGAGGAACGCGCAACCGCCATCAACACGAAGATCCTCTTCTTCGAGCTCGAATGGGCGGCGCTGCCCGACGATCGGGCGGCGGAGCTCGTCGCCGACGAGCGGCTGACGTTCTGCCGCCACTACCTCGCGGCAGCGCGTCGCTATCGACCGCATCTCCTCACCGAGCCCGAAGAGCTCGTGATGACCGAGAAAGCGGTCACGGGGCGCAGCGCATGGAGCCGCCTGTTCAGCGAGCTCACGTCGACGATCACGGTCGATCTCGACGGCGGCCGCGTCAGCCTGGAAGAGGCGCTGTCGCGGCTGAGCTCGCCCGACCGCAGCGAGCGTCGCGCCGCGGCCGAGTCGGTCACGGCCGCGCTCGAGCCCGGTCTGCGGACGCGGGCGTTCGTGTTCAACACCTTGCTGGCCGACAAGGCCGTCGACGACCGCCTGCGCAAGTACCCGCACTGGCTCGCCAGCAGGAACCTCGACAACGAGGCCAGCGACGAGTCGGTGCGGGCGCTCGTCGCCGCGGTCCAAGCCCGGTACGACATCCCACAGCGCTGGTACGCGCTCAAGGCGCGGGTGCTCGGGCTCGACCGGCTCGCCGACTACGACCGAATGGCGTCGATGGCGAGCGAGGAGTCCGAGTTCGGATGGCGCGAGGCGCGCGAGCTGGTCCTGGACGCGTACGGCTCCTTCTCCTCCGAGCTCGAGGGCGCCGCCCACCGGTTCTTCGACGAGGCGTGGATCGACGCTCCCGTTCGGCCCGGCAAGCGCCCGGGCGCGTTTTGTGCGTACACCGTGCCGTCGCAACACCCGTATCTGCTGTTGAACTGGACCGGCCGCCGCCGTGACGTGCTGACCTTGGCCCACGAGCTCGGTCATGGGTTGCACGCCTACCTGGCCCGTGATCAGGGCGTCTTCCAGCAGACGACGCCGCTCACGCTGGCCGAGACCGCGTCGGTGTTCGGCGAGACCGTGACCTTCGGCCGGCTGCTCGAGGAGACCAGCGATCCGGCGGCCCGGCTCGCGCTCCTCGCCGAGAGCATGGAGGGCCAGATCGCGACCGTCTTCCGCCAGACGGCCATGAACCGCTTCGAGGACCGCGTGCACACCGAGCGACGCGAGGTCGGCGAGCTCAGCGTCGACCGCTTCGGCGAGCTGTGGCACGAGACCCAGGCCGAGCTGCTCGGCGACACGGTCGAGATCACCGACGGCTACCGCACCTGGTGGTCGTACATCCCGCACTTCATCGGCACCCCGGGCTACGTCTACGCATACGCGTACGGTCAGCTGCTCGCGCTGTCCGTGTACCGGACCTACGAGGAGCGCGGCGCCGGCTTCGTGCCGCAGTACCTCGACCTCCTCCGCAGCGGCGGCTCCCGCACGCCCGACGAGCTCGGCCGCATCGTCGGGGTCGACCTCGGGGACCCGGGGTTCTGGGACGGCGGGCTCGCCATCGTCGAGCAGCAGCTGCAAGCCGCCGAGGCCGCCGCGGTCGAGGCCGGCCGCGTGGCGAGCTGACGCGACGAGCGAGCCCGAGTCCGTGCCCACCCCCGACGCCGCCCTGCTCGCCGGCAAGGTCGCGGTCGTGACCGGGGGTGGGGGCGGCATCGGACGCGCGATCTCCGAGACCTTCGCCGCCCACGGCGCGAAGGTCGTCGTCGCCGAGATCGACGGCGACCGCGCCGCCGAGACCGTCGCCGTGATCCGAGCCGGCGGCGGTGACGCGCTGGCGCAGCCCGTCGACGTTCGCCATCGCGACGAGGTGGCGTCGCTGGCCGACAGGACGATCGCGGAGTACGGCCGCGTCGACGTGCTCGTCAACAACGTAGGGCACTACCTCTACCGCGGCCTGCGGTTCCTCGACACCGACGAGGAGCACTGGGACTCGCTGTATGCGGTCAACCTCCGCCACATGTTCCTGTGCACGAAGGCGTTCGCGCCCCGGATGATCGAGCAGGCCGACGGCGGCAGCATCGTCAACGTCTCGACCGTGGAGGCGTTCCGCGGCATCCCGATGCAGGTCGTGTACTCGGCGTTCAAGGCCGGCGTGGTCCAGTTCACGAAGAGCCTCGCCCTCGACCTCGGCGGCGACGGGATCAGGGTCAACGCGATCGCGCCCGACCTGACCCAGACGATCCAGGTCCCCTACGACCGGTGGGTCCCCGAGGGACAGGAGCACCTCATCCCGCGCTGGGTGCCCGTCGGCCGGTTCGGGACGCCGGACGACATCGCCGGGGTGGCGTTGTTCCTGGCGTCGGACCTGTCGGCGTTCGTGACCGGCAGCACCGTCCACGCCGACGGCGGGAGCCTCGCCGCCGGCGGTTGGTACCGCACCGAGCGCGGCGGCTGGACGAACCGCCCACTCAATCCCTAGTCGGAAGCGCTACGCGAGACCCGCCATCGCCGCGAACGCGCGCAGCTCGCGCGAGATATCCGGGCCCATCGGCGCGTAGAGAATCTCCGTCGCGCCGGCCGCCTCGAGCTCGTCGAGCCGTCCCCGCAGCTGGTTTCGCGTCCCGGTCCACGTGAAGGCGGCGAGAGTGTGCCCGTCGAGGAGCGGCGCGTCGCGTTCGGTGACGCGCACGAGGTGGTCCTCGTGCACCGTGAGATGGCGCACGCTCTCCGGGACGCCCTCGACTTCAGCCCGCCATTCCGGTCCGCCCGGCAGCGAATCGACGGCGGCCGGGTCCGCTTCGTACATCCCGTGATACACGACGGTGAGCGCGGGGCCGGCGGCTTCGAGCGCGCGCGGCGACGTCGGCGGCTCGCCTTCGTCGAGCACGGTCCCGAACGCGAGCACGGCGCACCAGTCGAACTCGGGTTGCCCGGAGCCGATCGTCATGACGCCGTCGCCGAGCTGCTTCGCCACCTGCAGCCCTCTCGGCCCGTTGGCGGCCACGAGGATCGGCACGTCGATCGGCCGCGCGGGCACGAACCCTGCCGGCG
>DASZGY010000103.1:0-5981 GCA_035938395.1 Acidimicrobiia bacterium
GCGCCGACGCTCGGTCCGCCGCCGTGGTTCGTCTACGAAGTCAAGCCGCGCACCGCGACCGCAGTCGGTACCGCGGAAGAGACGCCGGGTTCAACGCGTTGGGGGTTCTGAAGTCGACGCGATCGCGCGAGTCCTAGTCGCAGTTGTCGCAACGACCCGTTGCCCGAAACTGCAAGACGCACTTCACGCCCAGTGGTAGATGGGGCGCGGATCGGCAGTCATCGCGCGGCGTTCCGGGCGACGAGGTCGGACAGGTGCTGCAGCGAGTTGTCGAGGTGGTCCTGCCCGAACGGCGGGAACTGGAGGTACTCGCGCACCTCGGGCGGGACCGCTGACCAGTCGTACGTCAGCGTCACCGTCGTCCGCGACGGGCCGGTCACCTCGAGGTCGTAGCGCCAGATCCAGCCGCCGAAGCTGAGTTCGCCCGTCTCGGACGACTCCGTCCCGGGCTTCCACGCAATGGCCCGCGGCTCGTCGAACACCTCGACCCGGTTGGCGATCTTGTAGTCCTTGTCCGGGTGGTTCGGGTGGTACATCGCCATCCGGAACACCTGGCCGGCGGCGAGAATGCGATCGCCTTCCAGGGACTCGCGCACCCAGCCGGTGCCGTCGATGTCGGCGTGGGCCGACGGGTCGGCCAGCACCGCGAACACCGCCTCCGGGACGGCCTCGATCGTCGTGGACGCGCTCACGCGCTCGGTTTCCATACCAGTGAGACTGCTCGCCGGGCCCGAACTCATCGCCGCACTTCGACCTCCCCTGGTCTCGATCCACACTGTTTCACCTAGACCTGTCATGGCGGCATTTCTCATCGGCACAACCCCGCCGTTACAAGGTGTCGCTCTTGCAGCGGGTGAGTCGCTCCGAAACACTTCCTTGGGATCGTCTGACTTCAGCTTCTTGGAGGTCTCACCGAACCGTCCGGGTCCCACCCGAGGAGGCAGGACATGAGTGGCGCCGTCGACCAGAAGCTCGAGGTGGTCGTCATCCCAGTGTCGGATGTCGATCGCGCCACCGAGTTCTATCGGAGCCTCGGGTGGAGGCAGGACGTCACGCCGCCGGGCTCGGGCGTGGTCCAGTTGACGCCGCCCGCCTCGCGGTGCTCGGTCCAATTCGGCGCGAACCTCACATCGGCCGCGCCCGGTTCGGCCAAGGGGTACCTGATCGTCTCCGACATCGTGTCCGCCCGGGACGCGCTGGTCGCCGCGGGCGCCGATGTGGGCGAGGTCTTCCATCTCGGCCCGAACGGCCCGGTGAGCGGTCCCGATCCCGAGCGTCGCAGCTACTTCTCGCGTGCCACGTTCAGGGATCCCGACGGCAACGAGTGGCTGATGCAGGAGATCACGACCCGCCTTCCCGGACGCGTGGACGCGACCGAGACTTCGTTCGGCTCCACGAGCGATCTGGCCGACGCGATGCGGCGTGCGTCCGTCGCGCACGGCGAGCACGAGAAGCGAAACGGCGGACAGCGGGACGAGAACTGGCCCGACTGGTACGCCGCGTACATGATTGCGGAACAGTCGGGCGCGGAACTGCCCACGTGAGCGACTACGACGCCATCGTTCTCGGCGGCGGGGCGCCCGGCGAGCATTGCGCGGCGGCGCTGGCTGCACGCGGGCTGCGCGTCGCCGTCGTCGAACGGGAGCTGGTTGGCGGAGAGTGCTCCTACTGGGCTTGTATCCCGTCGAAGTCGCTGCTTCGCCCGGGCGAGGCGGTGCACGCCGCGCGCGCGGCGGGCGCGACGGCGGAGGTCGACGTCCAGGACGCGCTGGCGTGGCGGGACTTCATGGTGTCGAACTATTCCGACGCGGGTCAACAGCGTTGGCTGGCGGACCGGGACATCGACCTGCTGCGAGGCACGGGCCGACTGGCCGGCACCGGCGTGGTCGAAGTCGACGGCGTCCCCCACACCGCGGAGAACGTCGTCGTGGCAGCCGGCGCCGATCCGATCGTTCCACCGGTCCCGGGGCTGAAAGAGCTGGACGGCGTGTGGACCAACCGTGAGGCGACCGGCATGAAGGCGGTCCCGCGCCGCTTGCTCGTGCTGGGCGGTGGGCCGGTCGGTGTCGAGATGGCGCAGGTCGTGCGTCGTCTCGGCGGCGAGGCTGTGATCATCGAGGGCGGCGATCGCGTGCTTGCCCGCGAGCCTGCGCCACTGGGCGAGGCGCTCGGCGAGGCCCTGCGCCGGGACGGAATCGAGCTGATGCTCGGAATGCACGCCACCGCCGCGAGGCGGGACGGTGACGAGTATGTCCTGCAGTTCGATGGCGGTACGGACGTGCGGGGCGACCGTCTGCTCGTCGCGACCGGTCGGCGTCCACGCGTCGAGGGGATCGGCCTGGAGACGGTGGGCGTCCAAGCCAACCCCCGCGGGATCCCGGTTGACGAGCATCTCCGCGCGGGCGAACGCCTCTGGGCGATCGGCGACGTCACTGGCATCTGGCCGCTGACCCACGTCGGCGAATACGAGGGCGACGTGGTCGCGGCGAACATCGCCGGCGATGCGCGTCCGGCGAACTACGAAGCCGTTCCGCGAGTCACCTATACAGACCCTCAGGCTGCGGCGGTGGGCGCAGTCGAAGCGGAGTACAGCGCCACCGCACTCCTGTCAGACGTGCCGAAAACCGCCACCTACACACACGCCTACGCAGAATCCAACGGGTTCCTGACGCTGCTCAGCGACGGCGAGCGACTGGCCGGCGCCTACGCGCTCGGCCCGGAGGCCGGTGAGTGGTTGCAGCAGGCGACGCTTGCCATCCGCGCACACGTCACGCTCGAAGTGCTCAGCGACACGATCCAGCCCTTCCCGAGCTTCTCGGGGATCTACGACACAGCATTGATGACGCTCCGCATGGAGATTGCCGATATGCCGCCGCCGGTCGGACCTATGGACGCGCAGATGGCGCCCCTGCCGCGATGAGGGGGGCAGTTCGGCGAACCTACTGCTGTGGGAGGAGGTCGGCGTACTCCGTGTGCTGGTCGATGAACTCAGCCACGTACCAGCAGTGCGGGACGACTGTGCCGCCTCGGGCGCGCACGTCATCGAGTGCGGCGCGGACCAGCTCCGCGCCGAGGCCCCGGTTGCGCATCGACCGCTCGATCTCCGTGTGCGGGAAGACCACGGTGTCACCGTGTGTGCTGTACTCGGCGAAACCGACGACGCGACCGTCGACGGTGATCTCGTACCGCGAGCGCGGCCCATTGTGATGGACCTCGGCACGGAGCCCGGCGTTCATGGCTCGTCTCTATCGACAAAGGCGCGCCATTCGGCCGTCGTGGCTTCGTCCGGTTCCTGGTATTCGGCGATCGGCGTGAACGTCTGCCCCTGCTCGTAGCGCCCCTTCGTGGCGATGAGGCACCTGCCGCCCTCCACGAAGCGGAAGACGCCGACGTCCCCGCCGTCCACTTCGGGCATCGAAGCGACGCCGACGAACTGCACGGTCTTGCCCGACTCCATTTGCCGGTAAAACGCTCCCGGCTCGAAGCTGTCAAGGTCATGCCAGTTGAGGGATGGCATCATCAGTCCTCCTTGTCGTCGCCCGCCGGCATTCGCGACCGCGAGGTTTACCCGCTCGACCCCGAGTGCCGCCGCAGCAGCCCTGCGAAGCCTTGGAACGTGATCTCGAGTCCGATGTGCTCGTCGAGCTTGTGATCCAGGCCACCTGTTTACCCGTGTCTCTGACGGTCCTACGCTCGCGCCCGCGCCTCACTGCAGGGGACCACCCAGAACGGGGTCGGCACGATGGCGCTCGAAGGGACGGGAGGCAGGTATGGCTGGAATGATCCGCATGAGCCTTGATTCGCCCGAGGAGACTCGGCCGTTCGAGGAGGGGATGGGCAGACTCGAACTCGTCAACATGGAAGGCGGGCCAATTGGCCGGGCGACGTTCGAGCCCGGTTGGCAGTGGTCCAAGCACGTCAAGCCCATTGCCGGGACCGACAGCTGCCAAGCTGCGCACATGGGCTACTTCATCTCCGGCCGGATGAAGATCGTCATGGACGACGGCGAGGAGATGGAGTTTGGTCCGGGCGACTTCATGGTGGCCCCGCCGGGTCACGACGCCTGGATCGTCGGAAACGAGCCCTGCGTCGTCATCGACTGGCAGGGCTTCGCCGACTACGCCAAGTAAGAGGCGGTCCGACGGCAACAAACTCAATGGACGGTCGACCCGATGACCGCCGGCGTACGTCCCCGCGGGCCAGGCGCGTCGCCGTCAGCCGCTGTTCGTGGGGCGGAGGAAGTCCGTGAGCGTTTCGAACCACGGGTCGAAGACGCTGGGCATGCCGATGCCCCCGTGCGGGCTCTCCGGGTACACGAGGAGCTCGGCTTCGTTGCCCGCCAGCGCCCAGCGCGCGGCCATGAAGAGCGTGTCGTCGACGAGATGGTCGTCGGCGCCGACGCTGAACAGCGCCGGTGGCAGTCCCTGCAGGTCGGCGTAGAGAGGTGAGATGTCGGGATCACGCCGTTCCTCGACCGACCGGCCGGGCGTGAACAGCTCGGTGAAGTACTCGATCTGCTCGGCGGTGAGGAGGTCGGGGCGTCCGGTCATGCCGCTCTGGCTCGGCGTCCCGCCGAGGTCGTAGATCCCGAACACGAGGTTGGCCGCGCCGAACCGGTCGGCGGCGCTGTGACGGTCGCGCAGCCGGAGCAGAGTGCACGCCGCCAGGTGCGCGCCGGCGGACTCGCCCCCGATGAGCAGACGGTCCGAGCCGAGCTCGCGTTCGGCGTGCTCGAGCACCCACACCGCCGCCGCCTCGCAGTCGTCCGGGCCGGCGGGATACGGGTGTTCGGGTGCGAGCCGGTAGTCGACGCTGACGACCGCCAGGTCGAGCTGCTTGCTGAGCATCTCGTGGAGGAGGTCGGTCATCTCCGGTGATCCGGTGACGAACCCGCCGCCGTGGATGTGCAGGAGGACGCCGTCGACCTGGTCGGGCACGAACGTGCGCAGCCGTACCGGACCGGCGGGCCCCGAGATCTCCCGGTCGACCGCCATCTCGGAGCGCATCACGCGCTCCTCGGCGGCTGCCCGTTGCCTCGCGACCCGCTCCGCGACCGGAAGGCTCGGGTCGTCGAGCTCCGATGTGAACGAGGCGATGAACGCGTCGGCTTCCTCACGAAGTTGCGGCCGCATCGCTTCGAGCTCGTCGCTCCAGAGCTTCATGCAGGCGAAACGCTAGCCGCCCCCGCGCAGCGCCTTCTCCGGGTGCTCGCCCAACGTCTCCAGCTTCGCGATGAGCTTGTCGAACGTCTGGTCGAAGGAGTGCTGCTTCCGTGCCCGCTTCAACGGGTTGGCGTAGGAGATGATCTGGGCGCCGGCGAACTCGTGCCACGCGCCGATCTCCTTCAGCCGGTCGGTGACGGCGCGCACGAGCCGGTGGGCCTCGACCACGCGGCCGGCGCGCTCCTCGCGCACCGGGAGGGACTCCACGAGCGGCAAGTCCATGAACCCGTCGCATTTTCGGAGGATGGGCTCGAACTGGCTGCCCGCCAGCCGGCCCGACGCCGCGTACCCGAGCCCGAGGGTGACGTAATGCGCGTGTTGGACCGCGTCGGCGACCTCGGGGTCGTCCTCGGCCATGTCGGGCTCGGCGCCGACCAGCTCGCGGTAGATGGAGAGCGCGACCGCCGACCGTTCCCGGATGTTCGGCTCCTTCTCGACGTTGAGCGTGAGCATCCGACGGGCGACGTCGCGCGGGGCGATGACGGCCGGGATGCGGCGTAACCCCAGCTCCTTGGCGGCGAGGTACCGGTGCTGGCCGTCGATGATCAGGTACCCGGCACCGCCGTCGCGCTCGACGACCACCACCGGCGCGAGAAAGCCGACGCGATCGACGGAGTCCATGACCCGCTTCACGTGCGCATCGCTCGCCTTGCGCTGGTGCGAGATGACCTCGAGCTTCGCCATGGGCAGGACGTCGAAACGCAGGCCACGCCGCTTGGCGGGGTCCCTGAACGCCAGTCCGCCCTCGGGCTCCGGAGG
>DASZGY010000104.1:0-31795 GCA_035938395.1 Acidimicrobiia bacterium
GCCGATGCGCATGTACGCGGCGATGGGCTTCCGACCCTTTTGCGTGACTCATCGCGGGCGCAAGGTGGCCGGGTCGTAAGACGCCGCGGCTCGCTCCGTCGATCTCGGCTCGGGCGGGGAGCAAGCCGTCTCGAGCACGCGGCGGTGGCGACCGCCACTACGCTGCGACCCGTGCCCGACGGACCGCGCGATCTCGTTCGGCGTCTGCTCGGCGACGTCGTGCAGGCGGGTTGGTCATGGGCGATCGACGTCGGCACGATCCGCCCCGGGCACCGGCGCGCGCAGCGGTTCGCCCGATTCGGTGAGCGCAGCGCGATCTGCTTCCCGGTGTCGGCATTGTTCGGGGAGTCGTCGATCGAGATCGGCGACGGGTGCATCGTCGGGCCGAACGCGACGCTCTCGGCCGGCGTGTCGCCCGAGCAGGTGCTCGACGGGCCCGTGGTGACCATCGGCGACCGATGTGTGATCGGGAAGGGGAGCGGCGTGGTCGGCCACCAGCGCGTCGAGATCGGCGACGACGTGTGGACCGGCCACTACGTGTACGTCACCGACGCCAACCACGGGTACGCGGACCCCGTCGAGCCCGTCGGCCGGCAGTTCGCGGCGCCGAGGCCGGTCCGCATCGGCGCCGGCTCGTGGCTGGGGCACGGCTCGCTCGTACTGGGTGGCGCGACCATCGGCGAGCACGTCGTGGTCGGCGCGGGCGCGGTCGTCACCGGCGACATCCCCGACTACTCGGTCGCGGTGGGCAACCCGGCGCGCGTCATCCGTCGCTATCTGACCGGCGAGGGCTGGGTGCGGGTCGGCGACACCGATGGCGCCGACGACGCGCACCCAGCCGTTCGCCCCTACCCGCCCGCGGCGGGTGGTGGGTAGTTCGGCTGCGCGTCCGCGGGCGGGAGCTGGTCGAAGATCGTCACCGACGACGCGGTGTCGAACAGCCCGCCTTGGCCCTTGGCCGGGAACTTGCCCAGCGTGTAGCGCTTCGCCCCGTCGGCGTACCGGTAGAGGCCGTTGCCGACCTGGTGAACCTCGTCCTCGCCGACCGCGGTCGGGTCCCACCAGAGCATCCCGGCGTCGTCCGAGCCGTAGTTGTCGACGAACGGCCACGCGCCGTGCTTCCCCCAGGACAGCTGCGGGTTGATCGGGTCGCCGCCCGACGGTGGGGTTCGATACAGGCCGTCACGGAACGCCTGTGGCGTGAGCTTCGGCCCCGCCATGTGCACCCCGGTCGCGAACAGCTGGACACTCGGGTTGATCACGCCGTAGGTGTTGTTGGGCGGCGGCGTGCCGTGGAACCACTGGTACAGGTTGTAGGTCCAGTTGAGGTCCTGTGGAGTGCGGCCCGGTACCAGCGCCACACCGATCGAGTGCGACCACTGCTCCTGGTCGAAGGTGCGGGCGAAGATCGACGTGTCCGCGAGCACCGATGGCCCCAGGATCCATTCGGGGTGGAAGTCCTGGGCGGTGGCTTCCTTGGTGACGGCCCCCGGCGTGAGCGGGTCGCCCGTGTAGATCACGGTCGTGACGCCGGCGTCCTTCATCTTCGTGACGATCGTGCGGGCGTTCTCCTGCGCCCGCGACAGATCGAGGAAGAACGACTGGTCGGCCTTCGGCGTGATGTTGTGCTTCTTGAGCTGCGCTTTCAGCGTGTCGAACAGGCCCTTGTACTGGCCGTCGGGGGTGTCGTAATGAACGATGCCGTACACCCGGTTCTTGTTCTTCGTGGCGTCGTTCCCGGCGTACTGCGCCTTGCCCGGGCCCGCCTGCTTGCTGATGAACTCCGCCGTCAGCGTGGCAGCTTCCTCCGGCGACGGTCCGTCGGTGAAGAGGTAGGGCTTGTTCTGGTCGGAGATCTTCTGCGGCATGGCCAGCGCGCATGTTCCGAGGCAGAGGACCCCGCGGTGCGCGAGCTCGTCGGCGAACACCGTCGACGACTGTGCTGGTCCGCCCAGCACGGCGAACGGCTTCTTCTCGGCGATCGCGATTGCATCGGCCTTGGCAGCCGTGGTGTCGGAACCGGCCCCGGTGGCGAGGTAGAACTCGGTACTGATCTTGCGCCCGTATTGCTCGAACATCTTGTTGTAGATGTCGATGTATCCCTGCCACGTCTGGCGGATCGGCTCGATGTCGAGGCTCGCTCCGGCGGCCCGGATCTGGCCGGCGAGCAACGGGTCCTTTTGCGGGTCGCCGGTGTAGACGACGATCTTGATCTCGCTGCCCGTCACCCCTTGCGAGGTCGCCCCGCCGTTCTTCCCCGTGAACGGCTGGACACACGGTGGCGCGTAGACCGAAGGGATCTTCACCCTCCCGGTCGTCGTGTCACAGTTCGGACCGAAGTCGACGTTCGTCTTGCCCTGGAGCTTCGCTTTCGACGGCGTCATGGGTCCGGACAGGACGAGCGCCTTGTTCTTCTGCGCGTCCGCGTCGTCGCTCGCGGGAGAAGCCGCCGCGGCCGCGGCGAGCAAGCCGGCGACGACCATCACCGAGACGACGACGGCGAGCAGCGACGTCGAGCGTCGAACGGCCCTCGATCGGCGAACGGAGTGCATGGACATCAGTGCCTTCCCTTCCGGTAATGGTCAATCAGGTCGCGGGTCCGCGAGCAGCGCCGTCTGTGCACCCGAACGGGCGACGGTCGATTCGGTCGTTCCCAGGTACGAGGCGATCACCGCGGGATGGCGCACGACTTCCGCCGGCGTGCCCTCGGCGATGACCTCGCCGAGGTCGAGGGCGATCATCCGGTCTGCGATGGATGTCAACAGTGGGAGGTCGTGCTCGATGACGAGCAGCGTCGCACCGAGGGTGTCGCGCACGCGCGTGAGCAACGGCGCGAGCGCCTCCGCCTCGCGCTGGGCGATCCCGCTCGACGGCTCGTCGAGGAGCAGCACGGTGGGCTCGTGCGCGAGCACGCACGCGAGGTCGACGATCCGTCGGCTTCCCGTGGACAGCTCGTGGACGAACTTGTCGCGGAAGGCGCGCAGGCCGACGACGTCGATGAGCTCGTCGACGCGGTTACGGACTCGCCGCTCGGAGAACCAGACGTTCGGCAGGTGGAGCGCGGCGGCCATCGGGTTGCGCGACTTGACGTGGGTCTCGAGCGCGACCGCGATGGTCTCCTGCACGGTGAGCGCGGGGAACAGCCTCCCGTCCTGGAACGAACGGCCCAAGCCGAGCTTGGCGCGGGCCTGAGCGGACTTGCGCGTCAGGTCGTAGCTGCCGCGGTCCGTCTCGAGGCGGATGGAGCCGCCGTCAGCCGGGAGGAAGCCGCAGATGACGTCGAACAAGGTCGTCTTGCCGGCGCCGTTGGGGCCGATGAACCCGAGGATCTCGGCCTGGCGGACGCTGAACGACACGTCGTTCAGCGCGCTGACGCCCCCGAAGCGTTTCGACACGTCGGTGACCTCGAGGGTGGTCTTCCGCTGACCGTCGGCGGAGGTGGGCGCGGCGGTCGCGGCTCCCCCGTTCGGCGCCGGCCGCGCGGACGTCGCGCTGGCTGCACCCTCGAGGAACACGGACCGCAGCACGTCGGGCCGTTCGAGCAGCTCGGCGGTCGGGCCGTGGAATCGGATCTCGCCCTTCTCCATGAAGTACGCCTCGTCGGCGAGGGTCAGGGCGAGGTTCACCGACTGCTCGACGAGGATGATCGTGATGCCCTGTTCGCGCATCGCCTTCACGATGTCGAGCAGCTGCGCGATGACTGTGGGCGCGAGGCCGAGCGACAGCTCGTCGATCATCAGGAGCTTGGGTCGGCCGATGAACGCCATGCCCAGTGTGAGCATCTGCTGCTGGCCGCCGGACAGGTTGCCGGCCGGCTCGTGCAGCCGGTCGCGCAACACGGGGAAGTACCCCATGACGCGCTCCGTCGCCTCACTGACCTCGTCGTGCTCGCGCCGCTGTAGCCAGCCCGCGAGACGAAGGTTCTCGGCCACGGTCAGCGACGGGAAGACGCCTTGGCCGCCCGGGACCTGCGTGACGCCGCGCGCCGCGATCTCGTCGGGCGGCGTGTGGGTCATGTCACGGCCGTCGAAGATGATCGCGCCGCCGCTCGCCTCGACGAGGCCGGAGATTGCCCGGAGCAGCGTCGACTTTCCGGCGCCGTTGGTTCCGAGGAGCGCGACGATCTCGCCCTCGCCGACCTCGAAGTCGACGCCGAACAGGACCTGAACGCTGTCGTAGTGCACGTCGACACCGCGTACGAGCAGCTGCTTGACCCTGCCCTGGCTGCGTTCGTAGGCGACTTCTGACTGCGCGGCCGACGCCGTCCACACGCGTCGAATATCGCCCGCGACTTGCGACCCGGCGGAGGCGAGGATGAGCCCGCCGACCACGAACACGGGCGCCGCCGCCAGCAGCGCGTTCCGAATGCCGTAGGCGTCGGCGACCCCGCCGATGACGGGGAGCAGGAGCAGGCCGGGGATGATCCACATGGCGGCGACGGCAAAGCCGAAGGCGCGCACCTTCGAGGGCACGGCCAGCGAGAGCACGCTGTAAATGCCCGGCACGAGCAAGCCGAGGGAGGCCGAGATCAAAATGTTGCAGGCGATGGCGATAGGAAGGTTGGGCGCCTGCGAGAACGCGACCCATACGACGGCGATGAAGCCGGTGACGCCGGCGAGGAACTTGAGCACCAGGCCGGGGTCGCGCGCCATCAACCGGGTCGCGATCGGGATGCCGATGAAGAAGCCCACGATCTGGGCCGGCTCCGCGACCGCGGCGATGACACCCCGCTGCACCTCGTTGAGGCCGAAGATGTCCTGGTAGAACAGCGAGCCGACCGTCAGCAGCCCGACGATCGAGAGCGCGACGAACGGCAGTGCCGCGAAGATGCGGCGCAAGGTTCGCACCTGCCAGACGATCCGCCACGACTCGGCCCATGACGGCGGGGCCTCCTCGGTGGCGATCGCTGCTTCGGATGCGCCCATCCTCTGGCGTTCGAAGTGGCCGCGCACTGGGTCGCGAAGGCGGAGGGCGAGGAGCACGAAGATGGCGGTGGGGACGGCGAAGAAGAGGAACGGCGCCCGCCAGCCGAAGAAGTACGCGATCACGCCGCCGAGCAGCGGCCCGAGGGCCTGGCCGACGGCGTTGGCCGACCGGTGGACCGCATAGACCTTCGGCCGGACCGGAACGTCGTAGAAGTCGGGGATGAGCGAGTTCTGGACGGGATCGTTGAAGCCGCGCCCCAGCTCGGATCCGGCCCGTGCGATCGCGAGCATCACCACGCTGACCGCCAGCGCGGTGAGGATCGTGAACGTGCCGAGCAAGATGCCGCCGATGACGATGATGAGGACCCGGTTGAAGCGGTCGCCCCAGAACCCGATCGGCAAGGCCAGGACGAGCGCGCCGACGAACCCGAACGCGACGACGGTGAGGACACCCTGGGTGCTGAGGCCGAAGTCGTCGCGGATGTTGGGCAACAGCACGCCGAACGCGAAGCGCCCGAGCTCGTCGACCGCGTTGAGCCCGAACAGCACGACGAGCGGATAGAGCGGAGCCCCGCCCGTGATGCCTTCGGACCACCTCGCGAACCAGTTGCCCGGCATCGCCGCGGCGGGCGTGGTCGGCGCGGTCATGGCACCTCCACCGGGGCGCGTTCAGCTGCCTTCTCGGCCTCCTCGAGGAGCGGCTCGGGCACCGGCTCCTCCACCCGCACGTCGGCGACCAGGCTCGGGACGACGAGCCCGCGGCGCTTGGCGATCTGGCGGAGCAGCCAGTCGCGCGTGTCGTACAGCACGGCGCCGAGGCCGCCCGGCAGCACCATCAGGATCAACAGGAGCCCCGCCCCGGTTGCCAGGAACGACCACTGACCCGGTAAGAAGTACTCGGTGCCCCAGATGTAGGCGGCGCCGAGCAACACGCCCGGCAACGAGCCCAGCCCGCCGATGACGACCATCGAGAACACGCGCAGGCTCTCCTCCGGGAGATAGAGGTTGCCCGCGCCGACTTGCAGCCCGGTCTGCTGGTGCACGAGCAGCACACCCGCGACGGCGGCGATGAAGCCGGAGAGCGCGAAGCACGCGAGATTCGTTCGAGTCGTGTTGATGCCGTACGAGCGCGCCGCCGAGTCGTTCTCGCGGATCGCGATCAGCACCCGACCCGTGCGGCTGCGGCGCACGCCGCGCACCACGACCAGCATGAGCCCGAGGACGACGAGGCAGAGGAAGTAGAAGCGGGTCTCGCTCTCGATGTCGAAGCGGCCGAAGAGCGGGGTGCGATCGATCCTGAAGCCGGGAAGCCACTGCCCGGGGAGGAATCCCGGCGGCTCGCCGTTCTCGCCGAACAGCTCCTGGTTGAGCAGGAACGACGACACGAACAGCGCGAACGCGAGGGTGCTCACCGCCAGCGTGAGGCCGCGGCGCCGCAGCGCGGGGTAACCGACCACGATCGCGGCGAGGGCGCCGGCCGCGCCGCCGGCAAGGAGCGCGATCGACAGGTCCGTCTCCGTGTAATAGGTGACCCAGCCGCCGACGGCCGCGCCGACGCCCGCGAATCCCATCTGCCCGAGGCTGACCTGCCCCGCCCATCCCGTCAGCACCACCAGCGAGACGCCGATGATGCCGAAGATCACGATGATGGCGGCGAGGTTGATGCGGCTCTCGTCGAGCCACAAGGGGAGCGTGACGAGGAACGCTGCCACCGCGCCGAGCAGCGCCCACCGTGCGAACCGGACCTCGGGGAGCCCCTTCAACTCGCGGGGGATGGGTCGGACCTCGCGCGCCGCCTGCCACGTCGAGACCTGATCGGCGCCGACCCGGCCGCGGCTCGGACGGCGGGTGACGAGCAGTGCTCCCAGGATGACGAGGAACAAGACGGCGTCGTTGAACGCGGGGTTGTTGTTGGGCTGGAACGTGATCGCCTTGTCGAGGATGCCGAGGGCGATGGCGGCGGCGGCGATGACACCGAATCGATCCATGCGACCGATCACCACCGCGCCGAGCGCCAGGAGTAGGAAGGTCGGGCCGAGAACGGTTCCGATGGGGAGCCCCACCGCGCCGGCCCGCAGCCACATCCCCAGGAAGGCGAGCACCGTCGCAACCGTCCACACGATGGTGTGCAGACGGCGGACGGGAATGCCGAGCGTCGACGCCCGGTCGGCGCGTTCGGCGCTGCCGCGCACCGCCACGCCGATGTTGCTGAGCCGGAGCCAGGCCGCCAGGGCGATGAACGCGATGGGGATCGTGATCATCGCGATCACGTCATTGCCGTTGAAGATCGTGCTTCCCACCTGGAACTTGACCGTGAACGGCGCGTCGAGGCGGTTGGTCTGGAAGTCCTGGCCGAAGGCCTGGGCGATGAACAGGCCGGCGGCGATCAGGACCTGGGAGAGCCCGATCGTGGCGACCGTGAGGATCAGGCGGGGCGCACGGAAGAAGCGGCGGATGATCAGGGTCTCGACTGCGACTCCGAGGACGACGGCGGCGACGAGGCCGGTGGTGAAGGCGACGAAGTAGTTCACGCTCAGCGTGATGACGAGCAGCGCACCCAGTGTCGCCGGCACTTGCCCGAGGTCGCCCTGGGCGAAGTTGATGACGCGGTTCGCCCGGTAGATCAGCGCGATCCCGAGGGCGATGAGGGCGATGCGGCCGCCGCCCAGCGCGCCGTCGAGGATCACGCCGTTGGGGGCCGGGAACGGCCAGACCCGCACCGCGAAGATCAAGGCTGCCACCGGGAGCACGTAGGCCAGCAGCCGTCCGAGCCACTCGTAGTCCGCGAGGCGCTTGCGAACGGGCAACGACGCGTCAGTCGTGTCACGCATGCCGCACCACGTCCCCCCTCTGGCGTTGGCGTGCAAACGTTACGTTTTGGGTGTCGGACGCGTGCCGCGCCCGACGGGTCTCATCAGCTGCCCGGTGTCGCCGTGATGAAGTCGACGACCACGCGAGCGATCTGCTCGCCGCGGTCTTCTTGCAGGAAATGGCCGGCGCCCTGGATGGTCGTGTGCGGGCGGCCGTTCGTGCCCGGGACGTCGGCCTGGAAGACCCGGTCGCCGCCGGCGGTGATCGGGTCCGAGTCGCTGAATGCAGTCAAGAACGGCTTGCCCCAGCGGTGCAGGACCTCCCACGCCTGTCGGTTCGCGTCGGACGCGGGGTCGTCGGGGCTGGTCGGCACCAACATCGGGAACTGCCGGGCACCTTCCTTGTAGATCTCGTCCGGGAACGGCGCGTCGTACGCGGCGACGACTTCGGGGGCAAGGTCGGTTGTGCATCCGCCGTTCACGATCCTGCCGACGGGGAACGTCTCCGTCTCCTGCGAGAACTTCTGCCAGGCGAGGAACGCGTCGCCGGGGTGACGGTCGCCGGTCGGCAGGAACGTGTTGGCGGCGACGATGCGGGCGAACGAGCGCTCCTCTTCGGCGGCCAGGCGGAGCCCGATGAGACCGCCCCAGTCCTGGCCGAACAGCGTGATCCGAGACAATCCGAGCTGCTGCACGACCGCTCGCATCCAGTCGACGTGGCGCTGGTACGTGTAGTCCGTGCGCTTCGAGGGCTTGTCCGAGCGTCCGAACCCGATGAGGTCGGGGACTACCACCCGCATCCCGGCGTCGGCGAGAGTCGGGACCATCTTCCGGTAGAGGAAGCTCCAGGACGGCTCGCCGTGCAGGAGCAGCACCGGGTCGGCGTCCGGCGGGCCCTCGTCGACGTAATGGACGCGCAGCGCGCCCCCCTCGCCGTCGTCGATGTCGACGTAATGCGGCGCGAACGGGTAGTCGGGAAGCGAGTCGAAGCGCTCGTCGGGTGTGCGCAGTGCTTCCATCACACGTCGCGCAGCGAGGCGCGGAGCATGCGGCCGACGGTCTCGCGGGCCGCCTCCGCCGACAGTTCGTGCTGGACGCGGAGGGACTCCCACGTGGACGCGTTCGCGATCACCTCGAGCTCGACCGCCAAGTGCTCCCGCCCGGTGTCGTCGCAGCGCCCGAGCTCGGGCGCGAAGACCAGCTCGACCTCGGCGCGAGACAGCTTGCGCGCCAGCGACAGCACCTCGGCCAAGGCGGGAGAGAACGGCTCCTGGAGGACCGCCGCCCGACGCACCTGCGCCGACGCCTCGTGGATGCGCTCCCGTTGCCGCACGAAGGCGTCGAGGCGGGTCTCGAGCGGGCCCTCTCCGGGGATCGACTCCACGAGGTCGCGCATGCGCTCGAAGTGGTTGTGCGCCGCCGCGGTGAACAGGTCCTCGAGGTCGTCGAAGTGGACGTACACCGACCGCAGCGAGACACCGGCTCGCTCGGCGACCTGCCGCGCCGTGGGTCGGAAGTTCCCGTCGTCGAGCAGCGACAGTAGGGCCTCGACGACGGCGTCGCGGGTGCGCGCCGCGCGCGCCGAGCGTCCGTCCGTGAGACTTGTCGCCGCCACGGCCGTGCACGATATTGTTCTTTCACTAGGTGTGCAATACGTGCCAAACGGCACAGCCGTCGGCACAGGAGGGTCGGCACCATGGCGCAGGGGACGTGGGAGCCGGCGTTCGACGAGGTCGTCGCGCTCCTCGACGCCCAGGTGGCGGAGACGGGGAGCGGCGGGGCGGTGGGCGTGTACCACCGGGGCCGGCCCGTGGTCGACGCGTGGAGCGGCGTCGCCGACCTCGCCGGGAACCCCTGGCAGTCCGACAGCCTGGCGGTGTCCTACTCGACGACCAAGGGAGTGACGTCGACCGCGTTGCACATCTGCGTGGACCGAGGCCTTCTCGACTACGACGATCGTGTCGCCGACCACTGGCCCGAGTTCGCGCAGCACGGGAAAGACTCCATCACGGTCCGCCAGGTGCTCTGCCACGAGGCCGGCATGTACGACGTGGCGTCGTTCCTCGCGCGCCCCGAGCAGATCCTCGACTGGGACGCCATGGTCAATGGCCTCGAGGGGATGACTCCCGCATTCGAGCCCGGGACGGAGAACGGCTACCACGCGGTGACCTTCGGCTTCATCGTGGGCGAGATCGTCCGGCGGGTGTCCGGCCTGGGGATCACCGACTTCGTGCGCACGCAGATCGCCGAGCCGCTCGCGCTCGACGGCTGTTACGTGGGACTGCCCCGGTCCGAGCACGGACGCCTCGTGGAGACGATCACGTCACCCGACGCCGGCGAGCTGACGCGCGATCCGGCGGCGATGGTGCGCATCGCCGAGCAGCTCGGGCTCACCATCCGGCCCGAGCTGATCGCGGCGGCACTGCCGCCGGCGATACTGACCGCGCACGGGGGTGACGAGTGGGTCGAGCAACCGATGCCGTCGGGCAACGGATGCTTCACGGCCCGCTCCCTGGCGCGCATGTACGCGTGCCTCGCCGGGGGTGGCGAGCTCGACGGGGTGCAGCTCGTGTCGGACAAGACCGTCGAGCGCGCCATCGAGCCCCAGAACGACCGGCCCGACCTCATTCTCGGTTTCCCGATGCAGTGGCGCCTCGGCTACCACGGCGTGCTGACGTCCGCCGCCGTGCTCCCGCGCGGGTTTGGTCACAACGGCTACGGCGGTTCGGGTGCATGGGGCGATCCCGACCGCGAGCTCGCCGTCGCTTACACGTTGAACGCCCTCGGGGAGGCGATCGCGGGGGATACGCGCTTCATGGATGTCGGTGGCGCCGCCGTCCGCGCCGTCGAGGACTGACGCGCGTCGGCGGGTGACCGGCGTCACTCGCCGTCGCAACCGAGGGGCGGCATGATGCGTGCATGGCGTCCGACCTGACGCTCCAAGCTCCTCCGGGTGCCGTGATCCGCGTGACGGCGCGTTCGGGCAGCGTGACGGTGACGGGCGAGGATCGCGGCGACGTCGTCGTCACGGGTGCGCGCGATGCCAACGTGAACCACGACGGCTCGATCGAGGTGAAGTCGCGGTCGGGCTCCGTGTCGGTGCGCTGCCCACAGGGAAGCGACGTCATCGTCGGCGCCAACTCCGGCCGCGTCGAGTTGCGAGGACGGCTCGGAGACGCTCGCGTGACGGTAGGGAGCGGGAGTGTCGTCGTCGACCATGTCGAACGACTCGACGCGCGCACGGGCTCGGGTTCGTTCGAGATCGCCGAGTGCGCGGGGGAGTGCCGGCTCAAGACCGGCAGCGGTCGCATCAAGGTCGCTCGAGCCGGCGAAGCCGACCTGGCTTCGGGGTCGGGAGCAGTGGCCGCCGAACGCGTCGAGGGCGCCAAGGTGAAGGCCGGCAGCGGGAACGTCGAAGTCGGGCTCGCCGGTCCCGGGCGTCTCGACGTGAAGGCGCTGTCCGGATCGGTCACGGTGAGCGTTCCCCGCGGGACCCACCCCACGACGCGGCTGAAGGCGCTGAGTGGCCACGTGCAGTGCGACTGCCCCGTCGGCGGCGAGGGCGAGATCAAGGTCAAGACGCTCAGCGGGAACATACGGGTCGTCGAGCGGTGAGCGAACCGCCCGAGGGCGCGGTGGTCTTCACCGACATCGTCGGGTTCACGGAGTTCACCGCCCAACACGGCGACGGCGAAGCGCTCGCGTTGCTCAACCGGCAGGAGAAGGTGGTGCGGGCCACGCTGCCGGACGACGCGCGTGTCGTGAAGGACCTGGGCGACGGGCTGATGCTGTGGTTCCCGGAGGCGGTCAGCGCGCTCGGCTCGTGCCTGGCACTCGCCGAACGGTTCGAGGAGGAGGCTGCGACCGACGTCCCGTTGTGGGTGCGCGTGGGCATGCACTGGGGATGCCCGGCGCGTCGCGGTGCCGATCTCGTCGGCCACGACGTGAACCTTGCCGCTCGGATCGTCGACGTCGCCGGCCCGGGCGAGGTGCTGTTGTCGGAGCCCGTCCGCGAGCTCGTGGACGGGCGGGTGCAGGGCCTCAGGCTCGACGAGCTCGGGCCGGTCGTCATGAAGGGCATCCCGGACGCGGTACCGCTGTTTCGGGCTGCTCTCGACTGACATCTGTATTCTCCCGCTGTGCCCCGGTCCCGAGGCGTCGCGTGCGTGCTCGCGTGCGCGCTGGCGATCCTCGCGGCGTGCAGCGGCGGTTCGAACACGCTCGACAGCAAGGAGATCGAGCGCACGATCCGCTCCCAGCTCCGCAGAGACTTCGCCGGCGCGCCTGTCGGTGTGGCGAAGTGCCCCGCCCAGATCAAGAAGAAGACAGGGAAGCAGTCGACCTGCACGGCTGCGGTCGGCAACGAGCCGGTGCCGATCACCGTCACGCAGACCGATCGGGATCCCGGTTTCCGTATCGTGCGCGAGGTCGCAGTGCTCGACGTGGGCAAGGTGCAGGCCTTCGTGCAGACGCAGTACGACCAGCAAGTCGGTGTTCAGGTGACGGCGGCCTGCGCGCCCGGCAAGACCGTGATCGTGGCGAAGCCGCAGACGACGATCCCGTGCACCGTCACCGATTCCCAGGGCACGACCGACACAGTCCAGGTGCTCGTCAGCGACACCACTGGCAACATCAAGATCTCGACGATCTAGCGAGTCACGAGCTTGGTGCCGCGGTCGCGTAGCTCGTACTTGAGGACCTTGCCCATCGCGTTCAGCGGCAGCTCGTCGACGAGCTCGACGTAGCGCGGGGCCTTGTAGTTGGCCATCTCGGCGCGGCTCCATTCGACGAGCTCGTTCGGCGTCGCTTCGGCGCCGGGGCGCAGCACGACGAACGCCATCCCGACCTCGCCCATGCGCTCGTCCGGTACGCCCACGACCGCGGCCTGCGCGACCTTCTCGTGGCGAAGGAACAGGTTCTCGATCTCCGCCGGGTACGCGTTGAAACCGCCGACGATGAACATGTCCTTCGTGCGATCCGTGATCCGGAGGTAACCATGGTCGTCCATCACTCCGACGTCGCCGGTGTGCAGCCACCCGTCGACGTCGACGGTCGCGGCCGTCTCCTCGGGCTCGTCCAGGTAGCCCCGCATGACGTTGTATCCGCGGATGACCACTTCACCGGGATCGCCGCGCGTGACTTCGCGACCATCGTCGTCGACGACCCGCACGTCGACACCTGGAATCGCGCGACCCGACGTGTTGGCGATCGTCTCCGGATCGTCGTCGTACCGGCACATGGTCGCGATGCCACAGGTCTCGGTGAGCCCGTAGCCGGTGATGATCGTCTCGAACGTGAGCTCCTCGCGCATGCGCAGGATGAGCTCGACCGGGGTCGGCGCCGCGCCCGTCACCGACAGGCGCAGGCTCGAAAGGTCGTGCTCCCCGCGGGCGGGATGGTTGAGGATCGTCTGGTACAGCGTCGGCGGGCCGGGGAGGACCGTGATGCCGTCACGGGGGATGCGTTCGAAGACCTGCTCCGGATCGAGCACGGACTGCGGAAGGACCGTCGCGCCCATCATCAGCGACGCCAGCCATCCCGCCTTGTACCCGAATGCGTGGAAGAACGGATTGACGATCAGGTACCGGTCGTGCTCGCGCAGCCCGACGACTTCACTCCAGTCGCGGTACGCGCGCAGGGTCTGGGCGTGCGTGAGCATCGCACCCTTGGGGTTCCCGGTCGTGCCCGACGTGAAGAGGATGTCGGACAAGTCACCCGGCTCGACCGCCTGCGCGCGCGCTTCGGCGAGCGCGGAATCGACAGCAGAGCCGGCGGCCAGGAACTCGGCCCACGACCTCGTCCCCTCGGGCGCTTCGCCGCGCAGGACGACGATCGCCTCGAGGTCGGGGAGCTCGGTGTCCACGTCGACCGCCTGCCGGAGCAGCGCGACGTAGTCGGTGTCGAGGAACCCGGTGATCGTCACGAGCGCCTTGGCCCGAGCCTTCCCGAGGATGTACGCCGCCTCCCGACCCTTGAAGCGGGTGTTGAGCGGGACGAGCACCGCGCCGGCCGACTGCAGGCCGAGGGCCGCCACGACCCACTCCCACGTGTTCGGCGCCCAGATCGCCACCCGGTCGTCGCGTTCGATGCCCATGGCCAGGAACGCGCGCGCCGCGTCGTGCGCGGCCGTGGCCAGGCCCGCGAACGAGAGGGTCCTCCCGTCGCTCACGTCTACGATCGCCTCCCGGGCCGAGAAGCGCTCCGCGGAGCTGTGGAGGAGCCGAGGCGTTGTTCCCCATTCGAGGTCGCCGCGAACGCTCGTCTCGCTCACGAACACCCACCTTCGCCCGATCTGACGGCTCGTCAGGCTACCGCGCCGACTCGCGGCGACCGGCGGCTTCGCCGACCGGTGCCGCAAAGCCGGAGCTTGCGACGGCGACAAAGTGATGAACGACCGGCTGGTGTTGCGAACGGCGCCGGAGGGTGGCGTCGTGACGCTGACGCTCAATCGGGCCGAGAAGAAGAACGCGCTGTCCATCGCGCTTCGTGACGAGCTGTCGGACGCGCTCGAGGACCTCGGCGGCGACGAGGCGGTGAAGACCGTCGTCATCACGGGCGCCGGCGACGTCTTCAGCGCCGGCTTCGACCTGCGCGAGTTCCGGCAGCCCGAGCTCGCCGATCAGCTCTGGGCTTCGAGCGACCGGTTCCACGCCACCGCGCTCCGGTTCCCGTTGCCGCTGATTGCCGCGGTCAACGGCCCCGCGATCGCGGGTGGCTTCGACCTCGCCGTCATGTCGGACGTGCGTGTCGCCGCCGACACGGCGCGGTTCTCCCATCCCGAGATCGAGTTCGGCGACGTCGTCTACGGCCCACTGCACGACATCGTGGGCGGTGGTCTGGCGCGCGAGCTGTGCTTCACGGGCCGCGTGGTCGAGGCGCAGGAGGCGAAGGCGCTCGGGTTGGTGTCCAGCGTCGTTCCCGTCGACGACCTTGGGGGCGAGGTGACCCGCTTCACGGACCTGATCGGCCGGGCGCCGCGCGACGTCCTCCTCCGCACGAAGGCCAAGGCGATCCGGCGCGCTGCCGTCGTGCGCGACGAGACGCTCGACCTGTAAATGCCCGCGCCGGGTCCGCGTCCCGGGTGAGGATGACGCCGTGGGCGACCTGGCCGTGGACACGGCGATCGAAGGTTCGGACGGCGGGTACCGGGCTCGGCTTTCGCGGGACTGGGAGATCTGGGGGCCGAACGGCGGCTACCTCGCCGTCATCGCGCTCCGAGCTGCCGGTGCGCAAACATCGTTGCGGCGCCCGGCCACGTTCTCGTGCCACTACCTCGGCGTGGCCGACTTCGATGCCGTCGACCTCGAGGTCCGCACGATTCGAGGCTCGCGGCGGGCGGCGTCGATCGCGGTGTCGATGACCCAAGCCGGCAAGGCAATCCTCGAGGCGCAGGCCTGGGTCGTAGGCGACGTCGACGGGCTCGAGCACGACGCAGCGCCGATGCCGGCGGTCACGCCTCCTGACAACCTGCCGAACGTGGACGAGCTCATGTCGGAGCAAGAGCGGGGGCCGTACCGCGCGTTCTGGAGCAACTTCGAGGAGCGGCCGCTGTCGTGGTTGCCGCGGGCGGAGTGGGAGTCACGCGAGCCCGGCGATCCGAGCCTTCGCTCGTGGTACCGCTACGTGCCCCGCGACACGTTCGACGACCCGTTTGTCGATGCCGGCCGCTCGCTGCTCCTCGTCGACACGTTGGGTTGGCCCGCCGCCGTGCGTGCGTACACGAGCGATCTTCCCTTCTACGCGCCCAGCCTCGACGTCACGGCGCGATTCCACGCGGCCGCGCCCGAGTCCCCGTGGCTCCTCGCCGAGTGCACGTCGCCCGTCGCCCGCGACGGTCTGGTGGCGAGCGCGGCGTCGGTGTGGTCCGCGGACGGCCGGCTGCTGGCCAGCGGCGGACAACAGATGCTCTGCCGCCCCATGAGCCTCCAGGAGTGAGGAGAGTGACGCGTCGGCGTCGTCGTCACGGGAGGTAGTGCGAGTGGATCACCCACCACGCGCACACAGCCTGTCCGGCCACGGCGGCACTGAACGCGGCGACCAGCACCCATCGGCGGGCGCGGTCGAGCAGCATGCCGGCGGCGACGAACGGCGGGAAGCACTCGTTCGCGTAGCGGCCGAGCCCGACCATGCCGAGGCCGAGCGACGGCAACAGGTAGAGGACCGTGAACAACGTCCAGGCCGCCGGCAGCCGGCGGCGGACGAGGAACAGCGCGCCGAGCGCGGCCAGCGCGAGGAAGAGATGCGGATACACGTAGTCGTAGCGCCACGGTGCGATCGCGATCGCCTTCACCGTGACCTCGGGCCATCCCTCCTTCGATGACAGGAACACGAGCGGGTCGCCCGTCCAGTGGTAACACGCGGCGCACCAGAGCGCGACCGCGACGACCGACGGTGCGCACACCAGCAGCACTCGGCGCCACGAGCGCAGCACGAACACGAGCGCGATCGCGAGGACGATTCCGTTCGGTCTGACCAGTGCCGCTCCGGTGACGAGCACCGCGGCGGCGAGGTCGTGTCGTTCGTCCACGAGAATGAACGCCCAGACGGAGACCGCGAGCCAGATCGCCGACGGGTAGACCATCGAGAACACGAATGCGCCCGGGAACAGCGCCAGCGACCACACGGCCAGACGAGCAGGGCGCGCGTTCGTGTACCGGCGGGCGATGCGCCAGACGCCGGCCAGCGCGACCAGGAACACGAGCTGGTTCAGCACGACGACGGTGCCGCGGGCGGGGAGCGCGATCTCGCGTATCCCGTGGATCAGGCCCGGAAAGCCGGGGAAAAACGGCCAGCGGGTCTGCACTCCTTCGACGGGCTCGGGGCCGTAGCCGAACCGCGCGATGGCGAGGTACCACTGGCCGTCCCACTTCGCGAAGCCGGTCGCGCGTATCCCGTCGTGGCCAATCGATGCCGTGCCGACGATGAGCGCCACCGAGTAGATGCGGGACACGAGCCATGGCACGACGACCTCGCGCCAGGGGAGGAGCGGCAAACGCTCCGGCGCGCGCGTCGTATGCGCCGGGGTTCGGGCGGGAGCGTCCATCGGGGTGACGAGGCTAGGCGAGGGCCCCAGCTAGCTTCGGGCGCGTGCGGATCCGGCTGATCGCGGCGGGGGCGGTCATCGCACTCGTCGTCGCGTGCGGCGGGAGTGAGCACGACGCGAAGTCGTCACCGGGGACGACGGCGGCGTCCGTGCCCACGACCACGATCGCTCCATCGGTCGGCGTGCGGGCCGGCGACCGGGTGACGCCGAAGGGGACGCAGCTCGAAGCGCCTTCGAGTCCCGACACGCGCCAGATCGATCCCGAGCAGGCATGCCGGACGTTCGTGGAGACTCCCGGTGGCCAGTGCGACATTGTGATGATGGCGGGCGGCAACGCGTTGTGGACCATCGACGCGCTCCCCGGGGCGGACAACGGGGAGCAGGTGTGGCACGTGCGGATCCGCGCCCGTTCCAAGTCGATGCCCGACGGCGGCTGGGACGTCGCACTCGCGCTTCCCGAGAGGCCGGATGCCCTGTTCGCCAACGTCTCGGTGAAGTCGGCCGACGTGACGGGTGACGGCCGGCCCGAGCTTCTCGTCGGCTACCGGTCGGGCGGCACGGGTCAGTTCGAGGCGTACGACGTGGTCACGTACGAGCAGGGCAAGCAGCTGAAGGTGGCTGCTCACCGCCCGCGCCTCCACAAGGGTTCGGTGGCGCTGGAGGGGACCACGATCGTCGACTACTCGGCCGACGAGCAGTCACCCGAATGCTGCCCGACGACAACGCGCCGGACGGCGATCGCGTACAACGGTGGTGCGTTCCGCGTCACCGAAGTGGGCGACGTGCCGATCGACCGGCAGCCGCCGGATCTGTTCGCCTGACGCTCAGTCGCGCGGGGGGTCGAGACGCGGGCGGATCTCGTCCAACCTGTCGTCGACCTTCTTCACGCCCTCGGTGCGCTCGGCCAGCTTGACGGCGACGTCGCGCACCTCGGGACCGACGATCCCTTTGAGCACGGCGACGCCGTCGCGCACGTAGACCTCGAGCCCCGGCGCGCGTCGGGTGCGGCGGTCACCGTGGAGCGCCACACGCAGCCTCGCCTCGGTCGCGACGTCGTCGGTATTGCCGGTCACGAGGCCCTGCGCCGAGCGCACACCGAACGCGGCCCAGTCGATCACGTCGTCGCGGTTCCGCCACGCCCACAGCGCGATGGCGGACCCGCTCAACGGCAGGTAACGCCGGAGGATGCTGGAGACGCCCACCAGGTCAGGCTACCCGGGCCGTTCGCTCCTGATGCGGCGACAGTCGTGTCTCGACCCCCGATAGCCTCACCGGTCACCATGCCGCTGGACCTGCAGGAACTGGTCGCGCCCGCCCACACCGCGCTCGTGCTGCAGGAGGTCCAGAACGGCGTCGTCGGAGAAGAGTCGGCGTTGCCCATGCTCGCGGCCGAGGCGAAGAAGGCCGGCGTCGTGGAGCACTGCGCCGAACTTGCCCGCGCCGCGCGCGCCGCCCGCGTACCAGTCGTTCACTGCACGGCCGAGACGCGCGCCGACCGCAAGGGCGCGAACCGGAACGCCCGGCTGTTCATGGGGGCGCAGAAGTCGCCCGTCGACCTCACTCCGGGTTCGCCGGCCGTCCAGCCGCCGGCCGAGATCGGCGTCGACCCCGCCGATCTCGTGGTGCCCCGGCAGCATGGCCTCGGCCCGATGGGTGGCACCGAGCTGGATCCGATCCTCCGCAACCTCGGCATCGCGACGATCGTCGGCGTCGGCGTATCCGTCAACGTCGGCATGACGAACTTCGCGTTCGATGCAGTGAACCTCGGGTACCAGTTCGTCATGCCGCGCGATGCGGTCGCCGGCATTCCCGCCGAGTACGCGGCAGCCGTGATGGAGAACACGCTGAGCCTCGTCGCGACGCTCACGACCACGGCCGAAGTAGCGGCGGCGTGGCGCGCGTAGCATCCGCCCATGACTGACACGCCGTGGGTCGGCGACGCATGCTCGCTCGTAGAAGCGTTCCGTTCGGGGGAGCGCACGCCGCTCGACGAGCTCGAGATCACGCTCGCAGCCATTGACCGCTCCGACCTCAACGCCTTCTCGTACGTCGACGAAGAAGCGGCGCACGAGGCCGCCGCACGCGCGGATCTTGCTGCGCCCTTCGGCGGCGTTCCGGTAGGCGTGAAGGAGCTCGACTCCGTAGCCGGGTGGCCGTACACGCAGGCGAGCGTGCCGCTGAAGGACGTGATCGCAACGCACGACTCGGCGCTCGTGCGGCGGGTGCGCGATGCAGGTGCCGTGCTCGTGGGCCTCACGACGTCGAGCGAGTTCGGCGGCGTCAATCTCACCCGGACGAACCTCAACGGTGCCACGCGCAACCCGTGGGACCTCACCCTCACTCCGGGCGGGTCGACGGGCGGCGGGTCGGCCGCAGTGGCCGGCGGTCTGATCACCGTCGGCACCGGTGGCGACGGCGGCGGTTCGCTGCGCATCCCGGCCGGGTTCACCGGCCTGTTCGGGCTCAAGTGCACGTACGGCCGGATCCCCAAGAGCCCCGAGATGTGCGTCGGTTCGCTGACCGCGGTGTTGGGTTGTGTCAGCCGGTCGGTGCGCGACACCGCCCGTTTCGTCGACGTGACGAACGGGTTCGATCACCGCGACCCGTACAGCCTGGCGCGCGTCGAGGGTTGGGAAGCGGGGCTCGGGACGCACGAGCTGCGCGGCAAGCGCGCCGCGATCGTGCCGGATCTGGGCATCGCCGTCGTGCATCCCGAAGTCACGGAGATGGTCGTGACGCACGGCGAGGCGCTGGCTCGCGATGCCGGCCTCGAGCTCGTCGACGTCCCGGTGAAGCTTCCCGAGCTCGGGTACGAGTGGGCGTTGTCGGGGTTGTCGGAGGTACTGGCGATGCTCGGCGACCGCTACCCGGACTGCGAGCCCGACCTCACCCTCGAGATCGGCTTCGGGCTGAAGGTCGCCACCGAGGTCTACAACCTCGAGGCCCGCGCCCGCATCGAGAACCGCCGCACCGCGATGAACGAGGCGATGGCGGACGTCTTCGACGAGGTCGACTTCGTCATCGCCGCGACCAATCCCGACGTCGCGTTCGCGGCTGAAGGGCCGCTGCCGACGCGAGTGGGGGACCAGCAGGCCGAGCTGGGCAACAACGGCGCGCTGACGATCCCCGCCAACGTGTTCGGCAGCCCGGCGTGCTCGATCCCGATCGGCCGCACCCGCGGGTTGCCCGTCGGCCTCCAGGTGCTCGGGCGCCATTTCGAGGAGCCGCTGCTCCTCGACCTGGCGCTGATTGCCGAGCGTGAGCGCCCGTGGCCACTCGTCGCGGCCGGCTCACCCGTCTGATTCGAAGGCCGTCAGCGGATGTACTCGCCCGCGTTCACGAGCAGCGACTGGCCCGTGACCATGCGGGCACGGTCGGACACGAAGAACACGACCACCTCGGCGACGTCGCCGTCGCTGGGGATCTCGCCCAGGGGCATCTGCGCGGTGATCCCGTTGATCACCGTGTCCGGGTCGACGTTCTGCGCCTTCGAGGTGAAGTCGACGTACATCTCGACCGGCGGCCCCCACATCCACGACGGCACGACGGTGTTCACGCGGATCCCGTAGGGACCGAGCTCGCGCGCGAGGTGCGTGACGGCGCCGAGGATCGCGGCCTTGGACGCGCCGTAGGCGGCCTGCGGGAGCTGCGACCAGAACATGGCCTGGCTGCCGATGAACACGACCGAGCCGCCGTGTTCCTTCATCGACGGGATCACCGCCTGCGTCATCTGCATGGTGCCGAAGAGGTTGATCTCGAGCGCCTGGCGCCAGCTGTCCCAGTCGGCCTCCTCGAGGCCCCCGAAGACGGCGTCGAACGCGGCGCAGTTCACGAGGGCGTCGATGGGCCCGAAACGATCGATCGCTTTGGCGGCGAGTCGTGCGCACTGCTCGGGGTCGGTGATGTCGGTCACCTCCCACGCCACCCGCGCTCCGGACGGGTCGATCTCGGCGGCTGCCTTCTCGAGGTTCGCCTGCGTGCGCGCGCCGATCGCGACGTTGGCGCCCTCGCGCACGGCCGCGGCCGCGATCTCCCGGCCGAGGCCGGGGCCGACCCCGGACACCACCACCGTCTTGCCGTCGAGCATCATCGGGCCGTCCTTCCTGTCGTCGGCCGGACCGTACCCCGGCGTCCGGGTGTGAACGGCGCTAAGTTCCGAAAGCGCGTCCGCGACCGCAGGGAGTCACGATGAGCACCACGCCGCCGCCCGAGCCCGCCGTCGAAGTCGTCAGAGTCGACACCCGTCGGAGCTGGCCGTGGGTCCTCGCGCTCGGGATCGCGGCCTTTGTCGCGGGCCTGATCACCGTCGTGTGGCCGGGCGTCACGGTGCTCGCGCTCGTCGTCGTGCTGGGCGTGTTCCTTCTCTTCGCCGGGGGCGCCGAGATCGGCTGGTCCATCGCCGAACGCCACACGCAGGGATGGGGCTTCATCCTGTTTCGCGGGATCGTGGATCTGGTCACAGGGATCGTCGTCCTCGCGTGGCCGGACGTGACCGCCCTCGTGCTGGCGCTGCTCCTGGCGTTTTGGCTCTTCGTCTACGCCGCCATGACGCTCTGGTACGGGTACCGGCATCGCGGCGACCGCCCGCACACCGGCCACTTCCTCGCCAAGGGAATCGCCGCGTTGGTCGCCGCCGTGATCACGGTCGTGTGGCCCGGGATCACGATCCTCGTGGTCGCGCTCGTGATCGGCTTCATGCTCCTGTTCTGGGGCGTGGTTCTGACCCGCTTCGCGTTCGTCTTGCGCCGACAACCGGCCGTGTGAGCCGACGGGCTCTCGTCACGCTGCTCCTCGTGGCAGCGGGCCTCTTGCTCCCGTTCGCGCTCGTCGGGTTGTGGACCCAACAGGTGCTGTTGGATCGGGAGCGCTTCACCAACCTCTCGGACGACCTTCTCAATCACGAGGCGGTCCGGCGTGGGATCGCCGATGCGGTGGTGACCGACATCGGGCGCACGCAACCGCTCCCGGCCGCGAGCGAACCGACGATCAGCGCGGGCATCGCGGGCGCGCTCGACACACCCGCGTATCGAGCCGTGTTCAAGCAGTCCCTCGGAGGTGTTCACGATCAGCTCACGTCCGACCAAGACACGATCACGCTCGACGTCCAGCCCGGTGTGAACCTCGCGCGGGCGCAGAACTCCCAGGTTGCGAGGGCGATCGGAGGCACGCAGCTGCCGCCCATCGTCATCGCCCGGAGAAGTCAGGTGCCGATCCTGTGGGGTGCGGTGGACGGCGCGCGGCGGGTGGCGCTGATCACGCCGCTCGTGGTGTTGGTGCTGCTCGCGCTGGCCGTCGCCACGTCCGACCGGCGTTGGCGCGCGCTCGGCATCGCCGGCACGGTCGTCGCCGGCGTGTCACTCCTCTTCCTGGGGATCATGGCGTTCGCGAAGGATCTGGTCGGCCGCGGCCTCGATCCGTTCGTCGCCCGCGGCGCGTTCAATGCGGCGTGGGATGTCATCGCACAGAGCCTTGCCAATACCACGCTCATCATCGTGCTCGGCGCGCTCGTCGTGGCCGTCGGAGGGTTCGTGATCGATCAGATCCTGACGCGCCGCCCTGCGACCTGACACCCCGTCAGGTCTAAGCTCGCCCCATGACGGACATCCCCAAGATCATCTCCGTGGACGACCACGTGGTAGAGCCGGCCGACGTGTGGCAGAAGCGCCTGCCGAAGAAGTACCTCGACGTCGGGCCCCACGTCGTGCGGGCGCCGCTGGGGGAGATGACGTTCGTCGGCGGAAACTTCTCGTACGAGAAGGGCGAGGGCAATCCCTGCGACTGGTGGCACTACGAGGACAAGAAGATCCCGCAGACGCGCCTGAGCGCGGCGGTCGGGTTCGACCGCGACGAGGTCAAGATCACCGCCATCACGTACGAGGAGATGCGCCCGGGCTGTTACGACCCGAAGGCGCGCCTCGAGGACATGGACGTCAACTGGGTCGAAGCGTCGCTGTCGTTCCCGACGTTCCCGCGCTTCTGTGGACAGACCTTCATGGAAGCGAAGGACATGGAGCTCGCCGACCTGTGCGTCAAGGCCTACAACGACTGGATGTTCGACGAGTGGTGCGGAGGCTCGAACGGCCGCCTGATCCCGTTGCCGATCATCCAGCTCTGGGACTCGCAGCTCGCCGGTGAGGAGATCCGGCGCAACGCCGCTCGTGGCGGCCACGCGGTCGCGTTCACCGAGATCCCGCCGTTCCTCGGCCTGCCATCGGTCCACGATCAGGACGGGTACTGGGACCCGTTCTTCCAGGCGTGCGCCGAGACGGGCACGGTCGTGTGCATGCACATCGGCTCGTCGTCGAAGATGCCGTCGACGTCGAAGGACGCGCCCCCCGCGGTCGGCTCGACGCTCACCTACATGAACGCGGCGATGTCGCTGACCGACTACCTGATGTCGGGCGTCTTCGAGAAGTTCCCCGACCTCGTGATCGCCTACTCCGAGGGACAGATCGGGTGGATCCCGTACGTCCTCGAGCGGGCCGACGCGGTGTGGGACCACAACCGGGCGTGGGGCGGTGTCGCCGACAAGGTCAAGAAGCCGCCGAGCCAGTACTACCGCGAGCACGTCTACGGCTGCTTCTTCGACGACCCGCACGGGCTGCGCTCGCTCGAGGACATGGGCGTCGACACGATCACCTTCGAGACCGACTACCCGCACAGCGACTCCACGTGGCCGAACAGCAAGGAAGTCGCCGAGCGACAGATGAAGGACCTCGACGAGGAGCAGATCCAGAAGATCGTGCGCGGCAACGCGATCCGCATGCTGCAGCTCGACCTGGCCTGACTTGTCGCCCTCGCAAGCTCGGGGTCCTGCTCCGGCGGTCGCAAAGCGCGCCCCCTCCGCGGCGGAGTAGCGCTCAGGAGTAGGAAAGCTGCTCGTCCCAGACGGGACGCCCCTCGGGGATGAGGTCGAAGAGGTTCCAGAGCGGCTCGAGCGTGCCGACGTGACGAGGATCCTGGCCGGGTTCCGTGGGCGCGTAGAGCATCTCCGACCCCCAGAAGTGGCGGATGGCGTCGCGGTCGCGATGGAAGACGTTCAGCATCGGCATCTGGTCTCCCTCCGGCGTCTCGGCGAGGTAGTCGCGGTTATAGGTGTTGTCAGCCGACGACAACACCCGGAGCCGGCGCCAGCCGCGTTCCTGGGCGAATCTGACGACGCGTTCGAGCGGGGTCTTGGCGACGACGGCGAAGTTCATGTTCTGACTCACGTGCTCGGCGGCGCCGTCGAGTTGGTCCAGCAGCGCGGTGCACGAGGGGCACGGGCCCTCGCCGAGCGGGAGGCGCGCCGTCTGGCCGCGCGCGGGTGCGGGCCGGTCGTCCCCGTGATAGCGGGGGAACATCATGCTGTAGATGGCGAGCGAGTCGCGACCCGGCACGAACAGCTCCGACAATTGCACGTCAGTGGGCGCGCCGTCGGGTCCGAGGCCGCGGAAGACGTAGTCCTCCGGGACGGTCCCACCGGGCGGGAGGCCTCGCCGGGCTTCGGCGACGGCCTCCGTGGCGCGCCGTAGCTCGATCTCTTGCTCGAGCAGCCGGTCCCGCGCCGCCCGGTACTCGGCCGACTCTCCTGGGTACTTGGTCATGTCACCTACGACCGCGTGGAGCCCCGAAACTCATCGCCACGCTAGGTCTTCGGCGGCATCACAAGAACGGTGCCCTGGGCGAGGCACACGGTCCGCCCGTCGTTGTCCACTTCGATGCGCACGACGGCAGTCCGCTTGGTGAGCGACACGATCTGCGCCGCCGCCGACAATGACCCCGCCGTGACCGGCGCCAGGTAGTTGAGCTTGAACTCGGTCGTCGCCGCCCACGCGCCGGGCGGGATCACCGGATAGCAGACGGTGCCGAGCACGTGGTCGCACAGCGCGGCCAGCACGCCGCCGTGCAGGTTGCCGAACGGGTTGAGCAGGTCGCCGCGCACGGCGACCTCGGCGCGCATCCCGCCCGGCCACGTCTCGGTCAGGCGAATGCCGAGGTAGCCGGGCAGTCCGTCACCCTTCTGGTGCGTCTGCACGAGGCCGGCGGCGACGCGCTCGTCGTAGGACTCGAATTCCGCCATTGCGCGGGACCCTAGAGCAGCGCGGGCGCGAGCTCCCGCCACTCGTCGAGTGGGACGGTCCCGCGCTCGGACGTCAACACCTGCACGGCGACGTGATCGGCGCCGGCGTCGAAGTGCGCCTGCACCCGGGCGCGTATCGCATCGACATCGCCCCACGCGACCAGCGTGTCGACGAGACGATCGCTCCCGCCGTCGGCGATGTCGTCGTCCGTGATGCCGAACCGGCGCAGGTTGTTCATGTAGTTGGGGAGGTCGCGGTAGATCGCCATGTGGGATCGGCCGATTCGTCGCGCCTCGGCCGGATCGGTCTCGAGGAGGACTGCTTGTTCGGGCGCCAGCAGCTTGTCGGGGCCGAGGATGTCGCGGGCGCGGGCGGTGTGCTCGGGCGGGACGTTGTACGGGTGAGCGCCGTCGGTGCGCTCGGCGGAAAGCGCAAGCATCTTCGGGCCCAACGCCGCGAGCACGCGCCGGGGCCGCTCCGAGGGCTCGGCGGCGGCGTACATCGCCGTGTCCATCCGCTCGAGGTACTCGCGCATCGCTGCGAGCGGTCGCTCGTACTTCTGACCGCGCAGGCCTTCCACCATGGGCTTGTGACTCACGCCGAGCCCGAGCACGAAGCGGCCCGGAAACGCCTCGCTCAGCGTCTTCCAGCCCGCGTTCATCGAGAGCGGGTCGCGGCCCCAGATCTGGGCGATGCCCGTGCCGACTCTGATGCGCCCGGTGGCGGAGAGGAGGAGCGCGGCGTGCACGAGCGGGTCTCGCCCGACGGCGTCAGGGATCCAGATGGCGCCGTACCCCAGCTCCTCGAGCTCGGCTGCCAACGCTCGCGCCCGAGCTGCGGGCTGGAGGTCGAGGCTGAACGTCCAGATGCCGACCCGGCCGATCTCCATGCGATCACCCCGCTGGACACGAAATGAGAACACGTTCTACCTTGGGGATCGTAGTGGGGGAGAGCGATGTGAGCGTGACGACGGACCGGGACGAGCGGCTCCTCATCGGCGGCGAGTGGGTCGCGGGCGGGGACGGCGGCTACGAGATCGTCAATCCGGCGACCGAGGACGTCGTCGGCGTGGCGCCCGAGGCATCGGTGCAGCAGGCGCACGACGCGGCACGCGCCGCACGTGATGCGTTCGAGTCGTGGTCGCAGACGACACCCGAGCAGCGCGCCGACCTGCTGTCGGCGGCGGCAGCCCGGGTGCGCGAGAAGCTCGACGATTTCGTTCCCCTCGTGATCGCGGAGACGGGATGCACGACCGCAGTCGGGCGTGCGATGCAGGTGCCGGTGGCGGCCAGCCGGTTCGACCGGTACGCGCGCGGTGCGCTCGAGCCGAGCATCATCCCGCTGGCGCCCCAGGAGATGCCGGCGACGCCGATGGCACCTGCGGGCCTCATGGGCGCGCTGGCGCGGCGCGCACCTGTGGGCGTGGTCGCCTGCATCACGCCCTACAACTTCCCGATCGTCAACATGGCCGGCAAGATCGGCCCCGCTCTCGCGATGGGCAACACGGTGATCGTGCGACCGGCGCCGCAGGACCCCCTCGCCGTGATCGAGCTCGTGCGCATCCTGGACGAGGTCGGCTTCCCGCCCGGAGTCGTGAACGTCGTCACCGGGTCGAGCCCGGCGACGGGGGAGGCGTTGGTCGAGTCGCCCGACGTCGACATGATCAGCTTCACCGGCAGCACCGCGGTAGGGCTCCGCATCGCCGAGGCCGGCGGGCGCACGATGAAGCGTCTCCTTCTCGAGCTGGGCGGGAAGGGCGCGGGCATCGTGCTCGACGACGCCGACCTCACGACGGCGGTCACCGCCATCGGATCTGTCTGGACGTTCCACGCCGGGCAGATCTGCACCGCGCCGACGCGCGCGATCGTGCACCGGTCGCGGTACCAGGAGCTCGTCGAAGGCCTCGCCAAGATGGCGACGCTGCTGCCGGTCGGCGATCCGACCGACCCGAAGACGGTCGTGGGCCCACTCATCACCGGCGCCCACCGCGAGCGGGTCGAGGGCTACATCCGCGCCGGCGCCGACGAGGGCGCGGAGGTTGCGGTCGGGGGCGGCCGTCCGTCGCACCTCGACCGCGGCTTCTACGTGGAGCCGACGCTGCTCGCCGATGTGCGCGGCGACATGCGCGTGGCGCGTGAGGAGATCTTCGGTCCTGTGATCGTCGTCGAGACGTTCGACGACGACGAGGAAGCCATCCACCTCGCGAACGACAGCGACTTCGGGCTCTACGACTACGTGTTCACCGGCGACTCGGCCCGTGGCATGCGCGTCGCGCGTCGCCTGCGCGCCGGCAACATCGGCATCAACACGATCCAGCGCAACCACGAGACGCCGTTCGGAGGGACGAAGCTCAGCGGGGTCGGCCGCGACGGCGGCTCATTCGGCCTCCACGCGTACTCGGAGCTGCAGAGCGTCGTCTGGCCCGGGTGAGGCGGCGGATGAGCGGACCGTCGTGAGCGACGACGTCGTCTCGATCGTCCCGGCCGGGAAGCTCGTCTTCGGGATCCAGCTTCCGACGGTCGCGCTCAGCACGATGGTGGCGGCATCGTGGGAGCGTGAGAACGGCGCCGGTGTGTCCGAGCTGGTCCGAGCCGCCCAAGCGGCGGACCGCGCCGGGTTCTTCTACGTCGCCGTGTGCGACCACGTCGCGATCCCGCGCTCGCTCGCGCCGACGATGTCGACGACGTGGTACGAGCCGATCTCCACGCTCGGGTTCCTCGCCGGCCAGACGACCCGAACCCACCTCATGACGAATGTGTTCGTCGGCCCTTATCGGCACCCGCTCCAGACGGCCAAGGCGTTCGCGACGCTCGACACGCTGTCGGGCGGGCGGGTGATCCTCGGGATGGGCGCCGGACACGTGGAGAAGGAGTTCGACGCACTCGGCCTGCCGTTCGGTGACCGCGGGCGCCTGCTCGACGACGCGGTCGACGGTGTGAAGGACGCGTGGAGCGAAGAGTTCACCGGTGCAGGGGACGACCAGGTGGGCATGAGGCCGCGACCGGTCCAGCGGCCGCGCCCACCGATCTGGATCGGCGGGTCGAGCCGCCCGGCGCTGCGGCGCGTCGCGGCGCGCGGCGACGGCTGGATCCCGCAGGGGACGCCGCGGAAGAAGATGCCGGACTCGATCGCGTATCTCCGGGCCCAACGCGACGAGGTGCGTCCCGGCGCCGAGCCCGAGATCGGCGTGATCACCGAGGCGATGTACGTCGGCGAGCCCGGCTGGGAGGTGGCGCGCGGAACGATCACCGGCCCGCCCGAGAAGCTCGCCGCATCGATGAACGAGTACAGCGCGATGGGTGTGTCGCACCTGCAGGTGCGCTTCCAGTCGCGTTCGATCGACGAGCTGTGCGACCAGATCGAGCGCTTCGGCGCCGAGGTCGGGCCGCACCTCACCCGCTGACCTGGAGTCGCGCCATGGCGATGATCGGCCTCCGATACGACCTCCGTGCTCCGAGCTGGGGCTCGGCGTCCCACGCAGAGATGTACGCCGCATGCCTCGACCAGGCGAGGTGGGGCGACGAGCGCGGCATCGACTTCGTGGTTCTCTCCGAGCATCACGGCGCGGACGACGGGTACATCCCGGCGCCGGTGACGATGGCGGCAGCGGTCGCCGGCCGCACCCGGCGCATCGGCATCAACATCGCCGCCATCCTCGTGCCGCTGCACGACCCGGTGCGGTTGGCGGAGGAGCTCGCCGTGCTCGATCTCGCCAGCGGGGGACGGATCAGCTTCGTCGCCGGCGTCGGCTACCGGTACGAGGAGTTCGAGATGGCGGGCGTCGACCGGAAGCAGCGCGGGAAGCTGCTCGAGGAGTACGTCGGCGTCATGCGGCAGGCGTGGACGGGGGAGCCGTTCGAGTGGCGGGGCCGGACCGTGCGCGTGACGCCGAAGCCGATGACGCAGCCCCACCCGATGATGATGATCGGGGGCTCCACCGAGGTCGCGGCGAGGCGCGCGGCGCGGCTGCGGCTTCCGATGTTTCCCGCCATCGGTGATCCGAAGCTCGCGGAGATCTACAACGACGAGTGCGCCAAGGTCGGGTTCGACCAGGGGTTCATCAGCCTCCCCGCCGGCCCGGGCTTCGTGCACGTGGCGGAGGACCCGGAAGCGGCGTGGGCGAAGATCGGCCCGCACGCGTTGCACGAGGCCAACGTGTACGAGAGCTGGCAGACGCCGGGGCAGCGATCAGCGGTCGATGTGCACGCGAAGGACGTCGACGACGTGCGCAAGAGCGGCGTGTACCGGGTGGTGACGCCGGACGAGTGCGTCGCGCTGGCCGAGGAGCTCGGCGACTTCGGGACGTTGGTCCTCCATCCGCTCATGGGCGGGATCCCGCCCGACGTCGCCTGGGAGAGCCTCGAGCTGTTCGAGCGCAAGGTGCTCCCGCGGCTTCGAGGCGCCGCCGGTTGAATCGTCGCTCGGTGGGCGATGCACCGCTGCCTGACGAGCTCCGCAAACCACACCCGGCCCGGCTGCCGCCGTCAACGCCCGGGTACGACGCGATCCTCGCCGCCCACGAGGCGGCGATGGTCGAGCACGAGCCCGGCTACGTCGATCCCGAGACCGGGTTGTTCGTGATGACGGCGGCGTATCTCTGGGAGCGCGGCGAGTGCTGTGACTCCGGTTGCCGCCACTGCCCGTACCTGCCCAGGATCTGACCGGCAGCTACCAGAGCTGGTCGGTGTAGCGGTCCGTGCCCGGCACGGTGGCGAGGAAGGGCGACACGAACAGGATGCGGCCGAGGCCACTGGCGTCGAACTCCTTGCCGAGCCCGCCGAAACGGTCGTCGAACACCTCGAGCGGGTCCTCGTCGAGGAAGTAGAGCTGGAGGAAGCGGTCGGTCTCCTCGTTGCGGGGCACGTCGCTCGGGGCGTCCTGGAACAGCGGCACCGGCGTGAACGCCGTCATGACCTCGGCCGGGCAGGGCCGCCCACCGAACCATGCCTTCACGTCGTCGTGCGTCTTCCCGCCGGCGACCTCACCGATGACGGCGACGAGCCCCCGGAAGTGGTGGTCGAGCGCGAGCTCGGCCGGCACGCCGTCCGGCCGCGCGTGCTGCTCGTCGAGGAACTTGTACATGAGCGTGTGGATGTGGTCGCGGTCCGAGAACATCCGGTTGTTGGCGTGGAGCCAGTTCACCTGCTCCGTGCCCCACTTCATCCACTCGCCGAACCGACCGGCGAGGATCCAGTAGAGCGCGAGAAAGGATCCGACCATCGGGTCCGGCGTGATCGGCGAGTCGGACGGATACCGCTTCTCCTTGCACGCGCGGGTGGCGACAAAGCGCCCGCCCGACACGGTCCACGCGCCGATCATGCAGCCGGCGTAGAAGTGGTCGCGCTCGTACCAGCGGTTGTATTCGACCTCGTGACCCTTGTGTGGTTCAACGAGCGTGAACAGCGCGCCGCCGAGCTTGATCGGCTTCTCGCTCGTGTCACCGGTTCCCAAGGGTTGGATCACGTACTCCGTGGTCATTTCCCCTCCGTTGCCCGCGCGACCAACGCGCGTTTGTCGACCTTGTGCATCGAGGTGAGCGGCAGCTCGTCGATCACCTGGAGGCGATCGGGTGCCTTGTAGTCGGCCAGGCGGTCGCGGCACCACGATCGCAGCGCGTCGAGCGTCGGCGGCGCCGAGCCGGGCGCCGGTACGACGAACGCGACGCCGACCTCGCCGAGCACGGGGTCGGGCGCGCCGACCACGGCGGCACGTACCACCGACGGATGCTCTGCGAGCACCGCCTCGACCTCAGCCGGGTACACGTTGTACCCACCTCGGATGTACATCTCCTTGAGCCGCCCGACGATGCGCAAGTTGCCGTCGGCGCCGACGAACCCCAGATCTCCGGTGTGCAACCACCCGTCGTCGTCGATGGCCTCGGCGGTGCGCTCCGGGTCGTGCCAGTAGCCGCGCATCATCGCCGCCGAACGGCACCGGACCTCGCCGACCTCACCCGTGGGCTGCTCGTTCCCGTCGGCGGGAGCGACGATGCGCAAGTCCACTTCGGGCGCCGGCCGTCCGACCGTTGTCGCGACGACCTCGGCGTCGTCTTCGACGAGCGTGCTCGTGCACACGCCCGCCTCGGTGCTCGTGTAGCGCGTGATCACCGGGCACCCGAGCACCTTGCGGATCTGGCGCACCAGGTCCGGTGCGATCGATGCGCCCCCGAGTGCCCCGACGCGCAGCCCCGAGAAGTCGGTCCGCTCGACATCCGGGTGCGCGAGCACGAGCGACCACTGCGTGGGCACGCCCGTGGCCATCGTGATGCCCTCGTCCCGGATGAGCCGCAGCGACTCTTCGGCCGACCACGGCTCGCCCACCAACACCAGCGTGGTGCCGTTCGCGAGCTCGTCCCACATGCGGGTCATGTAGCCGACGTGCGGGAACGGCAGCGCGAGGAGCCGACGGTCACCGGGCCGTGTGAGCTCGCCGATGTTGCGCGAGATGACCTCCATCGCGGTGTGGTCGTACACCGCGCCCTTCGGCTGACCGGTTGTTCCGCTCGTCCAGACGATGCACGCGGCGTCGGTCGGCGCCAGCTCGGGGAGCGAGTGCAGCGGCTCGGCGCCGAACGCGTGGCCGAGCTCGGAGACGTCGATCGTTTGACCGGCGTCGACGCCGCCCGGGAGCTCGACGCCGTCGCCGACCACCGTGACAGCCGGCTCGGTGCGCTCGAGGATGCTCGCCTTCTCGCCCGGGCCGAGCCGCAGGTTGATCGCGGACGTGATCGCGCCGGTGCGCAACGCGCCCAGGTAGCAGGTCGCGAACTTGATCGACGAGGGAAGCAGCAGGCACACCACGTCGCCCGGCGCCACGCCCCGGTCGAGGAGCGTGGCGGCGAACCCGTCGGCGGCGCGGTCCAGCCAGGCGTACGAGACCCGCTTCTCGCCGTGCACGTACGCCTCGCGATCGGGATGCGCGGCCGCCGCCGCGCCCAGCAAGTCCGCCGTCGTG
>DASZGY010000105.1:0-7118 GCA_035938395.1 Acidimicrobiia bacterium
AACGAGCTCGCGCACTTCCACACCTCGATCGATGGCCAGTCGATTCACTTCATCCATGCGCGCTCCCCTCACCCCGATGCATTCCCTCTGCTCCTCACGCACGGCTGGCCGGGCTCGGTCGTGGAGTTCCTCGACGTCATCCCCCGCCTGACGGATCCGGAGGGTCACGGCGGCAGTGCGGCCGACGCCTTCCACGTCGTCGCACCGTCGCTGCCGGGCTACGGCTTCTCCGAGCCGACCCGAACGAGGGGGTGGGACGTCGGGCGCATCGCGAGCGCGTTCACCGAGTTGATGCGTCGCCTCGGTTACGAGCGGTACGGCGCGCAGGGCGGCGATTGGGGCGCCCAGGTCGCGACGAGAATCGGCTCTCTCGACTCGCAGCACTGCGCCGCGATCCATCTCAACATGCCCCTCGCCGACCGTCCCGAAGACCCGGTCCCGCTCTCGGAGGCCGACAAGGCGGATCTCGCGGTGATCGCGCACTTCCGCCGCGAGGAGTCCGGCTACGCGCAGGAGCAGGGAACCAAGCCCCAGACGCTGGGAGTTGGGCTCAACGACTCGCCGGCCGGGTTGCTCGCCTGGATCGTCGAGAAGTTCCGTACCTGGAGCGACTGCGACGGCCACCCCGAGAACGCCTTCACCCGGGACCAGCTGATCACGAACGTGATGACGTATTGGGTGACGCAGACCATCACCTCGTCGATGCGGCTCTACTGGGAGCGCGCGCACGTGGATGCGCGGGAAGACGCGGCCGAGTTCGTCGGAGTTCCCACCGGTGTCGCGCGCTATCCGAAGGAACCGCTCCGCATCCCGCGACCGTGGGTCGAACGCCGGTACAACGTGACGCACTGGGCCGACATGCCGCGCGGAGGACACTTCGCAGCGATGGAGCAGCCCACCCTGTTCGTCGATGACCTGCGGAGCTTCTTCCGAATGGTCAGGTGATGCCGTCTCGCATCGAGGCGGCGGCGCGCTCGACGGCGCGCACGATGCCCTGGTAGCCCGTGCACCGGCAAAGGTTCCCGGAGAGCGCTTCGAGGACCTCGTCGCGCGTCGGGTCGGGGTGCTCGGCGAGGAATGCGTGCACCGAGACGACGAACCCGGGTGTGCAGAATCCGCACTGCAGCCCGTGCTCGTCGCGGAAGGCTTGCTGCACGGGCCCGAGCTCGCCGTCGGACGCGAGCCCCTCGACGGTCGTGACATCGGCTCCCCCGGCTTGCACGGCGAACATCAGGCACGACCGCACCGCGACACCGTCGACGAGCACCGTGCACGCGCCGCACACGCCGTGCTCGCAGCCGAGATGCGTACCGGTGAGCCCACAGTCCTCGCGCAGGCAGTCGGCGAGCGTCTTGCGCGGCTCGACGAGCGCCCGGCACGGCACGCCGTTGGCGACGAACGAGACCGGCAACTCGTTCACGCGGCCGCCCTCGCGAGCGCGGCGTCGAGCCCACGCGCCACGACGTGCGCGCCGACCGTGCGCCGGTACTCCCGCGACGCGTGAATGTCGGTCGGCGGGTCGACGTCGGAGATGGCGAGCCGGCCGATCTCGGTGAGGTCCTCGGCTGACGGCGCCCGACCGACGATCGCGTCCTCGGCCACGCTCGCCCGCACCGGCATGCTGCCGAGCCCGAGGAGCGCGATGGCGGCGCGCACGACTCTGTCGTCTGCACCCAGCTCGATCCCGCAGGCGACGCCGGCGAGGGCGAAGTCGCCGTAGCGGCGCGCCACCTCGTCGACCTCGAACCCGCACCGACCCGTCCACACCGGGAAGCGCACCCGCGTCAGCAGCTCCTCCGGCGCGAGTGTCGTCTCCCACGTCCCGGCGAAGAGCTCCGCCGCGGCGACAGTGCGGGTGCCGGCGGTCGACGCGACGTCGAGCTCGGCATCGAGCGCCAGGGCGACGGTCGGCAGCTCGCCCGCGGGGTCGGCGTGCGTGATCGAGCCGCCCACCGTGCCGCGGTTGCGGATCTGGAAGTGCCCGATCAGCGGCGCCGCGAGGCCGAGCAGCGGGACGGCGGCCGCGGCGTCACTGCGCTCGAGCTCGGCCTGGCGCGTCATCGCCCCGACGGCGAGGGTGCCGTCGGCCCGCTCGATGCCGGCGAGCGCCGGCACCCGGTTGAGGTCCACGACGTGCCCGAAGCGCGCGAGCCGCAGCGCGAGCATCGGGACGAGGCTCTGCCCCCCGGCGAGCGGCTTCGCCTCGTCGCCGTGCTCCGCGAGCAGACCAACCACCTCGTCGATCGACTCGGGGGCGTGGTACTCGAACGCCGCCGGCTTCACGCTTCTGACCTCCTCCGGGTGGTGACACGGATGTTAGATAGTGTCAGAACCTTGACGGGGCCTGCGAAGGAAGCACCCGACGGCGGGACGGGAGGGCCGCGGTGACGGCGCCGACGTCGAGGGTCCCCGCCGGCGCCGGGCGCTACGCAGGCGCCCGCATCGGCCGGGTGGAAGACGCCCGGCTGCTCGCCGGCACGGGGACGTTCGTCGACGACGTCACTCGCCCGGGGATGCTCCACGCCTGCTTCGTGCGGAGCCCGTACGCGCGGGCCCGCATCGAGGCCATCGACACGAGCGAGGCGCGGGCCATCCCCGGCGTGCACGCCGTCCTCGTCGCCGCCGACCTGAACCCGGGTGCCCGGGAGCAATGGCACACGGCGATGGGCCCCGACGTTCCCGAGGTGCCGCGTCCACCTCTGGCCGACAGCGAGGTGCGCTTCGCCGGCGACCCCGTCGCGCTCGTCGTGGCCGAGAGCCGTTACGTCGCCGAGGACGCCGCCGACCTGGTCGTCGTCGACTTCGAGCCGCTGCCGGCCGTCGTCGACTACGCAGCGGCCGAAGGCAGTGAGATCTCCGTCCACGAGACGGTGCCCGGGAACGTCGTCGGCGAGATGAGCGGGCCGCCGGCCGCCGACGTCGAAGCGGCGTTCGCCGCGGCACCGCACCTCGTCACCGAGACGCTTCGTCAGCACGCCTACGCCCCGGTGCCGATGGAGACGCGCGGATTCGTCGTCGAATGGTCGGACGCGAGCGGTGAGATGACGATCTGGGCTTCGACGCAGGTGCCGCACGAGGTCCGGCTGTTCTGCTCCCGTCTCCTCGGCGTGCCCGAGGATCGCATCCGGGTCGTCATGCGCGACACCGGCGGCGGGTTCGGGCAGAAGGCGCTCGTCCTGCGCGAAGAGATGTGCCTCATGCTCGCGGCGCGGGCGATCCCGGCCCCCATCAAGTGGATCGAGGACCGACGGGAGAACCTCATGTCTGCGGGCCAGTCGCGCCACGACCACGCGACGGCGCGCATGGCCTTCGATCGGGACGGGTCCCTCTTGGCCGCGGCCGTCGACCACGTGCAGGACGCCGGGGCCTACCCCACTCCGTGGCCGGTGGGGACGGCGGCCGCCGTCGGCATGCTGTTCCCCGGGCCCTACCGGATCCCGCGCGCCACCTTCACGTCGAAGGTGGTGCTGTCGAACACGGTCGGGCGGACGGCGTACCGAGGTCCGTGGCAGTTCGAATCCGTGGCCCGCGAGGTGATGCTCGACATCGCGGCGCGGCAACTCGCAATCGACCCGATCGACCTCCGCCGCCGCAACCTCCTGCGGCGCGACGAGATGCCGTACTCGAGCGCGACCGGGTTCACCTACGACCACGTCACGCCGCTGGAGACCTTCGAGCAGGCGATCGCGATGCTCGACTACGAGGCGTTCCGCCGCGAGCAGGCCGACGCTCGAGCCCACGGCCGCTACCTCGGCGTCGGGACCTGCAACTTCGTCGAGCCGACCGCGCCCGGCTACGGGGTCTACGGCACGGAGGGCGCGACGATCCGCATCGAGCCATCGGGCAAGGTCAACGTGTACGTCGCCGGCGGATCGTCCGGCAACAGCGTCGAAACCACCGTCGTGCAGCTGGTCGCCGACGAGCTCGGCGTCGAGATCGACGACGTGGCCACGGTCCAGGGAGACACCGCGGTCACGCCGTTCGGCGCGGGCGCGGTCGGCAGCAGGAGCGCGTCCATGACCGCCGGTGCGGTGGCCGGGACCGCCGCCGTCCTGCGGGAACGCATCCTCGCCATCGCGGGGCACCGGTTGGAAGCGGCAGTCGAGGACCTCGAGCTCGGAGGGGGGCGTGTCAGCGTGCGGGGCGCGCCGTCGTACGGCGTCGACTACGAGGAAATCGCGCGCATCGCGTATGGCGCGCCCGGCGATCTCCCGCCCGGCACGCCGGCGGGGCTCGAGGAGAGCGGCCGGTACACCGCGGCGTCGCCGCAGGTGTGGACGAACGCCACGCACGTGTGCACGTGCGAGGTCGATGTGGCGACGGGGCAGGTGGAGCTGCTGCGGTACATCGTGAGCGAGGACTGCGGCCCGATGATCAACCCGTCCGTCGTCGAGGGTCAGATCGACGGCGGGACCGTCCAGGGCATCGGCGGCGCCCTGTACGAGCATCTCGTCTACGACGAGGACGGGAACCCCGTGACGACCACCTTCCTGGACTACCTGCTCCCCACCGCAGCCGAGATCCCCGTGATCGAGCACGGGCACGTGGAGACACCCGGGCCGGGGCCGGGCGGCTACAAGGGCGTCGGCGAAGGTGGTGCCATCGGCGCACCGCCGGCGGTGGTCAACGCGGTCGCCGACGCGCTCGCACCGTTCGGAGTCGTGATCACCGAGCAGCCGCTCACGCCTTCGAGGATCGTCGCGCTGCTCGAGTCGGCGCGCCGAGGGGACCTACCGTGAGCTCGTCGAGCGAGGGCTCCCGGATGGAACCGCGGCGACGTCAGGCGATCCGGGCCGACCAGCCGCCGTCCACGGGGATGGCCGCGCCCGTGACGAACGAAGCACGGTCGGAGGCGAGGAACACGGCCACCTCGGCGACCTCGTACGGCTCACCGCCGCGTTTCATGGCGGCCTTCTTCGTGATCTCAGGGAATGTCTCGAGGCCTGCCGCGCCCATGATCTCGGTCAGGATGAAACCCGGGCACACCGCGTTGACACGGATGCCCTTGGAGCCGTACTCCACCGCCGCCACCTTGGTGACGGCGATGACACCGGCCTTGGCCGCCGAGTAGACACTCGTCGCCGGCGACGCGTTGAGCCCTCCGATCGACGACCAGTTGACGATCGAGCCGCCGCCGGTTTCGAGCATGGCCCGGATCCCGTGCTTCATCCCGAGCACGACCCCCCGGAGGTCGACATCGAGCGTGCGGTCGTAATCCTCCATGGTCACGTCGGTGGCGAGCTGACCGGTGCCGATCCCGGCGACGTTGCACAGGACGTCGATCCGCCCGAACTCCGAGACCGCTCGCCCGATCATCGCCTCGATGTCGGACTCACTGGTGACGTCGGCGTGGAAGGGGACCACCGCGTCACCCGCTTCACGGGCGGTGTCCTTCTCGGCGCCGCTGATGTCGGCCGCCAGCACCTTGGCACCTTCACGGACGAAGGCCATCGTCGACGCCTTCGCCATCCCGGAGCCGGCGCCCGTGATCACGGCGACCTTCCCGTCGAGCAGCCCCATGTGCAACTCCTGTGACCTGGGTTCACAAGGCGTCCGCAGGCTATCTAACATCTGCGTCACTGCGTCGGGAGGGGTCACGAGGTGCGAACAGTGGTCGTGGGCGCGTCGAGCGGGCTCGGGCGTTGCATCGCGATCGGGCTCGCCCAGCGCGGCGCACACGTGGCAATGCTGGCTCGGCGTCGGGAGCGCCTCGAGGCCGCGGCCCGCGAAGCCGGCTCGAGGAGTCTGGCGATCGAGTGCGACGTCACCGACCAGGCGTCGTGCGGAGCGGCGATCGACGACGCGGCGTCGGGGCTCGGCGGGATCGATGCGCTCGTCTACACGCCCGCCATCGGCCCGCTGGCGCACCTCGTCGACACCGACGCCGAAACGTGGCGCCGGGTGTTCGACACGAACGTCACCGGCGCGGCACTCATCACGGCGGCGGCGATCCCCCACCTCGCCGCGACCTCCGGTACCGCCGCGTTCCTGTCGTCGGTCAGCGCGTCGCGCACGCCGCCCTGGCCGGGGCTCGGGGCCTACATCGTGAGCAAGGCGGCCCTCGACAAGCTCGTTGAAGCATGGCGGGCGGAACATCCCGCCATCGGCTTCACCCGCCTCGTCGTGGGCGATTGCGCCGGCGGCGAAGGCGACTCGCGGACGGAGTTCATCAAGGATTGGGACGGCGAGCTCGCCGCCGAGCTCGCGCCCGGCTGGGTAGAGCGTGGCTACCTGAGCGGCAGCCTCATCGCCGTCGACGAGCTGGTGTCGGTGGTCGACGCGGTGCTTCGAGGTGGAGCCAGCCTGTCGATGCCGTCGGTGACCGTTACCCCTCGCGCCGATGTCAAGGAGCGCTCATGAGCATCTCGACGACCCCCGTCGAGTTCGACCCGTTCTCGGAGGAGTTCTTCAACGACCCGACCGACGTGTACCGGCGTCTCCGCGACGAGGCGCCCGTGTACTACAGCGAGCGATACGGGTTCTACGCGCTCTCGCGCTTCGCCGATGTCCTGGCCGCGCACCGCGACTGGGAGGCGTTCTCGAGCGCGCACGGCATCGAGCTCTTCTTGCTCTCGAAGGACCCGGAGGTGGTCCGCAGCTACCGGAACATCATCATGATGGATCCTCCGGAGCATGACCGGTTTCGGGCGCTCGTCAGTCGTGTGTTCACGCCCCGAGCGGTCATGGCACTGGAGCCGATGATCCGAGAGGTCATCCGCGACTTCCTCGATCCACAGAACGACGCACGCGAGTTCGACGCGGTGGCCGACTTCGCCGCCCCGTTCCCGGTCGAGGTGATCTCACGCATGCTCGGTGTGCCCGAGGGCGACCGTCAGGGCATCCGTCACCGCATCGACGTCGGGCTGCATCGCGAGGCGGGACAGATGGCCCCGAGCCCCGAGAACGAGCAGGCGGTCCTCGAGAACGGGATCTACTTCCACGAGCTCACGGTCGAGAAGCGGAAGCATCCGGGCGACGACATGCTCTCCCGCCTCACGCAGGTCACGGTCGACCGCGGCGACGGCGCGGAGACGGGCCTCGACGACGTCGAGATCACCGGGTTCGCCTCACTCCTCGGAGGGGCGGGCGCGGAGACGGTGACGAAGCTCGTCGGCAAC
>DASZGY010000106.1:0-3080 GCA_035938395.1 Acidimicrobiia bacterium
CGACTGCGGGTGCACGACGATGTCGATGCGGTCGTAGTCGATGCCGAAGAGCTCGTGTGCCTCGATGACCTCGAGGCCCTTGTTCATCAGTGTCGAACTGTCGATGGTGATCTTGGGCCCCATCGACCACGTGGGATGCGCCAACGCGTCCTTGATCGTCACCGACCCGAGCCGCTCGGCCGGCCAGCCGCGGAACGGCCCGCCGGACGCCGTGAGGAGCAGGCGGGCCACGTCCGTCGTAGCCTGCACCGACGCCAGGCACTGGTGCAGCGCGCAGTGCTCCGAGTCGACCGGGACGATCTCTGCGCCGGGCGTGCTGCGCGCCTTCTGCACCACGGGGGCGCCTGCGATGAGCGACTCCTTGTTGGCCAAGGCGAGGCGCTTGCCCGCCTCGAGCGCGGCCATCGTCACCGGGAGCCCGGCGAAGCCGACGACCCCGTTGAGGACGACATCTGCCCCTCGCGCGGCGGCGACCATGCCCTCTTCGCCGACGAGTACCTCGGTGCCGGTCGGGACACCGTCGCGCACCTCAGCGTGGAGTGCGGGGTCACCGATGACGACGACGTCGGGGTGGAACTCGGTTGCCTGCGCCACGAGCACGTCGGCCGAGCGGTGCGCGGCGAGTGCGTGGACCCGGAAGCGCTCGCGCTCGGCGCGGATGACGTCGAGGGCCTGCGTGCCGACAGAGCCCGAGGAGCCCATGAGGCTGACGGAGCGCATCGGCTCAGCCGAGGTGCAGCGCTTTGACCACGAAGTACGTGGCGGGCAGGACGAACAGGAGGCCGTCGAAGCGGTCGAGCACGCCGCCATGCCCGGGTAGCAGCCGCCCCATGTCCTTGAGGCCGAGGTGCCGCTTGATCATCGACTGGCTGAGGTCGCCGAGCGGCGCCACGATGGCGACGACGACGCCGTAGAGCAACGCCTTGCTCACCGTCCACGGATGGATGAAGTGGACCACGACGACGGACACGAGGATCGCAGCGAGGGCACCCCCGATCAGGCCCTCCCAGCTCTTGTTCGGGCTTATGGAGGGCGCCAGTTGGTGCCGTCCCACGGCCGAGCCCACGAGCAGCGAGCCCACGTCGTCGGCCACGGTGACGATCACCGCCGCGAGGATGAAGGCGATGCCGTGGCGGTTGGGGAACAGATTCGGGTTGAGGAGCAACGCCGCGAAGGAGCCGAAGGCGCCGACCCACACGAAGATGAAGACCGTCGAGAGCATGCCCGAGGCGGGATCGGCGGCGGGCTCCACCCGCGCGAGGTACCAGATGAAGGAGCCGGCGACGAGGAGCACCAGGACGAGCGGCAGCGCGGCGACGCCCTTGTTGTAGGTCTCGATCATCAGCGACAACACGGCGACCAGGCCGAGCAGCGTGGCCGGGTGGTACTGGGCGCGGCGGAAGGCGGCGTAGCCCTCGGCGGTGGCGAGCAGGACGATGACGGTCGTGATGACCAAGGTGGCCACCGTCCCGGCGGCGAAGCAGATCAGGCCGATGACGCCGAGCAGGACGCCGCTACCGATCGCGACGCGCATGTCGCGGCCGGAGGTGCCTCCTGTCGCCGGCACGTTCCCGGTACGGGCAGCGACGGATCTCGAGGTGCGCGGGGCGCGGACCTTGGGCTCGGGCGGCTCCGGGGGGCTGAGCCGAGACGCGGCGGCGGCCGAGGCCGCGGCGGTCTCGGCCGATGCGACCCGCGGCGACACGCCGACGGGCTCGTGCTCGGGCTCGGGCTCGGGCTCGGGCGCCGGCGCCGGCGCGTCGGGCGGAGCCACTTCGGGCTCGCTCCAGGCGACGGTCTCGGGATCCTCGCGGTGCTGGCGCGCGCGTCGGGGCGCGGCGGACACGCGGCGGCGAGGGCCGGTGTCGAGCTCCGGTTCGGGCTCGGAGGCGGCGACGTCGGGCTCGAAGCCGGGCTCGGGCGGGATGACGAGCGTGTCGTCCGACTCGAAGTGCCACGGTTGGCGATCGGCGTCAGCCTCCTCGCGCCGCTGTTCGTCCAGCAACGCCCCGACGGCGGGCAGGTCGCCCGACAACATGGACGGCTCGAAGACGTCTTCCTGGGCCTCCCAGTCGTTGTCCTCCTCGCGCCAGGTCGGTGGCGCGACCGCGGACTCCTCGCCGGTGCTGCGATCGAGGATCGCGGGGACCTGCCCGGTCGGCGCGTCGTTCCAGTGCGGCAGGTCCGGGTGGCCCTCCTCCACCGGGCCGGTGACCTCGCGGACGGAGTCGCCCGCGGGCTCGGCGCCGATGATACGGACGCGCCCGGAGTGATAGCTCGTGGGCTCCTCTTCGTCTTGTTCGTTGCTCTCGGAATCCGAGAACCCTCCGAAGGAGGGGGTGAACTCGTCGTGATCGTCGGTGCCGTCAGTCATTTCGCTTGCCTCAGACCGCCATGAGTTCTTGCTCTTTGTGCGCGAGCAGCTGATCGATCAGCGCGACCTGGTCGTGCGTGATCTTCTCGAGGTCCTTCTCGACGCGCTCGAGCTCGTCGGTCGACAGCTCACCGTCCTTCTGCAGTGCCTCCAACTCGTGTCGCCCCGCGCGGCGAAGGTTGCGAACTGCCACGCGTCCCTCCTCTGCCTTGTGCCGCACGACCTTGACCAGCTCCTTGCGGCGCTCTTCTGTTAACGGTGGGAAGGCCAGGCGGATCACGGTGCCGTCGTTCGTCGGATTGATGCCGAGGTCAGAGGTCTGGATCGCCTTCTCGATCGCCCCCAGTGAGCCCTTGTCGTAGGGCGAGATGACGAGGAGCATGGCGTCGGGCACGCTGAAGCCGGCCAGCTGGCGGAGCGGGGTTGGCGTGCCGTAGTAGTCGACGAGCAATGGCTCGACGAGCGCCGAAGAGGCGCGTCCGGTCCGGACGCCGCCCATCTCGTGGCGAACGTGGTCGATGGCTTTGCCCATCTTCTCCCTGGTGTCGTCCTTGACCAGGGCGGCGAGGTCGTCGTCCATCAACGGACCAGCGTACCGATCTGCTCACCACTCAGCGCTCGACCGATGTTCCCCTGGATCATGAGGTCGAAGACCCGGATGGGCAGGTTGTTGTCCTTGCAGAAGGTGATGGCGGTCAGGTCCATG
>DASZGY010000107.1:0-2542 GCA_035938395.1 Acidimicrobiia bacterium
CGGCCGGCGGGCCGACATAGGCGTCCGGGACGGGCGGATCGTCGCCGTGGGCGATCCCGGCAGCGTCGACGAGCCCGCCACCGAGACGATCGACGCCGACGGCCTCGTCGTCTCCCCCGGGTTCGTCGACCCCCACACCCACTACGACGCGCAGTTGTTCTGGGACCCGCAGGCGTCGCCGTCGACCGTCCACGGCGTGACCACGATCGCCAACGGGAACTGCGGCTTCACCTTGGCGCCGCTCGCCGAGCAGGATGCCGACTACCTGCGCCGGATGATGGCCAGGGTCGAGGGCATGCCGCTCCCTGCGCTCGAGAACGGTGTGCCGTGGAACTGGTCGAGCTTCGGCGACTACCTCGACCGGCTCGAAGGCAACGTGGCCGTGAACGCGATGTTCAACGTCGGCCACTGCGCGCTGCGCCGCAACGTGATGGGACCGGACGCCGTCGGCAACGAGGCCACCGACGACCAGATCGACCAGATGGTGCGCCTGCTGCACGAGTCGATCGACGCCGGCGGGATCGGCTTCTCGACCACGCTCGCGTTCACGCACTCCGACGGCGACGGGCAGCCGGTCGCGTCGCGGTGGGCGTCCAAGGAGGAGGTGCTCGCGCTGTGCGGCGCGATGCGCGCGCACGAGGGCACGACGCTCGAGTACGTGACCGATGGCTGCATGCGCGGCTTCCGCGACGACGAGGTGGAGCAGATGGCGGAGATGACGCTCGCCGCCCGTCGCCCCCTCAACTGGAACGTGCTCACGGTCGACGCCAAGGAGCCCGAGCGGTACCGGGCGCAGCTGGCGGCGTGCGAGAACGCGGCGGCGCGGGGCGGGAAGGCGATCGCGCTGACGATGCCGATCCTCGTCGAGATGAACATGAGCTTCCGGAACTACTGCGCGCTGTTCATGCTCCCGGGCTGGAACGAGGTGATGAACCTCCCCGTGCCCGAGCGCATGGAGAAGCTGCGCGACCCTGCGACGCGGCAATGGATGAACGAGCGCGCCCGCTCCAAGGAGGCGGGTGTGTTCCGGCGCCTCGCGTCGTGGGGTCGCTACCAGATCGGCGACACGTTCTCCGCCGCCAACGAGGGTCTCAAGGGCCGCGCCGTCTACGACCTGGCGAAGGAGCGAGGCCAGGACAACTTCGACGCGTTGGTCGACATCGTGCTCGAGGACGAGCTGCGCACGGTCCTCTGGCCGATGCCGCCCGATGACGACGACGACTCGTGGAAGCTCCGCGCCGACGCGTGGCGGAACCCGAACGTGCTCATCGGCGGGTCTGACGCCGGCGCGCACCTCGACCGCATGTGCGGCGCGCCCTACACGACCGTGTTCCTCGGCGACATGATCCGCGGTCGCAAGCTCGTCCCGATCGAGGAGGCGGTGCACCTCATCACGCAGGCGCCGGCCGAGCTGTTCGGGCTGCGGGACCGGGGCGTGGTGCGCGAGGGCTTCCACGCCGATCTCGTCGTGTTCGACCCGGAGACCGTCGGCGCCGACGAGGTGCGCCTGGTCCAGGATCTGCCCGGGGGCACGGCGCGGCTGTTCGCCGGCTCGACCGGCGTGCACCGCGTGTTCGTGAACGGCCGCCCGATCGTCGTCGACGGAGCGACGACCGGCGAGCTCCCCGGCACGGTGCTGCGCTCGGGACGCGACACGCGCACGGTGCCGGTGCCGGCCGGAGCCTGATCCGGTGACGGTCGGGGCACGGCCGGCGCCCGTCCGCATCGACGACCTCGCACATCCCCAGTTCGCCCCCGAAACCGCCGAGATCCTCTCGGCCATGGCCGCCATGGCGGACGGCCTGCAGCTCGAGCCCGACGCGCTCATGGGAACGGCCGTCGCCAGGACGGGCCTGACGGACTTCGGCGACGATGCCTTCCGCGAGCCCCTCGAAGTGCTCTGCACCGCCTTCCGCACCGAGGCGGGGCTGAGCGGGCCGGGCGTGGTCAGCAACCACGCGCTGCTCGTCCAGTTGCTCTCGAACCGGCTGCTCATCCAGGACCTCCTGCGCCGGCACCCCGAGATCCACGACGTGCGCATCGAGGCGCCGATCGTCGTGTGCGGCTTGCCCCGCACGGGCACGACGCACCTGCACAACCTCATGGCCGCCGACCCGGCGCTGCGGTCGCTGCCGTACTGGGAGAGCCTCGAGCCGGTGCTCCCCGAGTCCGACCGGCCGGCGCCGGGCGAGCCCGATCCGCGCATCGCCCGCACCGCGGTCGCGCTCGAGTTCATCAACACGGCGATGCCGTACTTCAGGCGCATGCACGAGATGACCGTCGATCACGTCCACGAGGAGATCCAGCTGCTGGCGATCGACTTCTCGACGATGCTGTTCGAGACGACGTCGGCCATGCCGACCTGGCGCGACTACTACCTCGCGCACGACCAGACGCCGCACTACGAGTACATGCGGACGGTGCTCAAGGTGCTCCAGTGGCTGCGGGGCGGCGAGCGGTGGGTGCTCAAGTCGCCCCAGCACATCGAGCAGTTCCCGGCGCTGCGGGCCACGTTTCCCGACGCGACGTTCGTCGTCACGCA